>CAYNZA010000012.1:0-45278 GCA_964401595.1 uncultured Desulfomonile sp.
CAGGTCAACGTGGCAGACAAGCCCGCTGAACCGAGGAAACGCCCGCCCTTCATCTCTGGAGGGTTAAACCTTTCAATTGACGAGGCAAAATACGCCAACAGCATCCACAAGGACATAACTTGCGTCGGATGTCACAAGGATGCCACTGAAGCCCCCCACAACCAGCGACTGGCCCCCGTTGATTGCATGGAATGTCACGAAGATTCAGTCACCAGCATAAAGGCGAGCGCCCACGGAGACAAACTTGGACCAAAGGCGCCACCGTGCTTCGGATGTCATGACGTTCATTACGGCACTGCGCAATCAAATTACGACAAGGATTTCAAGAAAAAGGTCTGTCTGGATTGCCACAAAGCCTATGGAATCGATAACCAGAAGGTTCACGCCAATCTCAACGCATTTGCAAGCCACATGAAACTGGATTGTATGCTCTGCCACAGGGGTGAGAAGCCGGGCGTCCACAATATACCCGCAGGTCGTGACAAAATTGTTGGCTGTGAGCAATGTCATCAACGTGACACCATTCTTTCAGACAAGAAAGCCCCACCGGTCGATCTGTTCACCTATCTGGCCCAGACTTCATTTATCAACAGCGATCTGTTTGAACGTTTCAGCTACGTCATAGGCGCTCATAGGATACCTGCGCTGGACACACTTTTGATTTTGGTTGTGCTTGGAACATTCGCACTTCCCGTTCTTCATGGTGGTATCAGGATTTTGACCAGACGCAAGGGGCCGCATCATGGCTCCGACGAGAAAATTTACCTTCATCCAGTGTTTGAGAGACTGTGGCACTGGTTCCAGGCTCTGTGCATTATCATGCTGATTTTTACAGGCATCCTGATACATTGGCCTGAGCGCTTCCCCGGGTGGTTCCAGTGGGGGATCAATGTTCACAACTGGTTCGGGTGGGCAGCAGTTATATCCTACGTGTCATGGATCATTTACGTGATCATTTCCGGAAGAATTTCGCACTATTTCCCGAGGAAGGGCGAAATTCCGGTAGGAATGATCAAGCAGGCCAAGTTCTATGGGTACGGTATATTCAAACATGAGCCTCATCCTTATGCCCCATCAGAAGACAACAAGTTCAACCCATTGCAGAAAATAGCCTATCTGCAGTTCCAGTTGCTCTTTTTGCCTATACTGCTAATCAGCGGTGTACTCTACATGTATCCTGAATGTTTTGGTGGGATAATCGCTGCCATTGGTGGCCTGAAAATCCTGGCGCTGATTCACTTGATACTTGCGGCTCTGTTCGCCGCCTTCCTGGTGGCTCACATGTATCTTGCCACTACAGGTGAGACGGTCAGTGAAAACTTCAAGGCCATGATATTTGGCTATGGCACAAAGGAAGATCACCACGATCACAAATAGTCTTGGGCTATGAAATAGCCTGTAAAATATAAGGCGGCTCCTACGTGAGCCGCTTTTTTTATATAAATTGCAAAATGGAAGGCGCCGACCGCTCTGGTCAGCGTCTTCAGGGACGTTCAGAGCGACACCGCCACGAGAGGATACATCTGTCAGTTTCGGCCAAAAGCGCCCGACAGGAGTTCCGACCAATCATCGTTCCCTGGTTTGGGTGGCTTGTCAATGTGAGGGCAATCTTTAAGCTGATTTTTTCGGCTCAATCCAAAGACAAGACTTACCTCGGTTGATATCGGAGTGTCTCGCCAGTCGATGAGTCTGAGAAATCTTCCAAGGTTTAAATCCCACCAGTCATTTCTCACAGTAATTACTTCAGGTACCTTCAGATAACTGCCTTTTTCAATATCCCACGAATATTCAGCAAAAGGCCAGAACCGGTATTTCGCGGAAACAAGCATTCCTTTGCGGTATAGTTTCTGAATGCGGCTAAAAAAAAGAAATCTTTGCTCAGTCATCACCTCTTCTTTACCAGCTGAGATGAACCCGTCACCCGTTCCACCATATTCATGTCCTTTGTTACGGTCTTTTTTGTAAGTGTAGACGTATAAGATGTTGAACTCATCAATTCCGCCGCCGGAGCCATAGGTGAAAAATGGTCTGAAACTGTATCGTTTATGACCAGACTGATAGTGATGATAATAGCTTATGAATGGCCACAGGAAATCCACATTCGAGGCGTAGGCCGTCTCATAGGTCATGTACAGCGGAAAAGGCATGGCCCTGAACGATGTGAACTGTTCCGTGTTCGGATATTTCTCTGTAGCCTGAAATAGAGGCCACAGAAAGAACCTGTTGTGATAATCGTTTCGAATGGAATCCCTGCCGAACAAGGGCCACACCTTGAGTGTGTTACGTGCCGGACTTTTGGAATATGTTCCTATGGGCCAAAGAAATCTTTGTGTAAACGCTCCGTCATCTTCACTCTCGTAATAGAGTGGAAACAGAAAAAACCTGTTTGAGTCGACTCCAAAACGTCGGTATGAAAACCCGTAGAAAGGAAAGAACCCCCAATAATCCTGACCCATGTCCGAGCGTCCCTTGAACATCGTCAGCATTCTTGAATAATGATCGAAAGGAGGCAGTTTTGACCACCAGGCGTCATAGACAGGCATAATGCGAATCTTCTTCTGAAAATAAGATTCTTCCTTGAAGCCGATAGGATACATCACATCAAGGCGTTCGAATTTTCCTTCGACCTTACTCCTGAAAAAGAAAGGAGGGATGCCCCATCCATTGGCAACGGTCCATGTGTGGCTGTCGGCTCTGGGATCTATACGGCGTATGGTAAAGTCGGGATCCAGCGCGAAAAAGGTTCCCGGTGTCGAGATTCGGAGAAAGTTGTATATGGATGCCGGGCTATCCGTGCTCGAAACCGTGTTCAGTGTCAGCGCGAGCATAAACAGCAGCGTGAACCTCATGAAGCCGATCCCCCGTGTAGATGACTTCAACTCCACAAATCCGGAAACTGGCGGAGCTACCCCTCCGGTGATTTGTCCGGAATTGCTGTTCATTATGCTATTTCCAGCCGGCGTCATTTTCCGGCCACCCCTTACCTGAATATGGATCCGAGAACAATTGCCAGAGTGCTGATAGGAGTCACTTCAGAAACTTCCTCGGCAGTTTTGTTCATGTTGCGGATTGCCCTGCGTGCCTCGAAATAGATTTCAGGATCGTTAATGAGCCGCCCTATGGTTCCGGGACCGTTTTGGACCTTCTGTGAAAGTCCTCTGAAATCTCTCACCAGTCCTTGAGCTTCCCTGTGCAGGGATTCATCCGTAATTAGTCTACCCAGGGTGCCCTTACCGGACTTCACGTCCCGGGTCAGTCCCCCCAGATCGGTGGCAAGCTGATCGAACTTGGAGCCGGTCTTGTCAAGGTTACTTGAGAAGTTCTGCATGTCGTCAACCGATTTGTTGATCTTGGGCTGGTTTCTTGCGACGACCTCGTTGATGCCCTTTACGGCGCTATCGGCGTTAGCCACTGTCACGTTGATTTTTTCCTTGTTGGACGAGATCAACTCCTTGGCGTCCTTGGTAAATGCGTCCGTATTGCTGAGTATTCGGTCTATTTTTTGAGCCCCTTTTTCATCCACAATCTGTCTGCGTGTTTCCGCCGTAATTACCTGTAGATCCTGAGACACAACCGCAAGGCTCTCCAAAACCTTCTGCGTGTCAGTAGGTTCATTAACCAGTTTAATTTCTTCTCCGGATTTCAATTTTCTTGCGTTTGGTTTTCCCGGTTCTATTACCAGGAAACGATCCCCCAACAGCCCTCTGGTCCTAACCATCAGACGAGAGCCTTCAGGAACAAGATTTCGGTATGACTCGTTCAGACTGAGCAACACTACCGCACGTCCGGTGTCAGGCTCAAAAGTTATCTCTTTGACCGAGCCAACCTTGATACCGGCAATTTGAACCTGGCTACCGGGGGAGATGCCTTCAACGGAACGGAATTTCGCTGTCAGATTGAATCCGTTAGGGGAACCCAAATCCAGGACCTTGAACCAGACATAGGCGATAATTCCCAATGAGATCAGGAAGAATACCCCTACTCGAAGCTCAAGAGAGAATCTGTTCATGAATAATTGCCTTTCTCAGTCAATCTTGATCGGACCATCCGGCGAACCGGTCAAAAATTGACGAACCAGAGGATCTGCGCTTTGAGACAACTCTTCAGGTTTTCCTCTCGCAGCAATTTGGCCGTCGTTAAGCACCATAATTTCATTTGAGATTTCGAGAACTCCCCTGATGTCATGACTTATGATGACGTAGGTCATGTCTCTCTGGGCATGTGTCTTTTCGATCAACCTGTAAATGGTTGATTTTGTGATTGGGTCCAGACCACTGGTCGGTTCATCAAAAAAAACAATGTCGGGTTTTGTGATCAGGGCTCTGGCAAGACCTGCACGCTTACGCATGCCCCCTGACAGTTCCGATGGAAACTTGTGCCCATGGTTCAGCAAACCCACCTGCTCAAGATGATTGTCCACCATGTCCATGATCTTGTTATTGGCAAGTTTCGTGCGTTCCCTCAGAGGAAAGGCCACATTTTCTCTTACATCCAGGGACTCGAAGAGAGCGCCTTCCTGAAAGAGGATTCCGAAACGAACCCGAATTTTGTTTAGTTGTTTTAAGTTCAGTCCCACAAGATTCTTGCCGTCGATCCATACAGCGCCCGATTCCGGCTTATCCAATCCTGTCATTATCCTCAAAAGGACAGATTTTCCTGCCCCGGACCGACCCATCAGGCTCGTAACCGTGCCGGCGCTAATCCCGAAACTGACCCCATCGAGGACTTTTTGGCGGTTAAACCGTTTATGAATATTTTCTACCTTGATCATTGCAGTTTATCTCTATGAAACTTCCCGAATCAGAACATCAGCGATGTCATCAGGTAATCTCCGATGAGAATCATGATGGATGAGGTGACTACCGCTTTGGTTGTGGCCAAACCTACTCCCCGGGAGCCGCCGGTAGCGTAGAATCCCTTGTAACAAGCCACCATGGACACGATTAAGCCAAAAACCAACGCCTTGGTTAAACCATGCGTGATATCCGAGATGTCTACGTAGCTCCTGATACCCGACATGAAGGCGCCCTGATCGATGTCCAGATAACCAATGGACACGACGTAGGCCCCGACCATGCCCGCAAAACTGTAAATACAGGCCAGAAAGGGAAGAGTGATAATGGACGCTGCAATACGTGGAGAAACCAGATAATGCACAGGATCAACCGCCATGCTGACCAAGGCGTCTATCTGTTGGGTATTTCGCATACTTCCAAGCTCCGCTGTCATGGCCGACCCCACCCTGCCTGTCACCATTAGTGCGCTTAAAACCGGACCCAGCTCTCGAGCCAAACTCAGCGCTACCGTGGCCCCCACTAGAGATTCCGCCCCATAGCGATGCATGGCGTTGTAACCCTGAAGCGCTGTCACCATGCCGGTGAAGGCGCCTGTAGTAACTATGAGGAAAACCGATTGAGTCCCCACGAAGTCCAGATGGCGAAGAAATTCCCGGCCCCTGTACGGAGGCAAAAAGAACATTTTGATAGCCATAACAGTCATCATCAACGCGCCGCCAAGCTGTACGACAAAGCTGGTCACGGTGTTAAGAGCCATTTTCAGAAGACTGTTTTCGGCAATTGTCATAGTTAGTCAAGCTTTCAGCTATAAGTATCAGTTAATAAATAATGTTTACCGTAGTATATTTGGATGCAAGCCTCAGTCGCCTTCCGGGTATACCCGGAAAATAACCCAAATGACGCCGACAGGAGCAGCTAAATGCATAACTGTCCCCTATGTTGTGGCACACTGCTAATGTCCGTATTTTAATCTATTAAATGAGATAATGTCAATATCATTCTGATTATAATAGCATTTATTATCTATAAAACTCTGAATTCATGCGATTTGCTGATAGATTAAGTCATGGAGTGAAACCAAAAAGGGAATGAAATTTCTAAAACAGATTGAATGACAAATGTCTCAGTGATATGGTTGACGGCCTGAAACAGACCTTGAAAAATTAACAAATCCATTAGGAGCTGGAATGGGTTCTGCCGAATTTGTCCATCTGCATTTGCATACTCAATACTCTTTACTGGACGGCGCAATAAAGATTCCTGATCTCATAACAAAGATCAAGGAATTCAAGATGCCTGCAGTAGCCATGACGGACCACGGGGTTCTGTTCGGAGCAATGGAGTTTTATTCAAGCGTCCAGTCCAATGGATTGAAGCCGATTATTGGTTGCGAGGTTTATGTTGCGCCTGGATCACGCCATGATAAAGGGGCGCGAAATGGAGACTCCAGAGCCAACCATTTGATACTTCTGTGCGAAAACATTAAGGGATACAAAAACTTATGTAAACTGGTAACTCTCGGGTTTCAGGAAGGTTTCTATTACAAGCCCAGAGTAGATCGAGAAATCCTGGAAAAATACAACGAGGGGTTGATCTGTCTGAGCGCCTGTATAAAAGGCGAGGTGGCCGACAAAATTCTCAGGAACGATGAGAAAGCGGCCTATGAAGCGGCGGCCTGGCACAAGGAAGTATTCAGTTCAAATCGCTACTATCTGGAGATTCAAGAGAACGGGATTGAGGAGCAGCGCAAGGTCAATGAAAAGCTGATAGAGTTTGCGGATCGTCTTGGTGTGGGGACTGTGGCCACCAACGACTGTCATTACCTGGATCAAAGAGATCACAGAGCGCATGAAATACTACTCTGCATTCAAACCGGCAAGAAACTGGAAGACGCCAACAGGATGTCTTTCAGTACTGAACAGTTTTATGTCAAATCGCCTGAGATCATGGCTTATGATTTTCGCAACCATCCTTCCGCCTTACGGAACACGCTCGAGATAGCCGACAGATGCGGCCTGTTGCTGGAATTTGGACAGGTTCACATGCCCAGGTTCAATCTGGGAACGGGTGAGACTCTGAGGGACAGATTCGAGAAGGATGCGCGAGCCGGTTTCGAATTGCGGATCGGCAGGCAGGCCAAGTCGGGAGAGTTATCCGAAGAGAATTTGTCCAGGTACAGGACACGACTTTCCAATGAGATAAAACTAATACAGGAAATGGGTTTCTCCGGTTACTTCCTGATAGTCGCAGATTTTATCAACTTCGCAAAAGGACACGACATTCCTGTTGGTCCTGGGCGGGGTTCGGCCGCAGGCTCGTTGGCTGCATACTCCCTGGGGATCACCGACATTGATCCCATCAAATATAATCTGCTTTTTGAAAGGTTTCTCAATCCAGAGCGCAAAAGCATGCCTGATATAGATGTGGACTTCTGCACGCAGGGCAGGGACAAAGTAATCGAATATGTGTCCAACAAATACGGCCGGGATAGCGTAGCTCAAATAATAACTTTCGGTCGCATGCAGGCCAAGGCGGTAGTCAGGGATGTCGCCCGGGTCCTTGGTTTCCCGTACGCTGAGGCCGATCAGATCGCCAAACTGATTCCAGATGCCCTCAAGATGACACTGGACAAAGCCCTCAGGGATGAACCTCGCCTCAAAGAGATGATGGCTTCATCAGCCGAGGTTAGTGACCTCATCACTACGGCAAAATCGTTGGAGGGAATCACAAGGCATGCCTCGACCCATGCAGCAGGAGTGGTCATTTCTGATCAACCCCTGGTAGAAAGGCTACCTCTTTATAAAGGTCAGAACGATGAAACGCTGACGCAATTCGACATGACATGGGTGGAAAAGATTGGTCTGGTAAAATTCGATTTTCTCGGATTGAAAACACTGACGGTTTTGAATGGCGCCATAAAACTTATCCGCGAAGGTCAGAAACATGATTTTGATATAGAAAACATTCCCTACGATGACTCACAGACTTTCGAAATGCTCTCAAAGGGCGACACTCTGGCAATTTTCCAGTTGGAATCTTCCGGAATGCGGGATGTTCTCACAAAATTCAAGCCATCAGTATTCGAAGATCTCATAGCCATTCTGGCGCTTTACCGGCCTGGTCCTCTCGAATCTGGAATGGTGGACGACTTCATCAACAGAAAACATGGCAGAACTCCGATTGAATATCCGCTGGCTCAACTTGAGTCAATCCTGAAAGAGACCTATGGGGTCATAGTCTATCAGGAGCAGGTGATGAGTATCGCCAGAGAAGTGGCTGATTACTCTCTTGGTGAGGCTGATTTATTGAGACGGGCCATGGGCAAGAAAAAAGCTTCTGAAATGGCCGAACAAAAGTCCAGGTTTGAAAAGGGGGCGGCCAGGAACAGGATTGATCCCGAGAAAGCCTCGTATATATTCGATCTGATGGAGAAGTTTGCCGGTTACGGCTTCAATAAGTCCCACTCTGCGGCTTATGCCATGATCACCTATCAGACAGCCTACCTCAAGGCCCACTATCCTTCCGAATTCATGGCGGCCCAACTGACCTGTGAAACCGGCAACCCCGACAAAATTACAGCCTATATTTCGGAATGTAGAAGCATGGGGCTCCAGATCTTGCCTCCGCACGTAAATGAATCCCACGAGAGTTTTCACGTGGCTAATGGCAAGATAGTGTTTGGACTGGGAGCCATAAAGAATGTTGGAGAAAACGCTGTAAATTCGATTCTCGAGGCGCGTAGGGAAGGTGGCCCGTTTTGCGGAATGTTCGACTTTGCCCGACGGGTTGATCTGCGGAAAGTAAACAAAAAAGTAATAGAGAGTTTAATCAAGTGTGGCGCTTTTGACGGTATGGGACCCAACCGGCGATCCATGCTCGATTCGCTGGATTCCGTTCTGGAACAGGCCGCCGGTTTTCAGCGCGAACAAAGTGAAGGTCAGTTCAACCTTTTCTCAATGGATTGTTCCCTGGGATCTTCAAGTGACCTCACCGATCCACCGATAGCATTCTCTCCGGAGTGGGAGGACCTCGTCAAACTCTCTTTTGAAAAAGATCTCATCGGTTTTTATGTGACGGGGCATCCTCTGATGAATTTCGAGTCAATAATCAGGGAATTTACCAATTGCAGCGTTCCCCGACTGGGCTCTGTAGCTAACTCTTCGCTGGTAAAGCTTCCTGGACTGGTAAAGTCCATCAAGGAGATACAGACCAGGAAGGGTGACAGGATGGCCTTCATAACATTTGAGGATCTGGAAGGCATAGTGGAAGTAACTGTTTTTTCCGACTTGTACGCCCAGACCAGGGACCTGCTGAATTGCGGAGAGCCCCTGATTCTGTCAGGACTGCGCGAAGGCGAATCTGATTCTCCAAAAATACTGGCTCAGGAAATACACCTCCTGAAAGACGCTCCAAGACATTTCAGCAGGTCTGTTGTGGTTAAGGTTTCCACATTGGGGGCAGATTCGAGACAAATCAGGTCCCTCAAGACGATCCTCGAGCGTTACAGGGGAAAGGTTCCAGTAAAATTGTCAGTTACCATTCCAAACAGGTCTGAAACGATAATAAGTCTTGGGGAATTGGGGTGTGATCCGTCCGAGGCGTTCATTTCAGAAATCAGAAATCAGTTTGGAAATGATCCTGTCGCTACAGCCTGATGTTCAGGGATCCTGTCAAAGAAATAAACACGGGTAAATAACAAATGGGGAAATCTGATTCATTTGGCGAATTGATCGAGACAGGTGTCAGGGAAACTTCCCTGAAAACCGAGGTGGAAAAGCGCTACCTGGCTTATGCGCTGTCCACAATAGTGGCCCGGGCCCTACCCGATGTTCGCGATGGTCTCAAACCTGTGCATCGTAGAATACTTTTTGCCATGAGCCGCATGAGGCTCGATGACGCGGCTAAAATGCGCAAGGCGGCCGCTGTGGTAGGTGAAGTAATTGGAAAGTACCATCCGCATGGGGACCAGGCCGCTTATGACTCGTTGGTGCGCATGGCCCAGGATTTCAGCCTTCGTTACCCTCTGGTGCATGGTTCAGGCAATTTTGGCTCAATAGACGGTGATTCTCCAGCCGCCATGCGTTACACGGAGACGCGTCTCAGCCCATTCGCAAACCTGCTTTTGAGAGAAATAGACCAGGGCACCACCTCGTTCAGGCCGACTTACGACGCTGTCGGTGAGGAGCCCGATGTTTTACCGGCGCTCGTTCCCAACCTTCTCTTAAACGGTTCATCCGGAATAGCAGTTGGAATGAGTTGCTCGTTTCCTCCGCACAATCTAAAAGAAGTACTTATGGCCTGCAAGGAAGCAATCAGGAATCCATCCATAGACTCTGCCGGGCTCCTGAAATTCGTTAAGGGTCCCGACTTTCCAACCGGAGCGCAAATCATTCTTGATGAAGACGGATTCAGGAATGTCTATGAAACCGGACACGGCTCCATCAGAGTGCGGGCCTCTTACACGACTGAGCAAGCTTCCCGAGGGAAAATTAACATTATCGTTACATCTATACCTTATTCAGTAAACAAATCCAGGTTAATAGAGAGAATAGCAAACCTGATACGCGACAAAAAGTTGAGGAATCTGTACGACGTTCGTGATGAGAGCGCCAATGATGTTCGAATAGTTCTGGAACTAAGGGGCGCAGATGTCAAAACTGAATCAGTGATGGCTTTTCTTTATAAGCACACAGACCTGCAGATCAATTTTCCGGTCAACCTGATAGCCATCAACCCATCCGGGGCCCCGGACAGAATGTCGCTCGACAGGATAATAAAATATTTCCTCGAGTTCAGATATGAAAAGACTGTCCTAAGACTTACTCACAGGCTGGATTTCCTGAAAAAAAGAATCCATGCCCTGGAAGGTTTTGAAAGACTTTTTGATGACCTCGACAAGGCCCTCCAAATAATTCGTTCCGCCGGAAACAGACAGGAGGCGGCGTCAGGTCTCAAAAGTTATTTTGGCCTGGATGATGAACAGGTGGACGCCATATTGGAGTTACGCCTGTACAGACTGGTTGGAATGGAGATAGGCAAGGTTCTGGATGAACTTCAGGCAAAACGAAAAGAAGCGTCCGATATTGCCGCTGATCTGGAGAGTCCGAAAAGGTTATGGAAAATTATCGATAAAGAATTCGACGAGGTAATTGAGAAATTTGGAGATAAAAGACGCTCGGCGCTGATCCACGAAGAAAAGGCTCTCTCCCTGGATTACAATCCCGAAGAGTTTGTTGATCAGGACGACGTTACGGTCATTTTGTCGAGGCAAGGTTGGATTCGACGGATGAAGCTGGCGGTGGATGATTGCGGAACGTTGAAATTCAGGGAAGGAGACGGGCTCTTTTCAATAGTCAGGGTGAACACCTCCAGGACAGTGGCTTTTTTTTCGAACATAGGCAAGCTTTACGTAATCAAGGTCGCTGATGTCCCGGCTACTGCCGGATTTGGAGATCCGGTAAGTTCACTGGTGAATCTCTCTGACGGTGAATTGCTGGTCGGCATGATTGCGCCAGATCCTGTGAGACTTGCTTGCCAGGGCGACTCTGTGCCGTCTGAGGAAGCGGAAGACGATTCTGAAAAAGCCGATGAAGACCAACCGGACCTCTTCAGCGCTGTTCCATCCCCAGACACTTCGGATTATGAGCAGGAAGATTGTCCGAAATTCGGATATCTTGTGACAAGATCTGGGAAGGGCTTCCGGTTCGATCTTGGTCTCACCAGAGAGACAACCAAGAAAATCGGAAGAAAGATAGTCAACCTTCAGGACTCGGATCAGGTGCTCGCGGTGAGGCTGATCCTCGGGAAATTCATCTCAGTAGGCACAAGCGATGGACGTCTGCTTGTATTTGACGGTGATCAGGTCCCTGTGATGTCAGGGGTGGCCCAAGGCGTTATATTGATAAAATTAACGGCGCATAATCATGTCACAATAACTGAGACTGCCGATATGGGCGACTATCTGAAAGCCTTTGGTCCGGATGGACAGGAAGTGAAATTACCGGTGGAGAAATCCCTGATTGCAAAAAGAGGCGGGCGAGGAAAGAAAATTGTTGATTCCCTTATTCAAATTGACAGGGACGAGAAAGCGGGACAGGATTAAATGTCAAACTCATATACGGTTAAGGATATACAGGTTCTTAAAGGACTGGACGCTGTCAGGAAAAGGCCTGGAATGTACATTGGCGGGACCGGGCCGGATGGTCTCCACCAGCTTGTTTGGGAAATTCTGGACAATTGTGTTGATGAGGCCCTTAACGGACATTGCTCGTCCATCGAAGTCACACTGGAATCGGACGGTGCTGTAACGGTTGGAGATACAGGCCGTGGAATACCGGTGGATATTCATCCTGCCACGGGAAAGAATTCGGTCGAGACTATTTTCTGCAACCTTCACGCCGGTGGAAAATTTGACGATGACGCTTACAAGGTGGCCGGCGGTCTTCACGGAGTGGGAGCTTCAGTGGTGAACGCCCTAAGTTCACGTCTTTTGGTAGAGGTGAAAAGAGATGGTTACAAATACTCACAGGAATTCGCTAAAGGCAAACCTGTAAACGCTCTTACAACGGTGGGCCCCGCCAGGGGAACCGGAACGAAAGTCAGTTTCCTGCCGGACACCGACATATTCCGATCAGTCGACTTTTCTCGTGAAATAATAAGGAAACGTCTTGAAATCAAATCATTCCTTGTTGCCGGGTTGAAGATAAAGTTTGTTGATCGGATAGAAAATACTTCTGAGATATTCGTATATCCTCAGGGTATCCTTGATTACCTGGACAAACTCGTAACCGACAAGGACACGATGGTTGCACAGCCTTTTTACTACAAACATGAACACGATTTAAAGATAGAAGTTGTTTTTGCGTGGACATCTGAAACCAGTGGCCAGATCTTGTCTTTCGTCAATTCCATACCAACTCCGGGGGGAGGCACTCACGAGATTGCCTTCAGGAACGCGTTGACTCGCACACTTCGCCAATACACCGAAAAACGTAATGGTTTGCCAAAAGGTGTCAAGGGTGTCACAGCGGATGATGTGAAGGAAGGGCTTGTGGCCATCCTCTCTGTCTATCTTCACGGAAACCTTGAATTCCAGGGGCAAACCAAAGAAAAGCTGAACAGCCCGGGCGCCCAGCAGATTGAGCCCGTCGTCAAGGCTGCTTTTGAGACATGGCTGGGACAAAATCCTTCGCAGGCTTCGGCAATAAGCAACCGGATAATGCTGGCAGCTCAAGCCAGGGTCGCATCAAGAGCCGCCCGGGATGAAGTAAACCGAAAGGTAGCTACACGGAGATTGACGTTGCCCGGCAAACTTGCAGACTGCTCTTCCACCTCGCGAGATGGCACCGAATTGTTCATAGTCGAAGGAGACAGCGCAGGGGGATCTTCAAAGCAAGCCAGAGACCGGAAATATCAGGCTATTCTGCCCATCAGAGGCAAGATACTGAACGTCGAACAGGCTTCAGGCGAGAAACTCAAGGCCAACAGGGAGATATCAAATCTTGTCTTGTCCATTGGAACCGGAATGGGAAAATCCTTTGACTATTCGAAATTACGATACGGGAAAATCATTATCAACACCGATGCGGATGTGGACGGTCATCACATTGCGACCCTCCTCCTGACATTTTTCTATCGCTTTTTGCCCGACCTGGTGAAAAAGGGACACATCTACCTGGCCATGCCACCTCTGTACAGGATCAGTTCAGGCACGGGCAAGAAACACTCCACCAGGTATGTATTCTCTGACAAGGAAAAAGACACCCTGTTAAAAAAACAGAATGGTAAGGAAGTGGAAATCCAGAGGTTCAAAGGGCTTGGGGAAATGGACGCCGGAACCCTGAAAAGTACAACCATGGATCCTGCCACAAGAACCATACTCAAGGTTTCAATCGAAGACGAGAACCAGACTGACGACATCTTCGACACACTCATGGGAAAAGACGTCCGCAAGAGGTTTATATTTATCAGAGACCATGCAAAAGAGGTTCAGGACCTGGACATTTGAATTTGTGGCATACATGGAAGCCTGCAAAAACCTGATACTGCGATCATACCGGAAACCTAATTTTTTGCGGTGCTCCCTTGCTTTTTCTGTTCTATCTCCTCCAATGCGGATTTGATCAAACGTTTGGCCGGATCATAACTTTCCTGACCAAGAGCGTCACTGAGAATCGGTATTACCGAATCTGGGTCCGAAATCCCCAATCGTCTTAGTGACCCTATTGAGGCTATGCGAACGCGATGATCCTTCTCCCTGACGGTCTTGGTCAGGGCGGCCATCACTTCCGTGGAGGGCTTGCTGATCTGGCTCAAAGCGCTGATGGCAGCATTTTTGACCCTGATGTCGCTATCCGAGGTCATCGAGACCAGTCCTGACGCAGCTTGATCCGATTCATTGGCAATCCCTTTGAGAATTCCTACAATTACCATTCTGTTCTCGACGTCCGGATCGTCCATTATGCCCACCAGAGGAGCCAGAAACTCTTTCCATGCGGACTTCAACCTAAGTAAACCGAGCAGGGCTTCCCTTCTGTCGATTGGGTCATCGGATTCCAGCGATTTGACAAAAATGGGGAGTGAAAAATCCCCTTTTTCATCGAGCGCCGACACTGTGTCAAGAACATCGGATCTTGTGGCCGCATCTGCGCCTGCAAACATTGCCGCTACTTTGGGCAAAGCCGGCAAGGCGTCTTTCTTCATCTTTCGCAAGGCCGGTAAGGCGTTCCGGGCGGCCGTTGAGTTTTTGTCCTCAAGTGCCTTGATAAGGAGTGGCAGAACCAGATCAGGCTTTTCCACACCTATGGACCCGAGTGCCCTGGCCGCCGCCTTGGCAACCGTTTCATTTGAATTGGCAAGAGAATCGGATATCACAGGCAATCCGCCGTCATCATATTTTCCCATCAAGGCCAGGGCAATAATGGCGTTGGAAGCAGAGAGCCTGTCCTGATCCTGGAGTTTTTCCCTGATCATGTCTTCGACCATTGAATCCCCGTGAGCCAGTCTGCCCAGAGAAAGAATGGTCGAGCGTCTGACCTCGGCGTCCGGATCGGACATGGCCGCCTTGAGCGCAGCAAGGGCATTATCGTCCTTGGGGAAAGCCCCAAGGGCGTCCGCTGCGGAAGCCCTGACCTTGGTGTCATCATCCTTTAACGCTTCGATCAAAGGCGGCACGGCCTTTGCCGGTTTGTTTCAGGAACAGCCCAGTTCAAACGCCGCCTTGGCCCTGATAGTCGCATCCGGATTTTTGAGATTCTTTATGTGTTCATCGGCGGAGTCGGCATTTGCAGCTCCGATGTTCAGAAACAGGATGCAGCAGAATAATGTGGTTAGCCTGAAAAAGTATCTCATTCCGAAACGTCCTTCTTGCCCAGGACCTCCTTCTTCTTTCGTTCGAGGAAATCCTTGTCTATTTTCAGAAATCCCTTCTGACCGAACAGCGCAAATCGTAGCCACTGGGAGGCAAAATACAGCATTGCCACGTCATCATCTTTTATTTTCTGAATAATATCATCGTCTATATTGAATTTCTTCAGAAATGAGGACTCAAACACAAATTCACGGAACCTGTCCACATCGTAGATGGCCATGAGGAACATGTCCTGCATTCTTTGATCCACAATCTTTTCTTCCCACATGAGATCAGCGTGCATGACGTCCTTGAGGTTATGGTCGATGTCGTCATAATCGTAGAGTCCCTGCACGTTCCTCCACTGTTCTACAGTCCATTCCTCAGACTCACCCAAACCGTGGCATCGGTTCTGGTTGACCGCAAAGGTGTATTCAACTCCCTGTTCAGTGTCCAAAGGGTAAAGTCTGCACGAATACGGACGACTATCATAAACTGAACAGCCGTCTTTTCCTACGAACTGACACTGTTTGTTTTCATCTTGAGACATTTTTAAAGCCAGAGCCGGAAGACCGCTTTGCCGTGACAACAATATGTGCGTGTATGTTTCAATGAAATCTGTCGATGTTATACCCAGTTTTTTGCGTAGCTTCACCACGTCAAGAGGATTGAGCAGAATTGTGACGTCCCTGCAACATGAATTGAAGCAGTCTATTTTTTGATGACACTTGAATCTGAAAGTGTCGTCCCATGTCATCAGCCTGGATTCTCCAGATGCCGCGTCCTGCAGTTTCATATGAGTTTCCTTTCAACGACGGCCGTTTTAAGATTGTTTGTTAAGTAGAGCGCTGACTCTGGCCAGATTCTCTTCCGCCTGTTTTGCTCCTGGGGCCAATTCCAGCGTTTTTTTGAAACACTCCACCGACTTTTCCAGGTCCCCAAGCAGTTCGTAAGCCACGCCACGCTGGTGATGCGCCCCAATATAATCAGGACGGTGCTGGATGGCTGAGTTGAAACAATGTAGCGCTTTGGAAAAATCTCTCTTGCTCAAAAGCCATATCTGCCCCATGTTGTAAAATGCAGCCACCACCCCGGGATTAATTTCTACCACTTTCTCAAAAACCGCCAACGCCTCGTCGTCACGTTTGAGGAATGAGTAGCAAACCCCAAGGTTGTACAACACGGAAGCGTTATCAGGCGCCAAACGAAGCAAACCTTCCAGTCTGCGACAGGCTGAACCGTAATCTTCCGATTCCAGCTCCGTGAACGCACGCTGAAGCTGAACCTGAACAAGAAAGAAATTGGAGTCCGTAATCTTCTGCGACACATCCAGATGATCTATGACGTCCCGAAGGTGACGCTCCTGGTTAGGCTCCTTTATCAATGACAGGCATTCCTGAAAGGCCGACTTGGCCTTTTCGTAACGGCCTGCACATCCTCTAGCCACTCCGAGCCTGTAAAGGTTGTCGGCACGCCTCAGGGGAGGGCATGAAACAAGGGCTTTTTCAAAAAATTCCGCAGCCATCAGATAATCTTCCTGTCCGTCATAACAGGCAGCAATGGCTTCATGGATGTTGGATGGCTGATGGGTCTTGTCCAGAATGGATTTGAAATCCTGTATGGCTTCGTCCCACAGACGATCGGACATTTTCTTGAAAGCCGTGGCCTTTATATGAGAAACATCGTCTGAGTCGGTCTGAGCCGGCATGTCATTGGGAAGGCAACAATTCTTATATTTTGAACCGCTCCCGCAGGGGCATGGTTCATTTCTGGCG
The DNA here is from genome assembly GCA_964401595.1 of uncultured Desulfomonile sp. GTDB lineage: Bacteria > Desulfobacterota > Desulfomonilia > Desulfomonilales > Desulfomonilaceae > CAITZA01. Next base: position 16,920 of record CAYNZA010000012.1, read on the forward strand.
ACTGATTTCATCCTGGGGCTCCTTGTAGCTGCTTCATGGCAATCTTATATACTACAATATTACTCCTTTCAGGCAAAGAAAATATTGCTACTTTCGGGGCGCTGGTAATGACAAATATAAGCATATAGTTATCCAAAAATGTCTTGACATTTTTTTGTGGATTTGATTGAATCCGGTACTCATTATTGATTAGGCTATTCTTGGGGCCTAGCAGGTTATCAATTTTTAAATTACAGCGCAAACTCAGCTTTCGCAAGAGATCAAATGGGTCAAGTTATTCTCGGAAGGATCGAAACATTTCGACTTCTTGGTAAAACGATCTTGGGCGTTTTATGCCACCAGGTCTCGTGCAGGGGTTGGCGATGAACAGTGGGGCGGTGGACTTTTTTTGTATTTTTTAACTGCTCCTTTTGAGTTGCGAAGGCCATTCAGAAAAAGAAGGAGGAGCCTGTAAAAGATCGAAACCCGTAAGGCGAAACATGCCAAAAGAGTCAAGTGACTCAAACACAGCTCAACCAAACTAGGAGGTTAGTTCATGCCGAGTTATGTTATTTTGGAAAAATGCGATGGTTGCAAGGGTCAGGATAAGACAGCTTGCATGTACATCTGCCCCAACGATTTGATGGTTTTGAATAAAGAGAAAATGAAAGCCTGGAACAGGGCTCCGGAAATGTGCTGGGAATGTTACAACTGCGTAAAGATCTGCCCCCAGCAGGCTATTGACGTAAGAGGCTACGCCGACTTTGTTCCTATGGGCGCCTCCTGTGTTCCTCTGAGAGGTTCGGAAGACATCATGTGGACAGTCAAGTTCCGCAGCGGTCAGGTAAAAAGGTTCAAGTTCCCCATCCGCACCACGGCTGAAGGTTCAGCGGCTCCTGATGGCGGATACGGCGAAGTCTGCACCGACCTGGCTTCACAGTGCCTTTACAACGAACCCACAGCTCTGAAGCTTTCAGATCTGCCCACAGTAAAGAAGTAATTTAGGAGGAACCTGAATATGGCGAATTTTGAAACAGTAGAAGTTACCACTGATATACTGCTCGCCGGCGGTGGCATGGCCTGCTGTGGAGCAGCTGTTGAAGCGGCTTATTGGGCGGCCAAGAACGGCCTTAAAGTAACCCTCGTGGACAAAGCGGCCATGGATCGTTCCGGCGCCGTCGCCATGGGTCTTTCCGCCATCAACCAGTATGTTGATATCAATAGCGGAGCCAACACATGTGAAGATTATGTCCGTTACGTCCGTAACGACCTCATGGGCATCACCCGTGAAGACCTCGTATACGACATAGCGCGTCACGTTGACTCCTCAGTCCACCTGTTTGAAAAATGGGGACTCCCCATCTGGTTGGACGCTGATGGCAAGTACGTTCACGAAGGTCGCTGGCAGCTCATGATCAACGGTGAATCCTACAAGGTCATCGTAGCAGAAGCAGCCAAGAACGCTCTCACCAAGTATGGCCACGAATATTTCGAGAGAGTATTCATCACCTCACCTGTCCTCGACGGCGAGCGCATTGCCGGCGCAGTCGGTTTCAGCACCCGTGAAGACAAGTTCTACGTGTTTAAGGCCAAAGCAGTTCTGGCAGCCATGGGCGGCGCGGTTCACGTGTTCAAACCCAGAAGCTCCGGTGAAGGTCTTGGCCGTGCATGGTATCCACCATGGAACTCCGGCTCCAGCCTTTATTTCACACTGATCGCCGGCGCTGAGCAGACCTGCCAGGAAGTGCGTTTTATCCCTGTTCGTTTTAAAGACGCATACGGCCCGGTCGGCGCATGGTTCCTCCTGTTCAAGTCCCGTGCGACCAACGCCCTCGGTGGCGAGTACATGGTTGATCGCAAAGACGAGTTGGCTAACTGGGGCTCATACGGCGCAGTAAAGCCGATCCCCGCCAACCTGCGTAACTACCTTGGTATGTTGGACGAATTCGAAGGCAAGGGCCCCATCTATATGAGGACCGAAGAAGCCATTCAGAAGATCGCCAACCAGTATGCCGACGATCCCAAAGCCTTCAAGAAGAAAATGAAAGAACTTGAAGCCGAAGCATGGGAAGACTTCCTGGATATGACAATTTCCCAGGCCATTCTCTGGGCGGGAACCGACGTTCAGCCCGAAGAGAAGAAGTCAGAGATCGCCGCTGCTGAGCCTTATTTCATTGGTTCCCACTCAGGCGCTTCAGGCGCGTGGGTCAGCGGACCGAAAGACCTTGCTCCGCCCGAGTATTTCTGGGGCTATGAGTATATGTCAACAGTAAAGGGTCTGTTCTGCGCAGGTGACGCTTCCGGCGCATCCAGCCACAAGTTCTCCTCTGGCTCACACGCCGAAGGTAGAGCAGCTGGTAAGTCGATGGTGCGTTTCGTGCTCGACAACAACACCCAGCCGGCAGTAGATATGGCAAAGGTTGACGCGCTGAAGAAAGAAATCCTGAAGCCTCTGGATATTTTCGCCGAATTTGGCGGCAAGTCCAGTGACCCCGACATCAACCCTGAGTTCATGAAACCCAAAATGTTCATGTTCCGTCTGCAGAAAATCATGGATGAGTATGCCGCCGGTGTTACCGCTGGTTTCAAGACCAACCAGTCCAAGCTGGAAAGAGCCCTCGAGCTTCTCAACTGGCTGAAGGAAGACTCCGCCAAGTTGGCCGCTGAGGATCTGCACGAACTTATGCGCTGCCATGAGAACATTCAGAGAATGTGGCAGGCCGAAGTTCACGTAAGAACAATTCTCTTCCGCGAAGAGACCCGTTGGCCGGGCTACTATTTCCGCAACGATTTCCCGAAACTGGACGAAGCCAATTGGAAGTGTTTTGTCAACGCCACTTACAAGAATGGCCAGTGGGAAATGAAGAAAGTGCCCGTACTCTCCATCGTTGACTAACCTCTAAACTCATGTTCATCACTCTGGGCGTCTCCCCAAAGGGCGCTCAGAGAAACAATCGATACTGAGTAATCGATGAGGGGGCGTTTGCGCTCCCTCATAACCTTTTTTTGGGGAGGAAGCATGGCTGGAGAAAAGACCGTACTGGTCGTTGGGGGCGGTATAAGTGGAATTACGGCTGCTGTTGAAGCTGCGGAGGCAGGTTGCAAGGTCGTCCTGGTTGAAAAGCAGCCTTACTTAGGTGGGCGGGTTGCCCGGATGAACAAGTATTTTCCAAAGCTTTGTCCTCCCACTTGCGGCCTGGAAATCAACTTCAAAAGAATCAGAAAAAACCCTGACATCACCGTATACACCCTGGCTGACGTTGAATCAATTTCGGGTTCTGCCGGATCCTATAAGGCTACCATTAAACTCAGTCCCAGATATGTGGAAGATCATGCTGCAACTTCGAAGTGCGTAGATGATTGCCCGGCTGAGATATCCAATGACTTCAATTACGGCATGGATAAATGTAAAGCGGTCCGGCTGCCTTACGAAATGGCCTATCCAATGAGTCTGGTCGCAGACGCCGATGCGCTGAGATCAATCAACGGGAACGATCTGGGCGCTTTCATGGAGTCATGTCAAGCCAAAGGTATTCGGATCAACCTGGAAGCAAAGCCTGAAACATTTACCGTGGAGGCAGATTCAATCGTTTGGGCTACAGGATGGGTTCCATACGACGCCACAAAACTGGAAAAACTCGGATTTGGCCAATATCCCAATGTGATAACGAACGTTATGATGGAGCGGCTTGCAAATGTGGGCGGCCCTACTGCAGGGGAAATAGTCAGACCGTCGGACGGCAAGAAGGTTTCTAACCTGGCTTTTGTGCAATGCGCAGGCTCCAGGGACGAAAACCATCTGCCCTACTGCTCGTCCATCTGTTGTCTGGCATCCTTGAAGCAGGCGACATATTTGAGGGATTACAACCCGGATGCTCAGGCGCACATCTTTTACATAGACCTTAGAGCCTACGGACGTTTTGAATACTTCTTCGACAGGGTTCGGAACGACGATAGAATCATTCTGACCAAGGGGAAAATAGTCAACATCACGGAGGACCCTGTTACAAAGGACGTGATTGTTGAGGGCGAAGACATAATGTCGGGTGAAAAGATCCGCCGCTCTTTCGATATGGTCGTATTGGCTACCGGCATGCAGCCTACCACCAGCCTTGAAAAGATACCCGCCTCTGGGGTGGAATACGACGAGTTTGGTTTTCTGGTCTCGGACAAAGGTATTCATGCTGCTGGTGTGACAAAGCGACCTATGGATGTCGGCACGTGCTTGCAGGACGCCACTGGAGCTGCTTTAAAAGCCCTTCAAGACACGTTGGGGAGGTAAATTCATGAGTCAAAAAACTGGAGTTTACATTGATACCGGGTATGGAATAGGCGAAGCCCTGGATATAGATGCTCTCTCCAAAGTGGCCACCAAGGAATGCAAGGCGGCGCTTTGCAGGGCGGAATCATATTGGACGGATCCCGAAAAATTGGCAATCATCCGCAATGACATTGCGACTGAACAGCTAACCGCAGTTCTAATTGCCGGTCCGTCTTCCCGAGTGTATCAGAGGGAATTATCATTTGACGGAGTCATCACGGAACGCGTGAACCTTCGCGAACACGTGGTTTGGTGTCATACTGCCAATGATGAAGATACACAGATGCTTGCCGAAGACTATATTCGTATGTACATGACCAAGATCAGTAAATACGAAGACAGGCCCGCATTTATGGACGCACAGGAGAAGTCTGTCCTGGTCATCGGTGGCGGCTATACCGGCTTGACTGCCGCGTTGGAGGCGGCTAATGCAGGCACTAAGGTCGTCCTCGTCGAAAAGGAACCCACACTCGGTGGTTGGGCGTCAAAATTCGCCAGGGTCTTCACGGGAAAACCGCCATACGACCAGCTTGTTGATTCGCCTGTCAAGGAAAAGATAGACGCGGTTCAATCGCACAAGAACATCAGGGTTTTTCTTGGGAAGCGTGTTTACAGCATATCCGGCGCTCCCGGCATGTTTGAAGTCATTATCCGCGATGACGGCCCATGGAATGACAATCTCGTAAAGACTCAGAACGAATGGCTTGCAGCCAAGAAAGCAAAAGAAGGCCAGGGCGAAGAGCCAGAACCTGCAAAGTCTTCTGAGGAAGAGGTTGGCACGGCTGAGGTCTTTGTGGATGAAGTCGATTTCGCGCACGACACCGTCTCTGTGGGCGCTGTAATCCTGGCGGCCGGTTGGCGGCCAGAGAAGCCTGTGGGCATGGATCATCTGGGGTATGGAAAATATCCGGATGTCATAACCAGCGTGCAACTGGAGGAATTGGCGCTTAACGGGCAGATCAAGAGGCCCTCTGACGGCAAGGTAGTTGAAAGCATTGCCTTTCTTGAATGCATTGGTGATGACATCAAGCATCCGTGGCTATACAGTTCGGCAGTTGGATGTCTGGTCGCGCTCAAGCAGGCTCACTACCTCAGGAAATCAACTCCAGACGGACGGGCCTACATTTTTTATGACAACATGAGGGCTCCTGGTCAGTACGAAAAGTTTTACCGAACATTGCAGGATGATCCTGGCGTGTTCATGTCCAAGGGCATTCCGGTATCTGTTGAAAATGGATCATCCAGCCTTTCCCTTCTGGTTAAAGACACTCTCCTCGGAGAAAAGCTGAAACTGAAAGTGGATCTCGTGGTGCTTTCCACGGGGATGATTCCTGCCACAAAAGACGCTGCGATCTTGAACCTGAAATACAGACAGGGACCTTTCCTGCCGGAGAATCCCTACGGATTCAACGATTCCCACTTTATCTGTTTCCCTTACGAAACGCAAAGGACCGGAATCTATACAGCCGGCTGTGTCAGGGGACCCATGGATTTCCTGTCCTGCGAGACAGACGCTACAGGAGCAGCCCTCAAGGCTATTCAATGCGCTGAACTGGTTTCTCAGGGCAAAGCGGTTCATCCGAGAGCGGGGGACGAATCGTTTCCCCAGATATTCACCCAAAGATGCACTCAGTGCAAACGCTGCACGGAAGAATGTCCGTTCGGGGCCTATGACGAGAAGCCGGATGGCACCCCACTGCCGAATCCGTCTCGATGCAGAAGATGCGCTATCTGCATGGGATCCTGTCCAGAGCGCATTATCTCATTCCGTGATCACTCTGTGGATATGATCGGATCAATGGTCAAATCTATCGAAGTTCCGGATGAGTATGCGGAAAAACCCCGGGTGGTTTGCTTCATATGCGAGAACGACGCATTTCCGGCCATTGACATGGCGGGTATGAATCGTCTCCAGTACAGCTCTTACGTCAGATTCATTCCGTTGCGTTGCCTGGGCAACATCAATATGGTGTGGATTGCCGATTCTCTCTCCAAGGGTATTGACGGCATCATGCTTATCGGCTGCAAATACGGTGATGATTATCAGTGCCATTTTGTGAAGGGGAGCGAACTCGCCCAGTATAGAATGGGTAAGATTTCCGAAACCTTGCAAAGACTGGTTCTGGAATCCGAACGAATTCGTGTTCATCAGCTGGGTATTGATGAATATGATCAAATTCCAAAATTGATCGATGATTTCATGGAGACTCTCTCCGGATTTGATCCCAACCCCTACAAGGGCTTCTAAGGAGGTTCATTTATGGCGAAAGAATTTGTCGCTGAACCTGATCTTCAGTTTACAAAAGATTTAATAGCCGCCGGAGGAACCGACCTGAAGAAGTGCTATCAATGCGCTACTTGTTCGGTTGCCTGTCGAATTGCACCTGATAACAACCCCTATCCGCGAAAAGAGATGATATGGTCTCAATGGGGGCTGCGGGACAAGCTGATGAACGATCCGGACATCTGGCTGTGCCATCAGTGTAACGACTGCTCGACGCAGTGCCCGCGTGGCGCCAATCCGGGAGATGTTTTGAAGGCCATTAGAAAAATGGTGGTCCAGGAAAATTCGCGCCCGGCGTTTTTGGGGAAGCTGGTCGGTGAGAAGGCCATGTTTGTTTTGGCAATCGGGATTCCCATAATACTTGTGGCCCTATTGCTTTACATCAGTGGTTGGGGATTTCCATCGGGACGAGTAACCTACTCTGCTCACCATCTGCCACCCAATAAAGACGGCTTCATTTTCACGCCTGCGCTTCAGATCATGTTCACAGGCGCCCTGATTTTTGCCGTGGCCTCTCTTGTGATGAGTCTGAAGGCATATTGGAAGAGCCTGAACGACAATAACCCGATACCGGCGGGCCGCCAGCCCAAGGCATTTGTGCCCAGCCTTGTAGAGGCGTTAAGTGAAATATTGCCGCATTCCACCTTTAAGGATTGTGAAGCGAATAACATCAGGTATACTTCGCACCTGCTGGCTTTCTGGGGAATGATTGGTCTTGCAATTACCACGGCAATAGTGGCCTTCAACGTCGATATACTAGGAATCAATCCTCCGTCACTCAATGGTCCGGGGACGATACCCATCAAGATTCTTGGTAACGTAAGTGCAGTCGCATTTGTCGTAGGACTCGTGATCATGCTGATGCGACGACTGACCGCGGCCTCTCAGGCCGGAGGTAGTTCCTATTTCGACTGGTTCTTCCTCTACACAATCCTGGGAACAGGATTCACCGGAATTTTGACTCAGTTCCTCAGGTGGTCAGGTTCCATAGACCTGACCTATATGGTCTATACAGTCCACCTTGTTTTTGTGATGAGTCTGCTACTGTATCTGCCATTCTCAAAATTCGCCCACATAGGTTACAGGACGGTTGCGATCGCATGGTCAAAATCAGTGGGCAGAAATCTGAAGACTGCCGTGCAGCCCAACTACGTTCCGCCTGCATCAGCGCAGACAACAGCGGAATAGCGCTTTCGGAAGTAATTCCTTCGGAAGGTTTAACAACCGGCCACTGTCAAATCTGATGGTGGCCGGTTTATTCGTTTTTAAGCGGGAATCTGCTAATGATTTGAAAGAAACGAATGTTTCAGCTAGCAGGATATTCGGTGTTCAAATTTATCCCAGAGCAAGGCAGCGACCTCATCACCACATTCTGCCGCCCCAAAATCGTATTGACGCAAATAGACACTCAGGTCATTGGTCCATCTGGATCTGTCACATTCCATATAACGACGCAGAAAATTACCGTAAAGGCCCTCAACCATGTACGGAGTGATTCTTTCGAGTTCACGAACTACTTTTTCGGCTTTCTTTTCAGTTAACATAAAATTATCCTCCGTTAGCGAATAATTTTCCATGATACCAGTAAACATATATGTAGTACCTGAACAACCAGCAGACAATAGGTTCCCGTATCAAAATATTTTTTGAAATAAAAACCTGGACCGGGCAGGCATTTTGCCAAAATAAACATTTTACGTCCAAGCTGCAAATATGATAGTCTTTTTCATTCTGTGATTCAGGATTCAAGAAAGGATGCTTCATTGATTAAACGTTACACTCGAGAGACCATGGGAAAGATATGGGAACCTGCCAACAGGTATCAGAAATGGCTGGACATCGAACTTGCAGTCTGTGAGGCATGGACAGACAGGGGTGTCATACCGAGGGAGAGCATGGACAGAATTCGCTCCAAGGCCTCCTTTGATGTAGATAGAATTGATGAGATTGAAAAGGTCACCCGTCACGACGTAATAGCTTTTACGACCAGCGTTGCTGAATTCGTTGGGGAAGACTCGAGGTTTATTCACAGAGGTTTGACATCCTATGACGTTGTGGATTCCGCTTTGTCGCTCCTGCTCAAGCAAGCCGGTCTGCTCATCAGGGATGGACTGGTTGAATTATTGGGGGCTTTGAAAGAAAGAGCCCTGGAATTTAAACACACGCCCATGGTCGGCAGGTCTCATGGGATTCATGCCGAGCCGATCACATTCGGCCTGAAGCTGGCGCTGTTCTATTGCGAAATCCAGAGAAACCTGAAACGCTGGGATGCAGCGTTGGAGACTATTTCAGTGGGAAAAATTTCTGGGGCCGTAGGAACCTTCGCTCACCTTGATCCCAAAATGGAAGAGGACATTCTTGCCAGAGTAGGGCTCAAACCTGCCGAAGTATCCAATCAGGTGATTCAACGTGACAGACATGCGGAATATTTCACGACCCTGGCAGTCATTGCAACCAGCATAGAGAAAATGGCGCTGGAAATAAGGGGCCTGCAGCGGACGGAAGTCAGCGAGGTTGAAGAATATTTCCACAAGGGACAAAAAGGATCCTCGGCCATGCCTCACAAGCGAAATCCGGTGCTCACGGAGAATCTTTGCGGCTTGTCCCGAATCATTCGGGGTAATGCGCTGGCCGCTTTGGAGAATGTTCCGCTATGGCATGAAAGAGATATCTCACACTCTTCCGTGGAGAGAGTCATTGCCCCGGATTCCACCATCCTGGCAGACTTCATGATAGACCGAATGACATTTGTGGTTAAAAATATGCGTATTTTCGAAGAACAAATGATGAACAACCTTGAAAAAGGGAAGGGCCTTGTATTTTCTGAGTCCATACTCATCAAACTTGTGGACCGGGGATTAACGAGGGAAGCCGCTTACGCCATAGTTCAACGCAATGCCATGAATGCCTGGGAGAACAGACTTGAGTTTAAAGAAGTACTGCTGTTAGACAACGACCTGTTGGCTTATCTAAGCAAAGAGGAAATTGAAAGCTCCTTTGATGTAAAACATGCGCTCAGGTGGACGGACGCCATATTCGAAAGAGTTTTCACCGATAACGGTTCAGATAATTCATAAAACACTGCGTCCGGAGAATGCTCGCCATATTTTAGTCATGAACGGGCCGGTCAACCGAAACCCTAAATAATAGACCAGCAGGCTTTTTGGTAAAAAGGGCTGAGGATACACCTCGGCTCTTTTTGTATCGGCAGACTAGCCCTGAAACGAACGTATAAGCAAAAAAATAAAAAATTACGAAGCTATAAAAATAATATTTAACATTAAAACTGAAACATGCTATTAACTAACCGCCACCCGAGGTGGCTAAAGAGGTAAAATAACATGCTATTAACCGCTTTAAAATATAACGGGTCATGGTAGTGAATATAATTATGTGAAATAAATAAACAAATGATCAATATATTGTGGATACGGTGGAACATTGACTGCTGATGGCGCTCTTAGAACATATAGCTGGAAAAAATGTATCTGGAGAGGTTGACCCAAGATACACCCGTGGCTTAAAGGCTGTGAAAAAAGTTCCAGGATAATGAAAGCCGTGACCGAGTGATAACAGGACGAAAGTAGATGAAAACATTAAATTTACGCCTAGGAGAAACCCGCCATGAATTTTGGAGAAATTAGGTCATTCCTGGCTGAAAAGTTCAAGCGCACCGATTCTTTTGGCTCAAACAAAGCGCTCATAAAAGAATCTCCACCAATCCCATCGCACAAGGCTCGCAAACAACGTGGATATTCGATAGTAGCAATAGGGAAATCGGGAAAATCGAAACAGTATGAGCTCTCTGAAAAAATGACGGGGGTTAGCATCGCCCTTGGTGCGCTAATAATCGTACTTGCGCTGGGAGGGATGTACAACCTCGGAATGTTCCTTATTCACGGTTCATCGGGATCTGCCAATGACCCTGCTGTGGCAGAGAGGCTGGCACTGTTGCAGGAAGAATTGAGACATAAGGAAGTTGCTTTGGCTGTGCAGGAAAAAAGACTGATGGAGCAGTCCAATCAGGAACAGGGCGTGAAGGGTAACAGGGACTTTGAACAGGCATCAGGGGCGTCGGATTCCCGTAGTAACAGGACGCTTAACGGTACGCTGGACGGGAACGTTCAGGGGAGTAGCCCGGCGGAAAAATTGGAGCGAAGTTTTGACAGTTCGTTAGCTGAATCTGAATCGGCAATAGAGGCAAAACCGGGGAAGGGACCGCAGAAAGCGGACTCGGCTCAAAAGACTGCCGGTATTCCGTCCGACAAAAGTGGTCCAGCCTCAGAAATAATCCCGATTGTCAACTTCAACACACAGGATGTGTCAATAATTCCGGAATCTGCAGGATCAGGAACTTTGAGTTTCAGGTTGGTCAAAGATCATCCCGATATGCTTTTTTCAGGATATCTGTTCGTTTTTGTAGAGATGGAAGACAAACGTGGTGAAAACAAAATTTATGTGTATCCGGACAAGACCAGGTTGGGGGAAGGAGATTTGCCGCATGACTTCAAAGAAGGCGAGAGCATTTCTTTCAAATACAATTCCAGGGTGGAACTCCCATTTGGAGATATAAGATCTGGCGCTCAACTAGCGCGTGTGTCCATACTCCTTTATGGAGACAATGGTAAAATAGTTTTTCAGAGGGGTTTCGACAGGAAAGAACTGAGCGTGGCCACGGCGGCTGGCAGCAAGCCAGACGCAACCAGACAGAAAACAGCCTCTGAGAAAAGGAGACCGCTGTAACTACAAACCATTTATGGACCAGGTATTAGTGACATGACCGAACTGTTGCGGCGGGCATTTGGCTGAAACAGGTCGGTCTTTTTGTCTGTATGAATCAATGTTGGCCGGATTCCAAACCGTAGAACCCAAGCGTAAACGACTCTAGGTAATCCTGGATATCTTGTTAAGGGCGTCTACAAAAACATTTCTAGAGTGATGATTCAGGCATTCACCATCATCCTTATGGACGTATGAGCAGATGATCACCAGGTCCCTCACGGACACTTTTCTCGCTGCGGCTCCATTCAGACAAATCACACCGGAACCGGCCTCTCCGTTAATGACGTAAGTGGTGAAACGCTCACCATTGGAAACGTTATATATTTGCACCTGTTCGTACTCGATAAGATCGGCTTCCCTCATAAGGTCGGCATCAATCGTGACACTTCCCTCGTAGTCAACACACGCTCCTGTGACAGTGGCTCTGTGGATTTTGGATTTTAACATCACGCGCTGCATTTCTGTACTCCGTTGCATTCGAATAGCCGACGGGGTTTTTCGGCTTCCTCTTCCCCAAAAAAATTCCCAGGTATCTATCAAGAAGCTCCCAGAGACATGTTGTCGATTAATCGGGTAGCGCCTATTCTGACCGCTAGAGCAAAAACACATCGGGGATTGGCGTCCTCGACATCCGCTAGTGTGGTTGAATCAACCAACCTGGCGTACTCAATTTTTGCATCCGGTTGCTGATTAATGCGGTTTTCCACAGTCGCCAGCAGCGTCCTGGCCGAAGTTTCTCCCCCGTCAAACAACTGTTTGGCGGCAACCATTGAATTGTAAAGACAAACTGCCTGGCTACGCTCGTACTGATTCAGATAGGAGTTTCTCGAACTCATTGCCAGTCCATCCGGCTCTCGCACCGTAGGACAACCTATGACCTCCACGTCAACATTGAGGTCGCGAACCATGGTTTTAATGACCCGTAACTGCTGGTAATCCTTGTTTCCAAAATAGGCCCGGGTTGGGGCAATTATGTTGAACAGCTTCAAGACTACTGTAGCCACTCCCCGAAAATGTCCAGGTCTGAATGCGCCGCACAAGGGACTTGAGATGTCCTTCACATCGACATAAGTTTGAAAATGGTTTTGATAAAGTTCAGCTGGATCAGGATAGAAGAGGGCATCAACGCCCGCTGATTCAAGTTTTTGGAAATCTCCGTCGAAGTCTCTCGGATAACGCGTCAGGTCCTCATTGGGTCCGAATTGGGTCGGATTGACAAATATGCTTGCCACTACAGCGGAATTTTCCGCCCTGGCCCGCTCGACCAGGCTGATATGTCCATCGTGCAGATAACCCATGGTAGGCACAAAACCCGTCTCGATTTTGCCTGCAGTAAGGTCATGGGACCAGGATCGCATTGCTGAAATTGTTGACAAGACAATCATTGGTTGTTCCAAAACAAAAATAGCCTTCCGGAAGGAAGGCTATTCATAAGCTATATTCACCTTCCGTCCCGGTCCAGATGGATCCAAGCGGCCTTTTTGAGTTCAAAACAGAAAATTCCGGGTCATTAAACTCCAGATTTCTAATCTCAGTATAGCGCTTGATCGCTTCAGGTCAACAAATTAAATCATCATTCCCATATTTTTTGAGCTTGAATCGCCGGCCTTAATAAAAATGGAGCACAAATCCAGCTCAACCGGTTTGACCACTACAGACTGAGAGTTGAAAATTTGTCACGTCCATACTGGGCTTCTTCACGAATGAGGTTGAGTATTAAGTTTCCAGCAACTTAAAAAGCCATGGTACAGAAACTGACAGGAGTAATTCTTTGAGGGCTTTCAATCGCTTGACCCCGCTGTTACGATGTGCAACATCATTAAGTTCACAAGCGCTATGATCAGAGTGCCGGAAGGAAAGAAAATAAACTAAATGAAATCGCTGGTGACTGTGAGGCATTGCCACGAATATCAAGCGGCGGAAGTTCGTTCGAAACTCGAAAAAGCTATTTCAGACTGCTCAATTGACGGACCGATAGTGAGGTCAGGGGATCGTGTCCTTTTAAAGCCGAATCTGCTGAGATCGGCCAGTCCGGAACGTGCAATCGTGACGCATCCTGCCGTGGTGGGCGCAGTGGCTGAGATTTTGAGTGACTGCGGCGCCCGTCTGTCTATTGGAGACAGCCCCCCATTGGGAAACATTCAGAGGGTTCTTGCTAAAAGTGGTTATGAGACCATTTTAAAGAGACATGATATTGAGACTGTTCCGTTTGTCCAAAAACGCACCGTAGAATTCGGTGATGACAGAATTTACAGGAGACTTGAACTGGCCGCTGAGGTCTTCGAGTTTGACCGGGTAATAAACATTGCAAAACTTAAGACTCACTGCCAGATGACCCTAACCCTGGGGGTGAAGAATCTCTTTGGTCTAGTAATTGGAAGTGACAAGGCGTCATGGCATTTGCGAGCCGGCAGGGTAACGGACAACTTTGCTCATGTGCTTTTACAAATCTATGAGACGATTCTACCTGACATTTCCATTCTGGATGGAATCCTTGGAATGCAGGGAAATGGTCCTAACAGCGGAGAGCCGCGTTATGTGGGGATATTGTCCGCTTCTCGTGATGCAATTGCCATGGACGCAGTTGTGGCTCGTTTACTGGGATTTCCGATTGACAGTGTGAGGACGTGTATTCTGGGAAAGGAACTGGGATTGGGAAACATTTCATCCGAGGATATTGAAATCGCTGGAGACAGCCTGACCGCCTTTCCGTTGACCGATTTCAAAGCTCCAAAATCAATGTCCATGGCGTGGAACCTCTCCTACTGGAATCCGATCAGGCGATTCATGGAGAACCACATCATCACAAAACCGGAAATTGACTGGGATGCCTGTAAGAATTGCGGAATATGCATGAACCATTGCCCTCCTCAGGCCATATCGGAAAGAAATGGAAAAATGGTCATTGACCGCAGGACGTGCATTTCATGTTTCTGTTGCCACGAACTCTGTGGCTCAGACGCAATAAGTATCAGGCAACCATTCGCCGGTAGAATGCTGTCACGATTAAGCAGGTAAGTTCTTACAACGTGGGACAAATTGGTCAATACCATTTGTTGACATCTGTTGGAAATGAACGAACGCCGCTACTAGAGACACCGGAAGCTCTACTGTCGACCCTGAAACGCAAGCCTGAAACAGGGTTACAATCGTGCCTGCTGTTATTTGAGACCGTGGAACAGTTCGCTGCCAGCTCCCGGATAAACTTTCCTCTCCGACTGTGGGATGATTTTGGTCGAATCCGGCCATTTTCCAGGCTGCGGACTAGCTCCTTCGGCGGCTGTAGGGCAGGGGTTTTTATCAGCCATGACAGGATTCGCCCTAATGTCTCTGTCCGGTAGGCTGTAGCTGAATTCTACAGGGATATTGTTTGGGTCGAAAGAGTAGATGGAATAAATGAATCCATGATCTACCATCTCTGAGACCCAGAATCCGGCGGCTTCGAGCTTGTTCTTCAGTTCCCACAGGCCTTCAAGCGTATCGACCCCAAAAGAGAGATGGTCAAAAACCACCTTGCCCTTTAGCGGGGCTCCATGGTCCTTTTCCTGAGCCGGTTCAGCTCCCTCCCACTCAAAAAATGCCAAAAGATCCAGGTCCGATATCCGGAAAAAATAGTGCCTGTAGCCTGAATGTCCAAGCCCTGCTACCAGGCGCATTCCCAGAAGGTCGCGCCAGTACCGTACAGTGGAATCCATGTCACCGGTTACCATGGCAATGTGATTTATTCCGTTGAAAGTCACCATGTTGTTGAAACTCCTTTTGAACGACGACAGGTATCTGAGGGTTTTCACATGTATCAGTCTGTAACGACTACAGCAAATATAGTTCCTCAAACGGGAAAATCCAACTTGTTGGCAGGAGTTGAAAATTGCAGTGATAGCCGGAACCTCAAGGGTTCTTCCGCAACAAAAATTCTTAAAGCTATTGACATTAACCATGAAAAAGTTTACCCATATAAACTTAAAACTCTTACCGTAGAATGACTGATCCATTTGAGGATCGGTTTCTAAACACGGAAGAAAAATCTGAGAAAGCACCACGAGCACGAAGTCAAAGGAGGAGAGGGCTCTACCCGTAGATTACGAGTTCCTTATCCCTTCAGGACGTCTGATTCCCTGATTTGTTCATTGCTCGATCCAGACTTTTTGAGGTCATTTAATGTCACTGCGTATTTTTGAATCGACTTGAGGTCTTTCTCCGGCAAACATTGTGGTTCCCCGCACAAAAATCGTTTCAGCATGGAGCGCTTGGAATCGAGAGGTTTAGTTATTTTCCTATGTTTTTGGATCTATTAGAAAAAAACAAGAAACAGATTTTAAAGAGATGGTCCGATTTGGTATTTCATTCATACCCTCCTGAAACGGCTCATTTTCTGGCCAAGCAATCCAATGAGTTCTCTAATCCGGTAGGGGCCTGTGTCCAGAAAGGCACGAAAGGGATACTGGACTGGATTATTGATGGAGCCCCTGCAGATAAAAGGCCGGAAGTGGACTCGCTATTGGATGACATTGTCCGGATCCGGGCTGTTCAGCAATTTTCGGCTTCTGATGCCGTAGGTTTCGTTTTTTCCCTTAAAAAGGCTGTTAGAGATACTCTTTCCCAAGATATTAGAGAGCGGAGTCTTGTCGATGAATTGTATCAACTGGATTCTACGGTTGACCAGCTAGCCCTTACTGCTTTCAACATTTACATGAAATGTCGGGAAAAGTTGTTTGAGATCAGGGCTACTGAACTGAGAAACCGAACGTCTCGTATTCTGGAAAGAGCTTGTAAGAAATACGGAGCGCCTCACGAATGGTAGCGTTTCGGAAGCAGCAATCACAACAGTGTTAGAGCAATCGAGGTGGTCTAATGAACGCATTTGTTTCCCTATTAACGGCCCTGGTTGCGGTGGGAGCTTTGGCTGCAATCTCGTGGCTCGGGGTTTCGGCGATTGGATTGCAGATGGTGTTTGGTGTTTATATACCATACATTGCAATCGCCATATTTTTTCTGGGAGTTGTTGGACGGATCATTGCCTGGGCCAGAGTTCCTGTCCCATTCAGAATTCCAACAACGTGCGGGCAAGGAAAGTCCCTGCCATGGATCAAGGCTGACAATCTTGAAAGTCCGTACACCAATTTCGGGCTACTCGGCAGAATGGCCCTTGAAGTCCTTCTGTTCAGATCGTTGTTCAGAAATACCAGGGCGGAACTTAGAGACGGGCCCAAGATTACTTACGCATCCGCGAAATGGCTATGGCTTTTCGGTATCCTGTTTCACTATTCCTTCCTGATAATAGTAATCAGGCATCTGCGCTTTTTCATGGAACCGATTCCATCTTTCGTTGATGCCATTACCTCAGTTGACGGATTCTTTCAGATACTGGTTCCCACGGTATTCCTCACAGACATAATTTTTCTCGGAGCTGTCACTTACCTGTTTCTGAGAAGGGTGGCATTGCCTCAGGTTCGTTACATATCTTTGCCGGCAGACTATTTTGCCTTGTTCCTGATACTCGGAATCGGCCTCTCCGGAGTGCTGATGAGGCAGGTTTTCCGGGTAGACCTTCTGGGCGTGAAGGAACTGGTAATGAGTGTTTTTACGCTCCATCCTATTGCGCCCGCTGCTGGCATAGGTCCCATATTCTTTGTTCATCTTTTCCTGGTCAGCGTCCTGATAGCATATCTCCCGTTCAGCAAAATAATGCACGCAGGTGGAGTATTTCTTAGCCCCACGAGGAACATGCGCAACGTCAACAGGATGGAACGTTACGTCAATCCCTGGAACTATCCGGTCAAGGTTCATACGTATGAAGAATACGAAGACGAGTTCCGAGGAAAGATGAAAGAGGCCGGAATTCCGGTGGATAAGGAGTAACCATGAGTGTTGATAAACTTAAAAAACCTCAAGACTTGATGAAAATAGACCTCCAGAAGACCCCGGAAACAGGATGGCTTGACACGCCAACCGTTTTTAAGGATGGAACCTTCAGTTATCCGGCGGCTCCAAAGAATATCAAGTACTTAGGAATGGCTAATCCCAGAGAGTGGTCTCCGACCGACGCAGATTGGAAACTGCCTGAAAACTGGAGAGAGATTCTGTATAACGGTTTCAAGGAGAGACTTTCCAAATACCGCTCATTTCGATTGTTCATGGATATCTGTGTGCGATGCGGGGCGTGCGCGGACAAATGCCACTTTTTCATTGGATCGGGTGATCCCAAGAATATGCCGGTCCTCAGAGCGGAACTAATCCGTTCAGTCTACCGCAAAGACTTCACACTGCCCGGCAAGTTGTTCGGAAAACTCGCAGGGGCCCGCGACCTGACTATCGACGTGGTAAAAGAGTGGTTCTACTATTTTTACCAGTGCACGGAATGTCGTCGATGCTCGGTGTTTTGTCCTTACGGAATCGATACAGCTGAAGTAACCATGATTGGCCGTGAGCTCCTCAATCTGATCGGGTTGAACATCAACTGGGTAATGGAGCCTGCCGCCAACTGTTTCAGAACAGGTAACCACCTCGGAATTCCACCTCATGGCGTTAAGGACATGTGGGAGTTCATGACGGATGACATTGAAGACCTGACGGACATCAGGGTTAATCTGCCGATAAACAAGAAGGGCGCAGAAATACTTTTTGTCACTCCGTCCGGCGATTACTTCGCAGATCCTGGAACTTATACCTGCATGGGATATCTCATGCTATTCCACGAACTGGGCCTGGACTACACGTGGAGCACTTATGCCTCCGAAGGCGGCAACTTCGGACTTTTTACCTCACATGAGATGATCAAAAGGCTCAACGCCAAGATATATGCTGAGGCAAAACGATTGGGAGTCAAGTGGATTCTTGGTGGTGAGTGTGGTCACATGTGGCGGGTCATGCACCAATACATGGAGACCATGAATGGTCCTGCCGACTTCCTTGAACAGCCGGTTTCGCCGATCACAGGAACGAAATTCGAGAACGCCAATCAGACCAAAATGGTTCACATCACCGAGTTCACAGCCGACCTGATCAAAAACGGGAAACTGAAACTGGATCCAAGTCGAAACGACAAGATCATCGGCACCTTCCATGATTCCTGTAACCCAGCCAGAGCCGCCGGTATTCTGGAAGAACCCCGTTACGTCATTAAAAATGTTTTGAACCAATTCCATGAAATGCCGGAAAACACAATTAGAGAGCAGACTTTCTGTTGTGGAGGCGGAGCTGGCCTTGGGAATGATGAAAACATCGAAATGAGGATGAGAGGGGCGTTCCCGAGGGCCAACGCTCTCAGACACGTCAGGGATAAACACGGTGTGAACAGGCTGCTCTGTATGTGCGCAATCGATAGGGCTACTCTAAGCGCTCTCACGGAATACTGGGCCCCTCAGGTTGATGTCGGAGGCATCCACGAATTGGTCGCCAACGCTCTGGTCATGACCGGTGAGAAAGAACGCACGCATGACCTTAGAGGTGAGCCACTAAGAGACGATTACGAGGAGGACGAGTAGAATGTATAACGCCGGGAAAATAATAATCGGGATAATCATCTTCCTCTGTGTATTTACTGTTCCATTCTGGTACAATTTTGGGAAAGTTTCAACTCCGCCCAAAATTGAGCTTGGCACACAGGAGAAGCAGTGTGTGGAATCAAAGGCATTCATGCAGAAATCCCACATGATATTGCTGGACCAGTGGAGGGATGAGGTGGTCCGTGAGGGAAAACGCATATACGTTAGCTCCACCGGGAAAGAATATCTCATGAGCCTTCAGAATACCTGCACAAAATGCCACACCAGCAAGGAAAAATTTTGTGACCGCTGCCACAATTATGTGAACGTGGCGCCCAATTGTTGGGATTGCCACCTGGCGCCGAAGGAAAAACAACTACAGGCGGCAAGGAGTGACAAGTAATGGACGAATCGAGAAGACAATTCCTCAAAATAGCCGGTCTTTCGGTACTGGGCTTAGGGGCTAGGCCTGCGGCGGACGCAGTGGCGGCAGGTGAGTCATCGAAGTTCGAGCCGGACAAGAAAGCGCTCAAAGGCAAGCGCTGGGCCATGGTTGTGAACCAGAAGAAATGCGCGCAGGCCAAGCCCGGATGTGTAGACTGCGTGGAAGCCTGTAATCTGGCCCATAACATACCTCACTTCGATAATCCCAAGGATGAGGTCAAGTGGATCTGGCGGGCGCCCTTCGAGAATGCATTTCCAGGTCAGTCAAACGAAGCCATAGAGGATTACATAAAGAAGAGTCTTAATAACACGCCGTTTATGGTCTTGTGCAATCACTGCGATAACCCTCCGTGTGTCCGGGTTTGTCCTGTGAAAGCTACATTCCGCAGACCTGACGGCATAGTGGTAATGGATTATCACAGATGCATCGGTTGCCGTTTTTGCATGGCCGCATGTCCTTACGGCGCCAGAAGCTTGAACTGGCGAGATCCAAGGCCCAACATCAAGAAGGAAAATCCCGATTTCCCGACCAGAACACGCGGTGTCGTGGAGAAATGTAATTTCTGCTCGGAACGTTTGGCTGTTGGTCAACAACCCGCCTGTGTCGCCGCATGTAAGGACAAGGCCCTTATCTTCGGAGACCTTGAAGATCCTAATTCTGAAATCAGGGAAGTATTGAGAACGAATTCTACGATTCAGAGAAAACCGCAACTAGGCACACGCCCAGAGGTCTATTACATACTGTGAGGTAGCCATGCTTGAAAAAGCTCTATCTGGTACTAAAGCTTATTTTTACTGGTTATTGTTTCTGGTGGTCCTGCTGAGCATAGGGTTCACCTTCTATCTGAAGCAGTTGGGCTTCGGTTTGGGCATCACGGGTATGAGTAGAGACGTATCCTGGGGCCTATACATTGGACAATTCACTTTTCTGGTCGGTGTGGCTGCCTCAGCCGTCATGCTCGTCCTCCCCTATTACCTGCATAACTACAAGGTTTTTGGGAAGATCACCATCCTTGGTGAATTCCTCGCCGTTGCCGCAGTTACAATGTGTCTGGCGTTTATCGTGGCCGACCTTGGGCAACCCGGAAGAGCCTTTAATGTTTTGCTTCATCCAACACCTACATCGGTTCTTTTCTGGGACATGGTCGTTCTGAACGGCTATCTGTTCCTTAATATCGTTGTCGGTTGGAGTGTTCTTGAGGCTGAGCGCAAGGGCGTGGCTCCCGACAAGTGGGTAAAAATACTCATATATGTCTCAATTCCCTGGGCAGTGAGTATCCACACCGTGACGGCGTTTCTTTACGCTGGCCTCCCCGGAAGGGGTTTCTGGCTCAGCGCCATTATGGCCCCTCGATTTCTGGGATCAGCGTTTGCTTCAGGTCCATCATTCCTTATCCTGATCTGCCTGTTCCTTCGTAAGTACACAAAGTTTGACGCTGGCTGGGAAGCCATACAGACTTTGGCAAAGATCATTACCTATGCCTTGATCATCAGTATCTTCTTTGTGTTGTGTGAACTTTTCACGGTGTTTTATAGTCAGATACCCGAACACATGTACCATTTCATCTATCTGTTCGTTGGTTTTCATGGCCATTATGGACTGGTGGCATGGATGTGGTCTGCCGTAGTACTGGCAGCGATAGCCCTGGTGATCATGATCAATCCAAAGACCAGAAATAACCCCACCACATTGGCGATTGGCTGTGGAGCGACCTTTCTGGCCCTCTGGATCGAAAAAGGTATCACCCTGGTGCTTACCGGATACATTCCTTCACCTCTGGAAACCATAACAGAGTATCATCCCACCGTTCCGGAGATTGCCATTGTGATCGGTGTCTGGGCTCTTGGTCTCCTCATCCTCAGCGTCCTTTACAAGGTGGCTCTTGGAGTGAAAGAGGAAGTGGCAGCATAATTATCGAGAATTTATTTTACTTCAGTTGAATTTGCTCAAAGGCGATTCGTTTTCGAATCGCCTTTTTTTAAATCATTTTTCCGGCTTTTGATCACAAAGGATTTTATGAGTCACCAATCTGTTAAAAACAGGAATCGTGTCGAAAGAGACCTACTTTGTGATTACATTAACTCAATAATTGACCGAACCTCATGCGAACCATGCCTGGAAGAGATTTATCTAAAAGCCGTCCACTCCATCATAGACAGCCTCATCGCTTTGAGTTGTCCCCGGAAATTGGCGAAAGATGGACGCCATTGTGAAATTGAGCATGAAAGACTCATATCGGGACTTTACGAAAACGGAGTCCAAAGTATTCATGATGTCGCCCTGTTCTATGAACGTATAAGTGGACTGAAACCCCAGGTGGATCAGGGAGAGTGCGTGGTTTTTGTCCCCTCCACGTCAAGACGTCACAACTTGGGACAGTTTTATACTCCCCTTCATGTTGCCCGTGAAATTGTAAGGTTAGCGTTAAACGCCCTTGATAATGAAGAGAGTCTGGATCTTTCCGGAATTCAGATCCTGGACCCAGCGGTGGGCTGCGGGGTTTTTCTGGCTGAAACAGCGTCCCAGCTTTTAGAGAGATTTTCTGAAGGCCATTGTAACAGGGCCGGTTTTTTATCCAGATTGCCCTTCCTGTTACACGGAGTCGATCTCGATCCAATATCCGTCCAGATTACCAAATCTTTGCTCACGTCCATGATTGAGACATGGAATATCGGCCAGGATGTCTACTTACCTCACATCAGGGTTGGTAATTCGCTTATCGGGAATGACGGCGTTTCAATAGTGGGCCCCAATGCTGCTGAAAGAGGTTTACTGGAATCTCCTAACACCAATGGTCTCGCTGCCGGGGCTAAAACAGTAAAACATCTTCCATATCGGGGAAACAGGTTTGACTGGAATATCGAATATCCTGGTGTTTTTCTCCGCCCTAATCCCGGATTCGATCTGATTGTCGGCAATCCGCCCTATGAAGTGCTGTCCGTAAAGGAGTCATCGTCGAATGGTTTGCGCCATGACACGCATTATTTCAGGTCTAGTTATTCTTCCTGCTTTGGAAAGATAAACACATACCGGTTGATGATGGAGAGAAGTCTGAACCTGCTAAGGTTCGGAGGGATTATGGGTTTCATTGTCCCGGCCACTTTTCTGGCGGATTCCAGCGCCTCCATCCTGAGACGGAAAATTCTCGCAGAATGCGACATCCTGGATCTCGTCACTATCCCGGAAAAGGCTAGACTCTTTTCAGGAGTGACACAGGCTTTCTCAATCATCATTGCCAGAAAAGGCAAACCGACAATCTCTGTCAGGCCAAGGATGTGGCGGACCGATGGCGCCGTGGACAGCAGGACCGCAACAGAAATAAGCGTCAACGATCTCGAAAAGATTGACCTGAGAATTCCTGTTTTGAGTTCCTGTCTTGAAAGTCACCTGATGAGTCATTTAATGGCGTTTCCTGCACTGTCCGCCCATTTTCCGGGCTTCCCATCAATCGGTGTTCATCAGGGAGAGATAAATCTTACTACTCACCGGAGGTTCATTTCCGAATTTGACACCGGACTGAAACTCGTCCGAGGCGAACATATCCGTCCTTTAACCGTAAGACACCCCTCCCCAATTTCCAACAGATTCGATTGGATGAGGTCAGACATTTTTAAACACCCCGATTTCAAGTTTTCCAAAAAAATTAGTTTAAGGGCTGAAGAAACGGAATTCGATCCGATGAAGGGTAGGGTTGCAGTTGCAAGAGTGGTGAATATGGGCGCTGAAGTAAGATTGAAAGCTGCGTGGGTTGACCCCGGCGTATTTTTGGGAGACATGACAAATTATTTGGACAATGTCATCATATCACCGCGATTCACTCTGGGCCTTCTGAATTCTGGACTTCTCAACTGGCGTTTCAAGGCCTTGAGCGCAAATAATTACATTTCTGCCGCTGAAATAAAATCCCTGCCCGTGCCTTACCAGATTCTTCTTCCGTCTGCCGCAGTGGACGTTTCTCGCCATGTCCTAAAAGAAATATTGTCCAAAGCTGATGCTGCAAGGAACCTTCACGACACACTGAAAATAATCGATAAAATTACTCATGGTCTTTTCAGCCAGGGGCCCATGATAAATTTTCTGACAACATCCATAGAAGAAGTGGTAGGCCTGATAGTGACTGAAGTGAAAAGGAATCAACAGTCACCAACTATTCATGAGTCGTTACGTCGTGTAATGGACGCGTTGGTGGTGAAACTTTATTCGGCAGAACAGTTCATAGACATTCTGGAGGCTCAATGATCACCAAAGAAGTCCCGTCGATGACAGAAAACAGTTTTTATATTTGATTTAATTGTAATTAATGGTAATAATACCAGTTTAACTCACACATCCCTACCTTAAGGGTCGCTTGCAGCGTATACGGGATGGAGGAAAAACCCAAAAAGGAGATAGATATTGTCATTGGTCACTATGAAGCAGTTGCTGGAAGCTGGTGTTCATTTCGGTCATCAAACGCGCCGATGGAATCCAAAGATGAAACCTTACATTTTTGGCGCACGCAACGGTATCTACATTATTGATCTGCAGAAGACCGTGCGGCTGTTTAAAAGGGCGTACCAGTTTGTGCAGGATTCAGCGGCTACCGGCGCCGGCATTCTGTTTGTAGGCACAAAGAAACAGGCGCAGGACGCAGTGCAGGAAGAATCTTTGCGATGCGGACAGTATTATGTCAATCAGAGATGGCTAGGCGGAATGCTTACCAATTTCTCTACGATCAAACAGAGCATAGAACGCCTGAATAATCTGGGCGCCATACTCGAAAGGCCGGAGGAAACCAACTTC
This sequence comes from uncultured Desulfomonile sp., assembly GCA_964401595.1. Taxonomy (GTDB): domain Bacteria; phylum Desulfobacterota; class Desulfomonilia; order Desulfomonilales; family Desulfomonilaceae; genus CAITZA01. The sequence goes on from CAYNZA010000012.1 coordinate 40,997, forward strand.
ACGAAGAAGGAAATTGGTATGCTTACCAGGCAGTATGACAAGCTGAACAAGAACCTGTCCGGTATTCGAGAGATGAAAAGGCTCCCGGGTCTTCTCTTTGTTGTTGACCCGAAGAAAGAAAATATAGCGGTTAAGGAAGCAAAAAAACTTGGGATACCTATCGTTGCCATAGTTGATTCCAATTGCGACCCAGATGAAATAGATTATGTCATTCCCGGCAACGACGACGCTATCAGGGCGATCAGACTTTTTGCCGCAAAGATAGCCGACGCTTGTGAAGAAGGCAGAGCTATTCATGAGGCTTCTTTCAAGGAAGACGCCGGTGACGCTGAATTTCCAACGGCTACCAGAATTGAAGACGCTGAATCGGCAATTCGTGAGGACATGGGGTCGGACGAATTAGATTCTGAAGACCACGAAGCGGATGAGTCTGACGCAAAATAACAAAGAAAGCAGTAAAGACCGGCTTAGCCGGTCTCACGGCCTGTAGTTTCAGGACTGCGGGTAAGCGCTCAAATCGCCTGAACATCCATCACGATTCACAGAGATGAGTAAATGGGTGATTGGGGTCTTTTTTTAAAGAAAAGCAAGCGTGGCCTACACCTCCGTAAAGCGGAGAATTGGTCACGACAAGGAGATAGATTGATGGAAGTGTCTGCAAGTTTGGTCAAAGAGTTACGTGAAAAAACCGGTTTGGGACTCATGGACTGTAAGAAGGCCTTGGTGGAGACAGAGGGTGACATAGAAAAGGCCATCGAACATTTGCGCAAAAAAGGGGCCCTAAAGGCTGCCAAACGGGAAGGTCGTGCCACTTCAGAAGGAAGAATTGGCTCTTACATTCACATGAACGGCAAGATCGGGGTCCTGCTCGAACTCAATTGTGAGAGCGATTTTGTTGCAAAAACTGATCAGTTTTCAGAACTGGTTCACGATATTTGTATGCATATCGCAGCAAGTTCTCCTCGTTGGATATCTTCCGAGAACGTTCCGGAAGATGTTCTCGCCAAAGAAAAAGAAATATACATGACTCAGGCCCAGGAAGCCGGAAAGCCCGAGAAGATGCTGGAAAAGATAGCTGAAGGAAAACTCAAGAAATTTTTCAGCGAAGTGTGCCTGTTGGACCAGCCATTCGTGAAGGACCCGGACAGAACGATCGCTGAACTCATCAGGGACAAGATAGCCCAACTAGGAGAAAATATGACCGTTGGGAGATTTGCAAGATTTCAGCTCGGACAGAATTAGAGAGGTTTAGAGACATAACCCATGTATCGCCGATGTTTGATTAAAGTATCCGGGGAGGCTCTGGCTGGAGAGCGGAGTTTCGGAATAGATCCCGATAAAACGGCCTGGATAGCGGGTGAAATTGCCAAGGCCGCTCAGGCCGGCGCTCAGATAGGGATCGTTATCGGAGGCGGAAACATCCTGCGCGGAGTCAATGCCGCTTCCGTTGGAGTGGAGCCATTGATCGGCGATCACATGGGTATGATTGCTACAGTGCTCAATGGGATGGCGTTACGGTCCGCCATAATAAAATCCGGCGTAGACGCCAGATTGCTCTGTGCATTTCAGGTTGGTTCATTTGTGGAGCTTTTTGAGCAGGAAAAGGCCAGGTCATATCTGGAAGAGGGTAGAGTGGTGGTTTTCGCCGGTGGTACAGGAAACCCGTGTTTCACAACCGATTCGGGAGCTGCGCTCAGAGCCGTACAGATTAAGGCTGATGTCATGATAAAGGCAACTCAGGTTGACGGCGTCTATGACAAGGATCCCAAAAAATTCTCCGACGCTGTGCGATTTGATTCCATTTCATATTCAGAAGTTCTGGCTAGAGGTTTAAAGGTTATAGACGCCGCTAGTGTAGAAATTCTCAGTCGAGTCAACATACCTGTACTGGTCATCAATTTGCACGTGGAGGGAAACATGAAAAGAGCCCTCTCAGATCATACTATTGGGACCACAATAGTTTGAAGCCAACCTAACCCTTTTACATGAGGTAATTATGATAGAAGAAGTCCATTCCGAGCTAAAAGCCTCTATGGATAAGTCGATTGACAGTCTGCAGAAGGATCTCAAGAGAATCAGGACCGGCCGGGCCTCGCTTGCTCTTCTGGATGGCCTTATGGTCAACTACTACGGGAGCGCAACACCAATCAACCAGTTAGCCACGCTGTCAATTCCTGAGCCACGTCAGATCGTGATTCAGCCTTGGGATTCCCAGGCGGTGCCGGACATCGAAAAGGCCATTCTGAAATCTGAACTGGGCCTCACCCCCATGAATGACGGAAAGGTTGTCAGAATTAACCTCCCGCCCCTGACGGCGGAACGCCGAAAGGAACTGGTCAAACTGGTCAAGAAGATGGGAGAAGAGTTTAAGGTTCAGCTTCGAAATCATCGTAGGGACGCCAATGAAATGTTCAAGGAAATGAAAAAGGAAAAAACCCTTTCTGAGGACGATCTCCATAAGTCTCAGGAAAAGGTTCAGAAAACGACTGACGAATTCATTGCGAAAGTAGATGTTGTCATCGGCCAAAAAGAAGCCGAGATTATGGAAATCTAGCATTTTAAAACCGGCGCCGATCTTGCCAACTGAAGAAAAATCCCTGCATTCACAATTAAGATTATGATTCAGGCGCCGAACTCCAAAAAAGAGTGTAGGCGTTTGATCAATCCAGAACAAAACAGCATCGAGTTTCCTGTGCATGTCGCCATTATAATGGACGGCAACGGGCGATGGGCCAAGAAACGTTTCAGGCCCAGACTTGAAGGGCATCGCCAGGGCGCCAGGGCGGTTCGCAGAGCAGTTGAGTTCTCCAGGCGTTCCGGAATCAGGTTTTTAACTCTTTACGCATTCTCAACAGAGAACTGGAATCGGCCTGAAGGGGAGGTTTCCGGACTCATGAGGCTGTTGTCCCAGTTTCTGGACTCAGAATTGCATGATCTTCACAGAAATGACATTCGTTTTCGAACCATAGGCGACTTACGCCGGCTTCCTGAGTCCCTTATGAAAAAAATTGAGAGCGCAAAAGAATTGACCCGGAATAACAAAACGATGAATTTGAATATTGCGCTATCTTACGGAGGCCGTAGCGAGATAGTTGCGGCGTGCAGCCGGATTGCGCATGATGTGAGAGAGGGGCAAAAGAATGTTGGAGACATTGATGAAGAATATTTTGAGTCCATGCTTTACACTGCCGGAATGCCGGACCCCGATTTGCTGATAAGAACAGGCGGTGAGGTCAGAATCAGCAATTTCCTTTTATGGCAACTGGCCTATGCCGAGCTGTATTTTACCGAGGTCCTGTGGCCTGATTTTGATGACGAAGTGTTCAGTAACGCTATCAAGGAATTTAATACTCGACAGCGAAGATTCGGCATGATCCCCGAGCAAAAAAATAACTATGAGGAGTCAGTCCAATGATGGTTGCCAGAATTGTTACAGCGCTGATCGCAGTTGGAATAATCATTCCGACATTGATTTGGGGGGGCGTTCCTGGAGTCGCCCTTCTGGTGGCGGTTTTTTCGGCCTTGGGCGCCTGGGAATTAACAAACAATCTGAGTAGTCTCAAAACCGTCCCCTCGAGATTCATGGCTATAGCGCTAGGGGTTCTCATTGTCATATTGTTCTATTTGGTCCCCATACCATACGTGCCGGCAGTCATGGCGCTTTTTCCGCTGATAGCGGTGCTATTGCATCTTTTCTTTTTCAAGGTTATCGAAAACACTATCGACTCTGTCACACAGGTGATTTTTGTGGGAGCGTATCTGGTAACGCCGTTGGCGCACGCTGTTTTGCTCTCACGACTCAACGACACCAACGTATGGTTGTTTTTTGTTTTGTTCGTGGTGTGTCTGAGTGACGTTGGAGCCTTCTTTGCAGGAAAATATCTTGGAAAGACCCACTTTTCCAAAGAAGTCAGCCCACGTAAAACCGTAGAGGGGCTCGTTGGCGGCTTTGTGGGAGCTATGGTCGGAATGATGCTTATAAAAATCTTTGCTTCGGACATGCCGCCATTGTTAGTTTTGTTCGAAGCCACGATCATTCTGTCGATCACAGGACCTATCGGTGATCTGAGCGCTTCCGCCATAAAGCGGCGTCTTGGAATCAAAGATTTTGGAACCATTATGCCCGGGCATGGTGGTGTCATGGATAGAGCCGACAGTCTCATTCCCAGTATCCCCGTGCTATACTATTTTCTGCTTGCCTCAGGGTATGGCCTGGTCGTATGAAGCGAATCTCAGTATTAGGAAGCGGCGGATCAATAGGGGTTCAGGCGCTTGATGTAAT
>CAYNZA010000013.1:0-44758 GCA_964401595.1 uncultured Desulfomonile sp.
CCCTACGTTGGGTCTTCCAACCAAGGCGACCAATGTCTTATGTTTTTTTCCCATTTCACTTTTATAGCACATTGCCGCTGTTATGAGCAGACAAAATCTGTTTGCGCCTTTCACGCTCATTAGGCAAATTGACGCATCGCTTGATTGTGTGGCCTTTCCCGACAAAGCTCCATCCGGATCGCCAGTGGACACACTCAGAGCTATGTGAAACCTTATGGAATGATTGGAGTTTTCATTTTTGAAGAAACAAGTTGTGTTTGTCTGCCGGCTTTGTTAATATGTACGTTTATGTATTTTTAATATCTGTGGAATGTTAATTATTAGAGGGCGTTTAATAATCTTCTTTCAGGTGCTTAGCCACACCAAGACAGGTTTTGAATATTCCAGTTAGACAAATCGGGCTTCGCTGTTGCCAATGCGTCTGAATTTTACCAATAAAGAGCTGATTATTTTAGTAAGGTTTCAATCGGCTTTTTTACAAACGCGCCTGGCATTTACTCTGTTTGGATGAACACAACAAGGTTTGATGATATGCGCAAAAGATTGTTTGGCACTGACGGAATAAGAGGATTGGCGAACAGTTCTCCTGTGACGGCTGACATGGCCATCCGCCTGGGCCGTGCGATTGGTCATGTTTTCCGGGCCAAGAATCAAGGTCGTACTCGAGTACTAATAGGCAAGGACACTCGAATTTCATCAGATATGCTGGAGATGGCTCTGGCAGCCGGCGTCTGTTCGGTTGGAGTTGACGCTTTGTTGGCGGGACATTTACCGACGCCGGGTGTGGCCTTTCTGACCCGGAACATGAGATGCATGGCAGGAGCCGTGATTTCAGCCTCTCACAACCCATTTGAAGACAATGGCATCAAGTTTTTCTCTTCTTCTGGTTACAAATTATCTGACATTATAGAGGACGAAATCGAAGCTATTCTGGAGGAACCTCCTGAATCCATGAGGGAACCGACCGGCTCTGGGGTAGGTAAAATAACATCGCTTGAGGATTCAGTTGGCAGATATGTAGTCTTCCTCAAAAGCTGTATTCCTGACGATCTGAGTTTCGAGGATTTCAGTATTGCGATTGACTGCGCTAATGGAGCGGCTTACAAGGCAGCGCCGATTGTCTTTCAGGAATTGGGCGCCAGTGTCAGGACGATTTCAAAAACCCCCGATGGAACCAACATTAACCGGGATTGTGGCTCATTGCATCCAGAGAAATTGTGCGAAGTTGTCAAATCTGAAAATGCTGATTTGGGAATAGCCCTGGATGGAGACGCAGACCGCGTCATTTTTTCGGATGAGAACGGCAATGTAATAGATGGTGACAAAATCATGGGGCTGGTGGCTCAATATCTGTCAAAAAAGGGGAGACTGAAAAAAAACACCCTGGTAGCCACGGTTATGAGCAACATGGGACTGGAAGTGGCCCTGAGGGATATAGGGGTTCGATTGTTAAGAACTCAGGTCGGAGACAGGTTCGTTGTGGAGAAAATGCTCGAGGAGGGGCTGAATTTCGGTGGTGAGCAGTCAGGTCATCTCATTTTTCTGGACCACAACACGTCGGGCGATGGAATATTGTCGGCTTTACAGGTTCTCATGGTTATGAAGGAATCTGGCAAAAGTTTGTCTGAACTGTCATCACTGGTTTCCAGATTCCCGCAGATACTCGAAAACGTTGAAGTATCTTGCCGCAAAGATTTCGAGACTGTGCCACAGATCAAAAAAGTTCTGGATGAATGCAAGGCCCAACTAGGAGACTCAGGCAGGATACTGGTAAGATATTCCGGCACGCAGCCTTTATGCCGAGTCATGGCAGAAGGTGAAAATGAAGAGAAGGTAAGGTGGGTGGTTGACTCACTCAAGGAAGCAATTGTCAAATATCTCTGATATGAGTGGAACATCCCTTGATATCGCGCGCCAGGTCCTAGAACTTGAAATGCGGGGCATCAAGACCGTCCTCGAGGGACTCGACGAACGCTTTGATAGCTGCGTGGACCTTCTTTATTCCATTAGAGGACGTATAATAATCACTGGTGTAGGAAAATCAGGACTCATTGGCAGAAAAATAGCTGCAACTCTTACCAGCACTGGCTCTCCGGCCATATTCGTTCATCCCTTGGAGGGACTGCACGGCGATGTAGGGATAGTTGGCAGGGATGATGCGCTGGTAGCCATATCCAACAGTGGTGAAACAACTGAAATCACGTCTCTCGTAGCCACCATAAGGAAACTGGGCGTCAAGGTCATCGCCATGACCGGAGTCATGTCATCGACACTGGCAAAAATGGCTCAAGTCACTCTGGATTGCAGGGTTGAGAGGGAGGCCTGTCCCTTAAACATGGCTCCGACAGCAAGCACCACGGCGGCGTTGGCCTTGGGAGACGCATTAGCCATTGCATTGATGGTGCGTAGCGGATTCAATCGTGAAGATTTCTTGAGAAGCCATCCTGCCGGATCTTTGGGAGAACGGCTAAACCTTAGGGTTCGAGACATCATGCTGGATCGGAGATCTGCCCCACAGGTCAGTCCGGAGTGTGGGATGGACAAAATATTAGGTAGCATTAATGGGCAGAATTTGGGGTTTACTCTTGTCGTGTCATCTGACACTCTGTTAGGGATCATCACTGACGGGGATTTGCGCAGGGCCATGGAACTTGAACAGGGTTTGTTCACTAAGAAGGCCAAGCATCTCATGACCAAGTCTCCTCTAACCGTAGACTCCGAAAGAAAAGCAGCTGAAGCCCTTGAAATGATGGAAAGTAAACTAATAACCGCTTTGCCTGTAACACATGACGATTTGCTCCTTGGAGTAATTCATTTGCACGATCTGCTGGGAAGGGGGCAAATCCGATTCACCGGTTGACAGTTTTTTTTGAAATGGATCATGTTTACTCGACCATGGAAGATTTGGCTGATGGTCATTTTAATTGCCTCACTAAGCGAAAGATGTTTTAGATCCTGTTATAGAAGTTGCCAGGATCGATTACGGGAGGAAAATGATGAAGTTGAATAAAGAGGACCTGGATTACTTTGAGGGGATTCTTCAGAAACAACTCGACGAATTGATCAGAGGCGCCGGCAGGACTGTCGATGACATGACAGATAATGAAGGAAAGACCTCCTTTCCCGATCCCACTGATAGGGCCTCTTTAGAGTCTGACAGGAACTTTGAACTTCGAATCAGGGACCGTGAGAGAAAGTTGATCAACAAGATCAGAAAGGCACTGGAAAAGATCGAAGAGGGAAATTTCGGATTTTGTGACGTTTGTGGAGAGCCGATCGATTTCAAACGCCTGGAAGCTCGACCGGTGACCACTCACTGTATAGACTGTAAGACATCTGAGGAGGAACAGGAGAAAATCCGTAAGGCTTAGGCTGTCTGCAAGTATCCTGTGGTGAGATCACTTTTAAGGTCTGCTGACGAGTGACGAAGTGGTAAGTAGTCCGAAATGGAAAATGAGTTGATCTTGATTTGATTGAGGGCTTAATTGGCCCTAAAACAACTTCTTGACATAATGTCTTGGTATGTTTCTGAAATGTGAGCAAAACCCTTGAGTGCCCCAAGCGTTCCTGAACCTGCTTGCCTGGTCATAAGTCTGCTTTCATCACGTTCTGAAGCTGTGTTGATGGTGAAACGGGCATTAGAGGATGAGTTTGGTCCGATGGAGGAAGTGATTGGTCCTTTGGAATTCACTTTCACCAACTATTATGACAATGAGCTTGGTAAGGGAATTTCTCGTCATTTGCTGATATTCAATGAGCTAATTGATAGAAGCAGTCTTTGCAGGGTCAAACTGCTGACCAATGACCTGGAGAATGTTTTCATGAATGAGCGGGCCAGAGTTTTCAATCTTGATCCAGGTCTTTTGACTCTAGGAAATTTTGTGTTGGCGACTGGTAAGAATAACGCTCACAGGATATACTTGGACCAGGGCATTTTTGCGGACCTGACTCTGATTTTTCGTAGAGGATCTTTCAGGGCCCTAGAATGGACATATCCTGACTACTCTGATCAAAAAATGATAGAAACGCTTAACTTATTGAGAGAGAAATATAAATGCAAACTAATGAGGTTGAGTCAGTGAACGGATATGTCAAGAGTATGACAGGATTTGGTCGCTCTTCGGGCAGTTTCGGAGAACTGGAGGTAGTGGCCGAGATCCGGGCTGTGAACCATAGGTTTCTTGACATCTTCATAAGGGTGCCCAAGAGCTACAATTCTTTTGAGCCTCAAATCAGAAAAACAATATCTGAAACGGCGAACCGGGGCAAATTTGAGGTCATGATTTTAAGGTCTGGTGGACGCGTGGGACTGACGGACGTCATGCTGGATTACGAGTTGGCCGAAAAATTCCACAACATGCTTTTGGAACTCAAACGCCGACTCAATCTGGGAGGCGAGATTACAGTTTCTGATCTGCTGAACCTCAAGGAAATTGTCGCTCCGGTTGACCGACTGGAGAGTTTTGACCATGAGTGGCCAATTGTTGATAAATGTTTGCGGCAGGCGATGTCTTCACTGGAGGACATGCGCCGGACAGAGGGAGCTACGCTTTGGCGTGATATTGAATCCAGGCTGGTTAATATCAAGGATAGCATTGAAGCTATATCGCCTTTGGTCGAACAGATTGGTTCGGAGGCCAAATCCCGTTTGGAGCGCCGAGTCAGGGACATAGCCGGTGGAATCGAACTGGACGATGACAGAATGATCCAGGAGCTGGCGCTGATAGCTGAACGGTCAGACATAACCGAAGAGCTTACCAGGCTTCAAAGTCATGTTGAGCAATTCCTTTCTTTTGGTAAAGAAGGTTCTCCGTTGGGACGTAAACTGGATTTTCTCTTGCAGGAATTGCACAGAGAGGTTAATACCCTTGGATCTAAGTCGGCCTCCACGGATATATCCAGTCATGTGGTGAATATGAAAACTGAAGTTGAAAAAATCAGGGAACAAACACAAAACATAGAATAGGCGGAAATGATGGCTCGAGTAACAGTAGAAGATTGTTTGGAACAGGTTGAGAACAGGTTTGCACTTGTAATTCTTGCATCGAAGAGGACGAAGGAGCTTAAAAGGGGAGCCCCTCTTATGGTTAGAGATAGAGACAATCGTGAAGTTGTCATGTCTCTCAGAGAAATCGCCAAGGGCAAGATAGCGTCGCGATTGCCCGGACCTGACGAGCATAAAATCAAACAGGACTTGGTGGTTGAAACTAAAAAAGATTGAACAGAAAGACTCACAGCGCCTCTAGAACCCAAATAGTCTATGGCGTTCATCCCGTGACAGAGACGGTGAAGGCCCATAGAAGAAAAATATTCGAAATCCTTTTGGTCAGAGGGTCTTCAGCTGAGAAAGCGCATAAGGATTTTATTTTAAATGAAAACATTCAGTGCAGATCAGTCACGCTAGCCGACATGAATTCGATCTGTGGCCCGGTTCTTCATCAAGGGATTGTCGCCCGTGTTGGAGCGTTTCCATACGTTGATCCAACTGATATCGAAGATTATCTCTCGACCGGAGACGGTGTAACGCTAATACTGGATGAAATACAGGATCCTCAGAACCTGGGTGGAATACTGAGAAGCGCCGAATGTTTCGGAGTAAAAGCCGTGTTGCTGTCCAAAGACAGATCGGCTCTAGTCACCCCGGCAGTGGAAAAAGCTTCTGCAGGCGCAACTGCTCACATTCCGGTATGTCAGGTTGGAAATCTGGCCAGGGCAATCGATCAATTGAAAAATATCGGTTTTTGGGTTTACGGAGCACATTGCGAAGACGGAGCCAGTCTGTTTGAAGTGGAAATCAAGGGGAAAGTGGCATTTGCCGTCGGCTCCGAAGGAAAGGGAGTCAGACGTCTGACTAGGGAAAAGTGTGACGTATTGGTGAACATACCAACATGCGGAAGAATTCAGTCCCTAAATGTTACCAGCGCAACAACCGTTCTACTCGCCGAAGTTTACCGCCGGTCAGCTTTCGCCATCACTTAAACCATATCATTAGCCTGTGCTCTTAACTTATTTTGAAAATTGGTGTATAATCCCATTATGAAACTGATAGTCAAGCCCAAAGCCAATAATTTGTTGCTGGAAAAGCCCCTTCACCTTGTAATTACGGTGGAACCTGAGGGACATTTTGAAGTCTATAATTCTGAGTCCGGCCTTAAGCCCGACAGGCATCTCGTATTGGGTATCGCTCAGGCAATGGCGATGCAGATAGAGGAAAAAGATCCGGACACCGTGGTGTTCGCCAACGATGCTGAGGTTGCTTTGGAAGTGGATGGCGTAATCAAAAAGCTGTCGAGTGGTCTGATAATTGTCAGAACTGCTGAAGATGGCGCCATTGCCGCATTGGCATTGTGCGAGCCATCTGAAGGTCGGCGCCTGGCGCGTAGGGCTGTCAGAGCTTTAACCGGGACCATAAGGCTTGACGTGCCGTAGTTCGATGGTGTTCTAATGTGGTCTTCGGGAGGAAAATGATGTTGCAGAAGAGAACTACATTGGTTACGATCGTTTTCATCTGTTTGGGGCTGTTGGCTCCACCCATGACGCAGGCTCTGGAATTGACAGGGAAATGGGAGACTTCCGTATTTGGTCACCGTATCAAGGCACAGGCCTTGCAGCAGGGGACAAATCTGTCGGGGGTAGCATATCTTTACGACTTGTTTGGAAACCGTTCTACTTACCATTTCAAGGGACTGGTAAAAGGAAACAAGGTCGTGGCCTCCCACAACGACGGTCATGTCTTCAATGGGGATGTAACTCCTGACGGCAGGCTGGTGGGCGTACTAAAAACCAGCAACGGTCACAAGATTCCAATAGATGTCAAAGGTTCAGGAAGGTAGGCGGACCGAGCATCTCTATGACCAACTGGAAAGAATTTGCTCCAAAGCTCAGGACCGTATGGTTCCTAATTGCTCTGATTCCACTAATGATGGTCTCCTCAATGGTCTGCGCAGCAATAATCCTGCTGGCTGCTCCCTTGACCGTGTACGCGTTTGTGACCAAAAGTCATTTGAAGTCACCTTGGGCCAGGTCGCACCAAAAAATATGACCTACCGATTATTCTATGGTTCTTTCCGGCGCGTTCCCAATCCCATTCTGTGAATCCTGGTGAATTGGCTTCTTGTAAACCCCATCTATATAGTCCACGTCCTCAGTTTTTTTGTTACTTTCCAATCTTGTCGATCCCGGGAGTATCCCTGAAGGGATGCGCTTGGCCAGATACTCTAGCCTGGCGTTCATTTTGACTATTGAAGGGTCGTCCTGAGTAAGCATGGACCATGAGTCGAACACGGTTGTATCCTGGGAACCGTTCTTAAAGCTGATAACTACTTTCTTGATTATTCCTGATTCAGAGAAGTCAACCCAAACGTTTTGCATTCTCTCAAATTCAGGGGCGCCGCCGGGTTGAATCTGAAGGCTCATCAGATTACCACTTCTGGTTTGGTTGACGTTAGCGAACTTGCTCGAGTCACCTCCGGTGATCGCGTTTATCATTGCCATCAATGGGTCAGAGAACTTGGAACGGTCTCTTTCACCCCTGAAATGATAAAATTCCTCATCAGTTCCATTATGAATGATTGTCAGGAACTGGCCGTCAGACAATATCTCAACATTTATGTCTCCACTCAGCGTCAGTTGAAATTTGTTGTCTTTCTGGAAGATGAGAACTCCCGTGACCAGCATTTCTTTATCAAAAAGGCGAGACTTTCTCACTTTGTGAAAGTCTGCTTTAAACTGACCAACCATATAAGATCTTTTCTCAAGATCTCTAAGCAAAACCTCCAGATCGTCATTGACGGCGCCTCTCGAGGCGCAAGCCTGGAGCATTAATGACAGCGTCATGGAAAAAAAAGCCGCTATAAGAAAGCGAAAATGCTGAGAGTTCATTTTCCCAACTAATCAACAGGATAGACGACAGGAATCCATTCATTACCAAATTGCAGATGATTGAGCAATAGTGTGACTCGTCGCATAAGTTGGGTGGCAATCCTGGGAACAGATTTTCAGCGGGGGCAGAACATATTACAAAAAAAGGCCGGACTAGTGGCCCCTGGGAATGAGGTAACCAAATGTGTCTCTAATTCCAGCACCCAGATTCTGAATGTCTTGGGTAAACTGGCCCAATATGGAAGATGGTGGCGTTACGTCACTTTGCGACATATCGACAGATTTATCTGATGTTCTTGCGTTTGAATGTTTTCCGAATGAATCCAAAATTGAGACACCAATGGTGTTTCCTGGAGCAAGAGGTTGAGCGTCGGGAAGATTGCCCGTTCCTCGTCCAACCGGTGAGGATGGCGAGGTTCCCGGAAACCTGGCCATAACTGAGCCCGTCTCATCTGGTTTCACTGCAAGCGACTGGGTTGATCGATTCGGCGGGCTGTATGGCATTGCAGCAGGCAGTGGAGGTAGAGTTTTGTCCTTGGGACCGGAATCACCAGCAGACGAAACTCCAAGTGGACGCTTGTCCGAACCTGGAGTAGACTGATAAACAGGGTAATCTGAAGAAGGATCTGCTTTGCGTTTGGATTGAGAGAAAGGCTTGGGTTTTGCGTACTCTGCACTCGACTTTTCAGTAGCGCTTTTTTCCTGTTTTGTTCTGGATTTGTTTTTTTCTTTTGCTGGTTTTTGGGTTTTTACAGTAATAAATTCATCCGTACGACTGTCAGGCATGACGTCAGAACCTTGTTCAGTCCTGCTCTGACTGGGCGACTGAAAAGGCAAAGAAGGCGCAACACCCGAATCTGGCTGAGTGTTCAGAATGTCCGGAGTTTCCGGAGCCGACAAAGCTGATGGCTCACCGGAGTTTTTCTTTTTTGGACCGGTTCGGGTTGGGCCAGAAAGTAATGTTGTTCCCTGTCTTGCGTCCGCTGAAAAGGATATATCCGAGGCGTTGGCAATTGTAGTTGGCTGCTGGCCAAGCAGAGATTCGATATAACTTGTCAGCGATTGGTTGTCCCAGTTGACTAGACCTACAGAATAACCGACTACTCTTCCGGTTCGGTCAATAACATAAGTTGTAGGAAGGCCCGGAACTTCATAGATCGCCTCTGAATCCGAATTCACTACGAAAGTTGTAGGAACACCTGAAGGCAATCTTTTTTGATTCACTGTGTAGCGCTGATGCATGTCGAAAGCATAAGTGAAAGGGAAATCGTTCTTCTTTACGTACTCGACAATATCGGATGGTCTGTCAAATAGATTTACGGCTATAACCTCCAGCCCCCTGTCGGAATATCTCCTGGCAAGTTTTTCCAGAACGGGCTTTTCCATGGAACAGGCGGAGCAATCAATTTTCCAGAAATTGACTATGATTACCTTGCCTTTCAATAGAGCTGGATTAACAACTACGTTGTCAATGCCATCAAGTTCAAAATTGTTGGCGGGAGGCGCTACCTTGAAAGGATTGAAGTTACATGATCTTAAGTTGTCATGCATTGACTGGGCATGGGCTGGTAGACAGCTCCAAGCTGCCAGACAAACCAGAAAGAAACCAGAGATTAGTTTATGAAATAGAAACATTATTGGCGTCTCCGGCGCGAATATAACAATTTAAATAAATTATATAATATAATGGCAAGAATTTCAAGCATTTTATAGTTATGTAATCTCTTGCTTTTTTGAAGAGGTTGTCATATAGGGCAAATAATCCGGGGTGACAAGGCGATCGCCGGCGCAAAAAGCGCGGGAGGAAAGTCCGAACTCCAAAGGGCAGGATGCCGGGTAACTCCCGGTGGGGGCAACTCCAAGGAAAGCGCAACAGAAAGCAAACCGCCTTCAGAAATGAAGGTAAGGGTGAAACGGTGAGGTAAGAGCTCACCGGTTCTCATGGCAACATGGGAAGCCAGGCAAGCCCCATCCGGAGCAAGACCAAATAGGGAAGCATTTGAGGACTGCCCGTCCGACGCTTCCGGGTTGGTCGCTCGAGGTGGCGGGAGACCGTCGCCCTAGATGAATGATCGCCGCCCACTTTGTGGGAACAGAATTCGGCTTATCGCTCACCCCGGATTACTCCAGAATACAGGAGTCGCAACATGAGTGAAGAAAATGCCAAGGAAACGAGGTCGGAAACTAACCACCCCAATTCGGACGCTCAACCGGGCAACACTGTAAGAAAAAGGCTTACTCTCACCATTTTAATAGTGATTTTGATGGCAGTTACAGCCATAGCCTCCGTTTATCGGCAGGAAATTTATGTCGGAGTTGTCAGGACTGCCACCAATCTGTTGAACGCCAAGGCGGAGCTTGGGAAGAAAACGGAATTCAGTGCGCAAGTCCCGTCGGACCGGGGGCCGTCGATGGATGTCGGTTCTGGCGTTCGCACGGAAACTGATGAGGTGGAAAAGATCCAACTGCAGGCTCCTGCCTCTCCTGTTTTGTCATTAGCCGCTGAAGTAGCCAGGTCAGTCCAGGATGTGACGAAACATGAATCTCCCCAGGCGACTGAGATCCCGTCTGCCACCAAGTCCGAGTCTACAGTCGGTCAAGATTCAAAGCCTCTCCCAGAGGTTCCCAAGATGGCAGAATCTCCCAACCAGGCTGCGGCGCCGAAGAAAGTGCCTGAATCGGCTAAAACCCCCTCGGCCTCAAAACCTGAGAAAAACGTCGAGTCGGCAAAGGCTATTCAGGTCGACCCAAAAAATGCAAAGAATGAAATCACAGACACTAAAAACCAACCATCATCGGAACAGTTTCAGGTGCCTGGATCGTTGACAGTCAGGATAGAAAATTATTCAGGATCACTCACCAAATGGCGACTAATGGTTATTCTTGATGATTCTCAAATAATGTCAAAAGACACCAAGCCGTGGGACCCCAATAGACTTGCTTCTGCTACCAGCTTCATCTCAAAGTTATCCTCCCAAATCACTCCAGGATCAAAATTGGCCGTGAGAGATTTTGCATGTGTCTCTAAAGACGAAAAAACTAAACGTTCCCCTTGTCTTAGTCGCATGCTTTTTGATTGGTCTGACGCGCCGTTTAATGGCCTGCGAGACAGGCTTGCTGAATCCAGACCTGGGGGAGAGGTTAACCCGTGCGCTGCTGCGGCATATTCCATGAAAAAAGACTTTCTCGTAAGCGACGCTCTTAATCCGCGCCTGTTGCTAATTACGGCAGGAGCGGCCAAGTGTGACGCCAAAGAAGTTCTGAAAGCCGCCGGAGCGATAGGACCAAGCGCAAAGACACATATCGACATCCTGGCAGTTGGAATGAGTTCAAAGAAAAAGGCGGCCTATTCCAATCTGGCCAAAAAGACAGGAGGGGTGTTCCTGCAAATAGACAGTCCTGCTGATCAGGAAAACATGCTGAAAAGATATTCGAAAAGCCTGCATGTAACCTCTATGGATAAGATCGAGATCCGTGGGGACAAGGCGGTCTTTAGCGTAAACTTCGATGAGGACATTACTCTGGCGCCCGGAACTTACACTGTGGTGCTACCCTCGGTCAAGGGATTGGCTGAGTTCAAACGGTCAGTTCCTAACGTAAAAATTAAGTCTGGAGAGGCGACGCTCATGACCGTCAAGCTATCTAAAGGTAAAGCCAGCGTGAAGATCGGCCCAAAATAGGAGGGGACCGCATTTTTTTCCAATTAGCCGCTGCGCCATTCGATTGCAAACAACAAATCCAGCACCAGTCACTTTTCTTTGCCAGTACTGAAACTCTGGGGTTTTGTTAGCATCTCAGTAGTTATATAGCAAATGAGGAGGTAAGGGCCATGCCTAAAAATATAGATTTAAGACACGCAGTTTCTCCGGATGAACCTCCGGTAGGACCGAGTCCCGGAATCAATTGTGATGAAATTTCCAACTTGGCACGACGATCGCTTTGTAGGGCCTGCAGCGCTCCCGTAATGGAGTCGGCCCCATTCTGCGGAGAGCACTTTGAAATTCCCTAATTAACAACTTGCTGATAGAATTCTGAGCCAGGGTTTTTATTAATAAAATTGAGGGAGATCTAAAACATAATGAAAGAACGCTCAGTGACCTGGCCAGAAAAATGTAAAACTCTTCTATGGTATCACCGAACAGATTCTGCATCGAATACGAATACTTTCGGAAGTAGGTAGCCTCTTGGATCCGCTAGACTACATAAAGTCTGTGTTGCATGGAGGCATTGTTTTGTCCAATTTTTTCAATGTCAATGAGGGTGATTCCCAGACAGGAGCCTAAAATGCCGGACGTGGTCTTGTGGGACGCCACAGTGAGAGGAACTCCGTTAACTGACCTCCAAACACCATAATAATGCTCATGTCCAAACAGCAGTAACTCGCAATTGTTGTGGACGGCCTCAAGGAGTCGCTTTGAACCGACAAGTTCTGTGAAGAGTCCGGAGGAAAAAGGATGGTGATGCAAGAAAACCACTCGTATGCTTCCTTCATTCTCGATAAGGGTCTTGTTTAGTCCTTGTGCCATTTCCTGACTGATGAAACCCATGGCGCACGGGACTTTGTTCTTTGGGTCCCCGGAATCGACACCCACAATCACCAGGTCTTTGTATTTTCTCACACCCAGGCCATCTACGCCAAACGGGGCGCTATCTTTTTCAAGCCAGGGACCCGAGTCATTTCCAAGACCAAGCGGTTTCCCAAGATATGTGAGCCATAGTTTCCACGCATCCCCCTGAAAAAAGTTGCCCCACCAACAGTAGTCGTGGTTTCCAGGAACCATAAATACCGGATTTGTCTTGGCCAGACTCTCCATCCAATACCTAGCTTCCTGAAATTCGTGTTCTTCTGCAGAATTTGTGATGTCTCCGGTAATTATCACTGGTAATTCGGGAAGGGAATTCTTGATGGTTTGGACAATCTTTTCAACGTGAACGCTTTCCTTCTGGGATTTACCGATATGCAGGTCACTCAGATGAATAATGCTTTGAGACGCCATGAAATATCCTCCTGGAAATGATATAAAGCCAGAAAAGATTCATGACGCATCATTTGATGCGTATGATCCTTTTCTGGTCGCCGGCGAGTAAATTAAAAAATTGTCGCCATGGTCTGTGACATGTTTTACGAACTGCAAGCCCAAATACATGATGAAGCATGATCTGTGTCAGAGACACAGGACCTTCTTGACAAACCTTTCCACAAAATAGAGGAGCGACGTGTTGAGAGCTATTTCACATTTTTAGAAACTTGAAGTTGATATTATCAAGAAAAATAAATTGTTATGTAATTTGAAAAAATCCGGGACGAGTCATGCGTCTGAACACATTAATCCAGCCGACCCCAAGGGGGTTGGTAAATGTGCAAGAACGTCGGACAATACGCTTCTCAACAAATTCGCCAGAGAAGACGGCATTATCCACGCCGTGCCTGGCCTCAATGTCAAGACGCTTTAGACATTTGTAATGTGATGAAACTGCGAGCAGAAGAATCTGGCAGATAATACCTTATTTAAGTACAAAAAAACAACATGTTCTGAAACAAAAATGATTGATCTTCTCCAGGGTAGTCGTGACAATATTATGGATTTTGACTGATCGAATGAAGTAGATGATGTTAGTTTAAATTCTGTTTATAATTTTCATGTCCATAGATGGCAATATAGCAGCGCCTCTTTCCGACATCTGTTTTATCGCCTCCTTTGATGTCTCCTCATTTACTCCAAGACATAGGTCCTCAATCAGGTACACTTTATAGCCCAGGCTGATTGCGTCCATGACTGTGGCTTTAACGCAATAATCCGTGGCTATTCCGTAAATAATGACAGATTTGATTCCGTTGGCTTCGAGAATTTGATGTAGTCCGGTTTTTGCGCCCCCATCATCTCTGAAACCTGAGTAGGAATCGAACCTATAATCGGAGCCTTTTTGGACAACTTCATCAATCAGCGATATATCCAGCAATATTTCGGCCCCTTTGGAATCCTGAACACAATGTGGGGGCCATAAAGTCTGCCGTCTGCCGTCGGAAAGTTCAATCGCTTCAAAATTTTGTCTGCCTTCGTGATTTGAGGAGAAAGAGACGTGATCAGCGGGATGCCAATCCTGGGTGGCCAAGACGATATAACCAGCGTCTTTAAACTTGCGCGTCGCCGCCGAGACTTTCTCCAGGAAAGATTCATCAGACTGTGGAACTGCAAGTGAACCTTTGCGGGCAATAGTGAAGTCTCCCTGTACATCGACTACTACTACGGCCGGTTTTACCTTGGGCAAAAACACAATGATCAAACCAAAGGGTCCAAGCAACACACCTGCAAAGAACCAACCGTAAACACTTCTATTTTTTCTTGATGCTATGGCGGCGCAGATTGCGCCAAAAGCCGCAGTCATGACAATAGTCAATAATAACGGACTTAGCATTTTAAACCTCTGTTCTTAATGAACATTCCTGGAAATCTCTCGAGGGAACATGTAATAATCAGATTCTGGTGTCAAATAGTTCAATTCCAGACTAAGCCGCTTTATCATTCACTCATTGAAATTTAGGAGCGGACGTAAAACGAAAGAGGCGGTTTTTTTAGGACCGCCTCGGTTTAATGGACTGAACAGTCTTGGGATGAAATACTTTTATAGTGTTCCAGCTATCACTATTCTTTGGATTTCATTGGTGCCTTCGTAGATTTGGGTGATTTTGGCATCACGCATCATTCGCTCGACCGGATACTCTGTGCTGTAACCAAATCCTCCGAGCACCTGCACCGCTTCGACCGTGGTCCACATTGCCACATCTGCGCAATAGGCCTTGGACATTGAGGAGTGTCTGATAATCTCGGGTGGAATCTTGGAAAGGTCTTTGCCGATCGTATCCAGCAATGAGCATGTCTTCCAGAGAAGCATTCTTGCCGCAGTAATTTTCATGGCCATATCAGCAAGTTTGAAGGCTATTGCCTGGTGTTTTATAATGGGCTTTCCGAAAGCAACTCTTTCTTTGGCGTAAGCTGTGGCGTACTCGAATGCGCCGGCCGCTATTCCCAATGCCTGTGCGCCGACTGATGGGCGGCTAAAATCAAGAGTCTTCATCATGATGTGGAACCCTGAGCCTTCTTCGGCGAGAAGGTTCTCTGCCGGCACTTCCACATCCTCAAAAATTAACTCTCTGGTATCAGATGATTTGATACCCAGTTTGCTCTCTTTTTTCCCAATGGTGAATCCAGGCATCCCTTTTTCAAGGATGAAAACGCTGCCGCCCTTATACGGGGGGACATCAGGGTCCGTCACCGCGTAGACACTAAAAGTGTCAGCGATTCCGCCGTTAGTGATCCACATCTTGGAACCGTTGAGTATATACTTGTCGCCTTTTTTGATAGCCCTGGTTTTGAGCGCCGCAACATCGGATCCTCCTTTGGATTCGGTAAGTCCAAAGGCAGCGGTGGTTTCACCGGTGGAAAGAGGTTTGAGATATTTTTCTTTTTGTTCATGATTACCGGCAAGGATAATCGGAAGACTGCCCAATTCCTGGACCGATGGTATGAGGGCTACGGAAGCATCCGCTTTGGCTAGTTCCTCTACGACTATGCAGTGGGCTATCATGCCTGCGGCCATACCATCGTATTCGGCTGGAAAGTCAACACCCATGAGACCGTTCTCTCTCATGAGTTCAAGCATGTCATGAGGATATTCTCCCTTTTTATCTCTCTCTTCAGCTCCAGGGGCTACTTTTTCCTTGGCAAGTCTCCTCACCATGTCCTGTAACATCTGTTCTTCTTCGGTCAGTGAGAAGCGATTATTTTCTTTCATCAAATCCTCCAGTAAAATAGACAGAATTATGTTTTCTCTTTTTAAGCGGTTTCAGGAGACATCACTGGTAGTCGTAAAAACCTTTGCCGGATTTTCTGCCTAGCTTTCCAGCTCGCACCATTTTCTTGAGCAGCCCCGGAACTCTGTATTTAGGATCCCCAAATTCATCATATAGGTGCTGTTGAACATTGAGCAGCGTGTCCAACCCGACAAGGTCGGCCAAAGCTAAAGGCCCCATCGGGTGATTGGCGCCAAGTTTCATGCCCTCGTCAATCTCCTTGGCTGTCGCCAGGCCTTCCTGAAGCACAAAGATCGCTTCAATTACCATTGGAACCAGAATTCTGTTAACCACAAATCCAGGGGCCTCAAGAACTTCGATGGCCGTCTTGCCCATTTTGGAAGAAAGGTCTTTAATGACGCTCACAGTCTCTTCTGATGTGCCGTAGCCTCTGATTATCTCAACGAGCTTCATCATGGGCACAGGATTAAAAAAGTGCATTCCTATGAATTTTTCTGGCCTGTTGGTGACAGCGCCCATTTCCGTGATGCTAAGTCCCGATGTGTTTGTAGCAAAAACTACGTGAGGCGCCGCAAGAGCATCAAGTTCCGTGTAAACTTTTTTCTTCAGATCCATTTTTTCGATTACGGCTTCAATGGTAACGTCCACATCCTGGACCAGATCCTTTAATGTCAGACAACCTGTGATTCGACCCCGCACGGCTTCAGCGTCCGCTACGCTCATGAAACCCTTGTCCGCCATGCGTTTGAGATTCTTTTCAATGGTGGAAAAACCCTTGTCAAGAAACCTTGTTTCCACATCCATGAGATTCACTAAAAAACCACTCTGGGCCGCTACCTGAGCAATACCAGCACCCATCAAACCAGCCCCAATTACGCCTATTTTTTTAATCTCCATAAGGCTCACGCCCCTCCTTCGGTATTCGGACTATGACATTATGAAAAATCTTGAGGGCGCCGAAGACACCTCGGCGCATAAATTAAAAGTTTAGCAAAGCCAAACAAATTGATCAAGCTTTTACAAGAGTTATGAATCGATTCGTTGCTCAATTTTTATAAACATGTTAATAAAAAAAGATTACATTTGAAAACCGGGCTTTCCATAACAACAAGGAGGATTAAATGGCCAAAGTCGCTGTTATAGGTGTGGGGCAGAGTTCTTTTGTTCGTTCCTATCCCGGTTCCATTCGGGAACTGGCTTTTGAAGCTTATAGGGACGCCATGAAAGACTCGGGAATCAAATCACAGCAAATTGACGCATCAATAATTTGTTCCGCCCCTGAATACGACAAACAAAGGACACCCGCCGGACTCATGGCGGAATATCTTGGATTGAACCCACAACCGACATTTTATGTTGAGAGTGTTTGTTCATCCAGTTCCAGCGGGTTGAGGACCGCCTATGCGCTTGTGGCTTCCGGCCTGCACGATGTGGTGATGGTACTGGGTTTTCAGAAAATGTCCGAGATATCGTCGGCTGAGTCCCAGGAGAGAATGGGTCGTGGCGCCGACATACAGTGGGAAGCTCCATTCGGAACCATGATGCCGGCCTATTACGCCATGTACGCCAGGGGGCATTTTGAGAAGTACGGCACCACTGAAGAAGATCTGGCCTTAATCAGGGTAAAGTCATCGACCTACGGGGTGATAAATGAAAAGGCCGTCTTCCGTAAGTCGTTGGATCTGGCCAAAATTATGGAGCCAAAGTACATCGCAACGCCTCTTAAGATGTACGATTGCTGCGCAAATGCGGATGGTTCATCGTGTATGATTCTGGCCTCAGAAGAGAAGGCCAAGGAACTATGCGCAAAACCGGTGTGGATAAGAGGCCTGGGAATGGCCACAGCGCCTATAAACATGGCGGGCAGAGACACGTTTTCCGGTCTGAAATGCGCCCAGTTAGCCGGCAAGAGAGCCTACGAAATGGCCGGTATAGGTCCCAAGGACATAGATGTCGCTGAGGTCCACGATTGTTTCACGATAGCCGAGATGATGGCTTACGAAGACCTGGGTTTCGCTGAGCCCGGAAAAGGAAAAGAGCTTATTCGCAACAAGGAAACGTACAAGGACGGAAGAATTCCGGTTAATGTGGACGGAGGTCTACTCTCCAAAGGACATCCCATTGGCGCGACAGGAGGCTCCCAGATAAGGACCATAGTTCTGCAACTGCGGGGAGAAGCTGGAGACATGCAGGTTGCCGACGCCAGGATAGGGTTGGTTCATAACATCGGAGGGGTCGGCATATACGGGAATGTAAGCATCTTCAGCGCTGAATAGCCCAGGCCTGAAGATTTTTCTTATTGTCAATAGATTCAGATGGAATTCATTAACCAGGTAACAGCCTGAAAAGTTTTGATAGCCGGAGGCATCGACATGGGTTTTGATCAATTTGGAGTAATAAGCTTCACGTCAGCAACAAAAACAGAAAAATTTGTGGAATTACTCCAGGCTGACAAGCTGAGCGGAACCGTATGCAAATCATGTGGGGCCAAGTTTTTCCCACCGAGGAGCGACTGCAGTTATTGTTTGAGTGATGAGATGGACTGGTTTGAGATTAATGGACCAGGTGAATTGATAAGTTTTACTACGGCAATGTACGCTCCAGCCGGATTCGAAAATGATGTGCCCTACACACTAGGAGTGGCTGACTTTCCAGAAGGTGTCAAGGTTTTTGGACGCCTGGACAAAGCGATAAATGACAACCAGTTGAAAGCCGGCATGAAGATCAAGGTAAAAGTGGTCAATTCAGGTGAGGGTAGGGTCAGTTACGAACTTACGGCCGCCTGAGAAGTGGCATCGGTTAAAGAGGCCGGGGTAAAATGTTCCCGGCCTTTCTCAGTCAAACGCGCTGGTTGTGAGGTTGTCCTCAGTTCTAAGACAACCGGCGCAAAAAAAACAACTGGCTTTTCTCAATGTGATCGTAGTCACTTACAATTCGAGTCTCATTTAAAAGTTTCTATAAGACCAAGCAACTCTTGAGTTTTTTCTTCGAGGAGAGACTGGTTCCGCCGTGTTTCCACATTCAATCTGATCACTGGCTCAGTGTTGGAGGGCCTCAGATTGAAACGCCAGTCCGTGAATTCCATGCTCAAACCGTCTACATAGTCGCTGAACAACTCGCGGCCCCGATAAGTCTCTTCAATTTTCCTGATGACGGAAATCGGGTCAGAGACTGTTCTGTTTATTTCGCCGCTTACCGGATACTTGGCCATTCTTGATTTGACCAGTTCAGACAATGGTTTTCCGGCGATGCTGACCGTTTGAACCAGAACCAGCCAGGGAATCATTCCGCTATCGCAGTAGGAGAAATCCCTGAAATAATGGTGGGCCGACATCTCACCGCCATAAATAGCGTCTTCCTGACGCATTCTCTCCTTGATGAATGCATGGCCTGCTTTGCACATGACGGAGACTCCTCCTGAGTCCTTAACCATTTCTGCGGTGTTCCAGACCAGTCTGGGATCATGGACTACGCGGGAGCCAGGATAGGCCTTGAGGAAAGCTTCAGCCAGAAAACCGACCACATAGTATCCCTCAAGAAATTGACCCTTTTCGTCAAAGAAGAAACAACGATCGGCGTCGCCGTCCCATGCAATCCCAAGGTCCGCCTCATGTTCGATTACCGCCTTCTCCGTTACTCCTCGATTTTCAGGTAAAATAGGGTTAGGAATTCCGTTGGGAAATGTTCCGTCCGGTTCGGGGAATATCTTTATAAATTCGAGAGGGAGTCTCTTTTCCAGTTTCTCCAGAATTATCCCTGCGCAACCATTGCCACAGTTTGCAACTACCTTGAGTTTCCCGATTTTTGAGGGATCGATGTACGTCATAAGGTGATCGACATAGGCGTCCTTCACATCGATCTGTTCTGTGGAACCTTTTGTTTTGGCCTCTGGTTGATAGGAATTTTCGAAGACGATTTTCTCAATATCCTTGAGACCGGTATCCCCGCTAATGGGTTTGGATTCCTCACGGACCAGTTTCATGCCGTTATAATCCATTGGGTTGTGGCTGGCGGTCACCATTATGCCACCGTCCAGTTTCAGGTGGGATGTTGCGAAATAAACTTCTTCCGTAGGGCATAATCCGATGTCCACCACATCACAACCCTGAGCGATTAGACCCGCTGTAACAGCTTCTGATATTGATTTGCTGGATAATCTGACATCACGGCCTACGCAGACCTTTTTTGCATTAAGCAACCCGGCATATGCCCTTCCTATTCTGTACGCTACATCTTCATTAAGCTCATCCGGTATTCTGCCTCGAATATCATAAGCCTTAAAACTTTTTCTGACTTCAGGGTTCAATGGGGTCATATTTACCTCTTTTTCAGTATAATTTTTTCATTGTTACCAGTAAGCAATTTTCCACATTGGAATGTCACAACAAACCATGATATCCGCGTTCTTTTAGCAATATCTGCAGTTGTTTGATGTCCTGTGCGCTGTCTTTCCTGCAGACGAGTATGGCGTCGGGAGTGTCAACAACAATGAGATCCTGAACACCGACCAGGGCAGTCAGTTTTTGTGGAGATGAGACCACACAACCAGACGAGCGCAAACTGAGAATTTCTCCCTTCACAGCGTTGCCATCTTCATCCGTGTTCCATACGTCCTGCAAGGATGTCCAGCTTCCCACATCATTCCACGCCACATCCACGGGAATGACAATTACATCGTCTGCTCTTTCCAGTATGCCATAATCAATGGATATATCGGGTAATTCTTCATAAAGCTCATTGATTGCGGACGCTTCAGCATCCGTGTTGAGCAAGGGTTCAATGGTTTCCATTGCCTTGTAAAGGCCGGGAAGAAATCGTTCGAATGCGGATAATATGGTCGAAATCTTCCACACGAACATTCCACTGTTCCAGAGATAGTCCCCTCTTGCCAGATAAGCTTTGGCTGTCTTTATCTCAGGTTTTTCGACGAATCTTATAACCTTGTAGGCTTTCAAACCATCGTCCTGTGCGACAAGTTTTCCTCTCTGGATGTAACCATATCCGGTTTCAGGTCTATCCGGAACAATTCCGAAAGTTATTAGCTGCTCAGTCTTGTAAGCAATATGATAAGCAGATTCCATGGCATGTATGAAATCTGATTCATTTCCAATGAGATGATCGGCGGGTAGGGCCGCCATTACACCGTCCGGGTCTATCTTGCGCAACTTGAAAGCGGCCAGCGCAATACACGGGGCTGTGTTTCTCCCTACCGGCTCGGATACCACTGAATTAAATGAAACTTCAGGCAATTGAGCCCGGATCTTCTCTTCGTGAGACCCACCCGTGACCACGAGAATCCGCTCAAAAGGGACCAGGGGCAAAACCCTTTCAACGGTGGCCCGTATCATGGTCTTCTCGCCCACAATATTGAGCAGTTGTTTTGGAAGATGCTTTCTGCTCTGTGGCCAGAACCTGGTCCCGCTTCCACCCGCCATTATCACACAGTGGAGCATTTTAAATATCTCCTAATCTTACAGACCGCCAACCAAGACGGGCTTCAATTTGAATCTGATCATTAAAAGCCCATTCGGTTTAGAGGGAGAAGCTGCTGATGTTTCATGTCATTCGCATATAATTTCAGTGTCTTTGAGTGATGCGCCATGAGGAACAACGCAGAGTGAATCGCTTAAACCTTTTATGATAACTTTTCCCTCAATCCGGATGTCAGATTCGAAATAAACATGTCCTGACACATCTAGAGACTCGGCTCCAACCATAGAGATGGAAGACCAGTCCGAGAATTTTTCCGGTATCTTTAGTGGTGAATTGATAAAATCTGATGAAAAGCTGACCTGAGGTCTCAGTGGAAGATGTTCGGGTCTCAGCGGATTCCGTTTTATTCTTTTGTCATCGTCAATGATGCAGACATCTGATTGTAGGACAAAAAGATCCTCAATTTTTTTTGTGGGAAAGAAACGATCCCTATCGACTCGCAAGCCTCGAGCTTTGCTGAATGATCCCATGGCCGAACCCATGGCAGTCTCTAGCTGAATAATGTTGTGACCACGAATGTTCTTTCTGTTACGAATTAGAGGCAGATGAACAGAGTTTGTGTCCATAAGTTTCTTCAGCGCGTTCAAATTTACCCAAACATTGTTGGTGTTAAAAACTCTGAATCTCTGAATATCCATAAACAAATCAAGCTGCTCATCTGGAACCTGACCGATTTCCAGCAATTCCAGGTGTCCTTTGTTGACAACCAGCGTACCTCCCTTCCGATCCTCGTCTGTGCGGTTGATAACTTCCAGAAGGAAGTCCACGGATTTCAATTCAATCAGTCCCAGTATCCACGGTTCCAGAGAAGCTGCCAGATTGTCAATGTTCGAAATAAATGCCCATTTGACTCCTTGGGCGATGAGTTGATCCAGTGAGCCTGTTTCGTTCAAGCTGTCATATAAATCACCATGCCCCGGAGGAGCCCAGTCATCATCTGTGTCAGTTTCCAGCGGCGCAAAGGAGTCCTCAAGAAGACGTGGAACCTCCTTCTGGACGAATGTAATGGCAGAGAAGCCATTCTGTTCCAGCACCTGATGCGTCAGGGAGTCGGTGAAGAAGCTGTTCATCAGGACCAACGGAACGTTTACCCCCCACTTCTTGCGCAATGCGTCGATCTGAAGACAGATGATGTCCAGGTAACTCAATCCGTTCTTGGCGACCAGAATCCCTTTCGGGACGTTGCCCCCCATGGTAGTGCTACGGCCACCGTTAAGCTTTATTATGACAACGGAGTCGAGCAATCCTATGCCTATTTTTTCGAGTTCCTTTCTCTGGTCTTCGTCGAGGGGTTGTTCCAGGAGAAGGCTTGAGTCCGGGGCATAAAGTTCATCCAAATCATAAGGTTTGCTCGCTTCACCACAGGCGACTTCCAAAACTTGAGACAAAAAAAGATCCGTGGCATGTTTAGACATTCCACGGGCCGACATCTTATCTCGAATCAGATATTCTGCTTCGTTTATTGCCATTTTCTAATTCCATCTCAATAAACAGAAATCCGCTGATAAGGGACAGATCAGGAATCATTTCTGGAATTTTTAACCGTTTTTCTCGCTTTTTCGATCAGTTCTATCAGGGTGACTATTTTGGGTTTAGGTTCTGAGCCAAAGTAGGCTTCCAGATTTTCTTTACCGAGCTTTACCGAGATTACCGCAGTAACATCAAAGTAAGGAGTCCAGCAACTGATGGATTTTAGGCACGGCCTCCCTGTGTTCTCGATCTCGCAGTAAGCAAATTTTACGGGACTGCCGAGTTTGGGGCATCTTATTTCGAGTGAAACTAAATCTGTTTGTTGCGTCATCTACTTGATTGGTCCCAAATACAATAAAGAAGGCGCTATCCGTAGACAGCGCCAGTTATGTTTAGAATTTGGGCTTTGGGTAATCTTCGAGGCACTTCAAAGAGCAGTCTATGTCATCCTGAAGCATCTCATAATCCACCAGTTTGCCCTGGAAGTATGCGTCATAAGCAGGAAGATCTATGATTCCGTGTCCGCTCCAGTTGACAAGAATGGTCTTCTCTTTTCCCTCTTCTTTCGCCTTCAGGGCTTCCTTAATAACCGCCGCTAGAGCATGGTTAGTTTCTGGAGCGCTAATAAAGCCTTCTGTTCTTGCCCAGGTTACGCCGGCGGCGAAGGTCTCCAGTTGCGGCACAGCCCGGGGCTCTACCAGGCCATCAAGCACCAACTGGCTCACCAGTGGCGCCATTCCGTGGTAACGCAGTCCTCCGGCGTGAATGGGGGCCGGCACATAGGCGTGCCCCAATGTGAACATCGGGAGCATCGGTGTCAATTTCACCGCGTCTCCGAAGTCGTATGCGAAAGGACCCTTCGTTAATGTAGGACAGGACATGGGTTCCACGGCCAGTATGTCGATCTTCTTTCCGGCCATCTTGTCGCGGATGAAGGGGAATGCTATTCCCGCAAAGTTACTTCCGCCTCCTGCACATCCTATGATTACATCTGGGTATTCACTTACCTGTTCTAGTTGTTTTTTTGCTTCCAGCCCTATGACGGTCTGGTGAAGCAACACATGATTAAGAACGCTTCCAAGTGAATAGCGAGTCAACGGTCGTCCAAAAGCTTCACTGGTCACTGCGTCTTCGACCGCTTCACTGATTGCAATACCGAGGCTACCGGGGGAGTTTGGGTCTTGGGCCAGGATCGAGCGGCCCGCTTCCGTCTCCGTACTTGGACTGGGGATGCAGGTGGAGCCCCATGTGTTCATCATCAAGCGACGGTATGGCTTTTGCTCGTAGCTCACTCTGACCATATACACTTTGGCTTCAAGTCCGAACTGACTGCAGGCAAAACTCAATGCGCATCCCCACTGGCCGGCTCCCGTTTCAGTGGCTATGCGTTTAACGCCAAATTTCTTGTTGTAGTAGACTTGAGGTATTGCCGTGTTGGGTTTGTGGCTCCCCGCCGGACTCACTCCTTCATTCTTATAATAAATTTTGACGGGGCATTTTAGATACTGTTCAAGTCTGACTGCGCGATACAGAGGAGTAGGACGCCAAATAAGCAACTTTTCCATGACTTCGTCGGGAATCTTGATCCAACGTTCAGTGCTGACTTCCTGCTCAATCAGGTTCATAGGAAAGACTGGAGCCAAATCTTCAGCGGCTATCGGCTGGAGTGTTCCCGGGTGGAGCGGTGGTTGCATGGGATTGGGCATGTCCGCTACGACATTGTACCACTCGCGTGGCATGTCGTGTTCGTGCAACTGAATCTTGACAGGCATTTTAAAAATCCTCCTCCTGGCGCTTATACACATGATCCCTTTTTTGCCTGCGCATAAAAAGGGGACAATACTGGGACTGTAACAGAATTTACAATACAATCGCAGTTTTTATCAAAGTATGATGATTCATCAGCGAACGATGGCTCCCGGGGCAACCTCACTGGTCGGTCCCAGCACAATGGCCTTGCCATCAGCTCCGATGGCAGCAAGCGCCATTCCGGAACTGACTCCAAATCGCATCTTTCTTGGCTTGAGGTTTGCCACAATGATCAATGTTTTGCCCACAAGCTCCTCTGGTCTGTAGGACTCGCGAATTCCTGCAAAAATTGTTCTGATTTCGATTCCAAGGTCGATTTCCAGTTTCAGTAGCTTGTCCGAACCCTCAATAATAGAGGCGGACAACACTTTACCTGTTCGAAGATCTACCTTCGCAAAGTCTTCAATAGCAATTTCTTCCTTGAACGGAGCAATTTCTTTTTGATGGTCGGTTTGGGGTTCCGCCTGATCTACTGCTCCTGACGAAACCAGGGCCTGAAAAGCTCCCTGCTCGAGACGGTCTATCAATTTTTCGAATTTTCCAATCTGAACGCCGACCAAATCAAATTTTGCATCCGACCACTGTAATTCATTCAATCCCAATATTTGTTGCACCTTGGCGCAATATGAAGGCAATACGGGCTTGAGACCTATTATGATCAGCTTGATGCAGTTGATGGCCAGAGTGAGGTCATTTCTAGCCTTGTCCGGATTAGTCTTGACTGAACTCCAGGGTTCATTCTGCTGAACGTGATGGTTAGCCATGTCAGATATGGCAAGGAGCTTCCGTGTAGCTGCTGAAATCTTCAGATTTGAATAGTCATTAAAAGCTTCATCCATTAACGCCAATGCCGAAGCCTGAAATTCACCGGAACCTTCCGGCAGCGTCCCAAGCCTGGAATCAAGTCTCTTGTTCAGAAAGCCGATGGAACGGGAAATGAGATTAGTGATGTTGTTCACAAGTTCGGCATTAGTCCTGTTAACGAATTCCTCTACGTTGAGGTCAACGTCGTCAATCGAGTCATTGAGCTTTGTGGCGTAATAGTATCGCAAATACCACGGATGGATGTTGTCTGCGAATTGACGAGCAGTAATGAAGGTGCCTCTGCTTTTAGACATCTTTCTTGACTCAATGGTTAGAAAACCATGTACGTGGACTGCGGAGGGCAATCTGTAGCCGGCGCTTTTTAGCATGGCAGGCCAGAACAATGTGTGAAAGTAGGCTATGTCTTTACCTATGAAATGGTGTATTTCCACATCGGAATCATGGTCGAGCCAATAATCCCTGACATTTCTGTCAGTTTTGTCCATGCAGTAGTGCTCGGTGGCCGCAATGTAACCGACGGGAGCGTCCAGCCAGACGTAGAAATATTTTGCCTGTTCTCCTGGAATCTTGAAACCGAAATATGGCCCGTCTCTGGAAATGTCCCAGTCTTTGAGCCCCTGATCGATCCATGTATTAACGAACACACGTACTTCATCCTGTAGCCTGCCTGGCGCCGATGTCCAGTCCCTGAGAAATTCCGAGAAGTCTTCTAATCTGAAAAACAGATGCTTGGAGGTTCTTAAAGCCGGTGATGCTCCGCACAAAGAGCATCTGGCTTCTGACAACTCAGTGGGTCTGTATATCGCTCCGCAGGATTCACAAACATCCCCATACTGGTCTGTTGCCCCGCACTTGGGGCAAATACCTTTGATGTAACGATCGGGAAGAAAACGCTTGCATGAATCACAAAAAAACTGCTCAATGTCTCGTTCCGCAATGTGGCCTTGCTCTTTGGCTCGTCCGTATATGATTTCACAGTGCTTTTGATTTTCAGGTGAATCTGTAGTGTAGAATTCATCAAATCCCACTTCAAATCTACTGAAATCGTCATAATGTCGTTCGTGGAACTCACTCACCAACTGCTGCGGGGTAAGGCCCCTACGAGATGCGTTTATTTCTATCGGGGCGCCATGAGCGTCCGATGCGCAGACGTAAATCACGTCCCGTCCCGTAATTTTCAGAAAACGAACGTATATGTCTGTGAACACGTACTCGACTAGATGTCCTATATGTATGTCGCCGTTTGCATACGGCAAGGCGCTGGTCACCAGTATCTTTTTCAAACTACACTCCCGGCATGCATGAGGACTGATTGGAATAGAGCTTCTTGCAGGCGGCAAAAGCCTCATGCGCATTTACTGAAAATTATTCTTTCACTATTTCAAGCGCTTCCAGGTTTGGGTCCTTCTCTTTGTCCACCCTGAACACTCTTGCACGCATGACTATAGTCTCCATCTCTTTTAGCTCATCCAGTATCTTTGCCTTGCTGGACTTCATCCAAACCTTGTTCAGGGTGATGTAACTGACTCGATCCGCTATGATAAAATTTACAAAATCGTCTCCCAAGGGGCTAGGTAAATCACCTTTCTTGTAGAAACGTACCGAGAACACGATCTCTTTGTCGAGAAATTTTTTGGGATTTTCTGTAAGTCCCACGATGGTAAGGTTTTCATCCATATCCTTATGAATACCGCCCTTGAGATAGTTAGTGGCGCCACAGCCACAAATTATAGCGGTAAAAAAAAGAATTGAAACAGCCGGGATGAAACCTTTCATGAGGCGCTCTTTCAATTATAGCTTCATGGAAAGTTTGAATTATAGAGGATAAGACGCTAAAAGTCAAAAAATTAGGCAAGGAGGATGTTTTCTGTCATTATGAGCCTTTTTCTGGTGGAGAGTTCCCGGATATTTGTTTGAGCTGACTCCTCAAAGTCTTATCGGAACAGTGAGGAGTCAGATCTCATGTCTTCATCCAGAGGGGTGTGGATGGCCCTTTAGATCTCCTCTACCGTCACTGCGTCTTCAGGGCACACTGATATGCATGATTCGCAGCCAAGGCAATCCTGGGGGGCCACCACGACAGTGGCCTGACCCTCAACAGCCAGCACGTCGGCAGGGCAAACATCTACACACTCACCACATAGTTTGCATTTCTCTTCATCTATTCTAGGTAAGAACATTAACCTCTCCCGTATGTCAGTGACATGAATCGTCCACTAATGGTTAATAATATAACGCCAGGAGACGACGAAGAAAAAATCTAACATATAAGAAATCAGTGGTCAAATCCACAACTGACAAACGCTGCGGCAGTTTCCCCAACTTGATTGATTGAATCAAGGCGTTCAATGATGTTAGAGTGAGACACATGGAGAAGTGCACTCAACATGTGTCGCTTGAGGGTGAAGTCTCGAGGGTGAGTTCTGATCCGGTCAAGGCCCGAAACGGCGCCTATACATTCACAGGAATTGAGTTGGCTGGAGATCTCTGCGGTTACAGGTCCTTCATAATTTTTCCAGACTACTGTGGACATGATTTTTTTGAATTTCCGAAACTATGCTGGTTAGGCGCCAAAATATCCGCTCACAACCTTGATGTTAACAATTGTTTGGAGGATGGGAGTAGAATCTACAGCGTAAATCCTGATTCTGACATAGTTCTTGAGCCATTGCGCCCGGTAAGCGTTCTGGAGGCGGTTGAATCATTCAACTGTCTGAGATCAATAGATTTACGATATAGATGTCGAAATGGTGAGCCCTTCTGGATGGCTAAAGGCAAGGCTATTCATTTGCTGTTCGATCATCTGGCATGCAATCCGCATCATACAGGAAAGGAGGCTTTCGATAGGACATTCCCTTCAGTGATAGGAGATTTTATTCAGATCTTGCCGGGTTCATCGGCCAGGGTGAATTACAATGATCTTAAGAATGAACTTAGACGACACCATAAAAACATGGCATCATGGATGTCTGGCGCTTTTGGCCGAAGCTATGTCGCCGACACAGAACTGGACAAGTTGTCGGTAAGGTATGGTCTCAAGGGTAGGGCAGACGCCGTAATTTATACTAATTCACGGACAACTGTGGTTGAAATAAAATCGGGAAAATTTACGAGCGCCGACCATCTGCTTCAGCTTTACGCCTACAACATGATGATCGGGGATGATCATGAAAAAGAGATCGATTCCTATGTAGTTTATTCATCAACCGGCCTTTCCACGAGGCTTGACGGTTCTTCCAGACCCCATAAGAGGTCTATACTACAGGGTAGAAACAGATCAATAGCCCTGAAGCGACATTATGCTTTTGGTGACAACCTTTGCGCCTCCATGTTTGTAGACACATGTTCCGGTGACTGGAAGTGTTTTTCCAGACCAAACTGTGAAGCCTTTTACGGCTCCACAGTCATGCTGGAGACAGTGTTAACTCCCCGGGAAAGGCTTTATTATGATACATGGTTCAGGCTGATCTGCATTGATGAATGGGAACAGGAGTCAGAATTTGCCCAGGTATTGGACAGATCGACTTTGACTCAGCGCCTCTCCGATGGTGTGACGATACCCGTTGAAAAAATTCAGATAGATCGAAGTTTTGATATCAGCCCGGAAGACCATGACGCATCATCAGGTCCCAAATGGAACCAAACCCGATCGACAGGCCCGGAACGTCAGATCAACAGGACGATGGTCTGTGGAAGGACTTCTATAAAGGTCCTGGCGTCCAATGGTCTTGGTGATCTTACGCTTGGAGACGATGTGATCATACACAAGGGCGACGCATGTTCCAAAGATGCCATCAGGGCAAGAGTCACATCTGTCAGTGACGGCGCCCTTGGTCTTTTCACAAAAATCGACTGTTCGAGGTTATCCCCTTGGAGGACACATCAGAACGGACATTCTGAACCTTGTTATATTGACAGGATACCGTTTCTAAGGGCCAGGGAGATGTCTAGAAAAACCATCCTGAATTTCCTGACGGATGCACGTAGAGACATCGTTGACAAGGTAGTGACCAATTTCTTTGAGTTCCATTCTCAGGCATCCAGCACAGACTCTGGAGCAAAACCTGAAAATAATCAAGTACATCGTGTGTCAGAGTTCAGAACTGCGCATTCACTTTCAGGAACGGAATGTAGTAGTCATCTAGCGCATGATGATTGGCCTGTCGGACATGGATCCCTGAATGAAAAACAGAAGACGGCGGTAATCAAATCACTTGCGGCTCCTGTCCATCACCTGGTGCATGGCCCTCCAGGAACGGGCAAAACTCAGGTGCTTTCCCGGCTCATAACGGAATTCATAAAGATTGGGAAGAGAGTCCTGGTGACTTGCCCCACGAACATTGCCGTGGACAGAGTTTTGATAGCTCTGATGAAAATGGGTTTCCACCAATTCGTCAGAGTAGGCAATGAACAGAGCTGCTCGCAGGAATTCCTCTCAATGGTAAAATCTACAGGACTGTCCAGCCCTCAATTAGGACAGATCGCTTCCCAGACTCATGATTTCGAAAAATTCAGGAAGATGGTCGATGAAATGGAGCTGATAGGGGCAACGGCCTATCAATGCGCATTCAATCCCATCTTTCTGAAGCAGCGATTCGATGTCGTGGTGATAGACGAAGCCGGTCAGCTCGATGAACCGGCTGCTCTGGCTCCTCTGTCTCTAGCCGACAAATTTATTCTTTGCGGTGATCACCTACAGCTTCCGCCTGTAGTCAGAAGCTCCAGGATCAATCCGGCGAAGACCCCTGACGGTCTCGGGCTATCGCTTTTCGAGAGACTTTTTCTGACATCAGACCCTGAAAATATTTCTTCTCTTTGTGTTCAGTATCGCATGAACTCAGAGGTTCAGGACATTCCATCCAGACTTTTTTATGAGGGAAAACTTGTAGCCTCGCCGGAAGTCGCCCGTCGCAGGCTGATGGTCTCCGGAGAAATCCAAGAGCCTTACTATCTCAGAGAAATAATTGATCCAGAGACGCCAGTCATCTTTGTGGATGTTCAAGGGGAGGTCGATACCGGAAAAACCAGGCCGGAAGAAGCTGAAATCGCCTGCGAGATAGTGCGGGCATTGGTCCAATCCAGGGTTCCCCCAGGAGAAATAGGCGTTATAACACCCTACAGGGCCCAGCAGTCCATGATCCGACAGAAACTCACGCATGTAAAAGGACGCGCTGAAATTTCAGTTGACACTGTGGATAGTTTTCAGGGCGGTGAAAGGGAAGTTATCATCATTTCTCTGGCTAGATCTGATTCTGTGACATCGTTTCTAGCCGACCCCAAGAGGCTCAATGTGTCTCTAAGCAGGGCAAGGTCCAAACTTATCCTTCTAGGGAGAGCTTCGGTACTGGAAGCGCACCCATTGTTCAGCTCCATATTTGATGGGATCAAGAAATTGGTTGTCGAGAAACAGGTGACTTAACCCTTAGATCAGGAGAAAAACTGATGGCTCAGAAAGAGCAGGAATTATATCTGATAGATGGGAGCGCATACATTTACAGGGCGTATCATGCCATGGGCCCGTTGTCCAATTCTCAAGGGTCTCAGACCGGCGCCATATTCGGTTTCACCAACATGATCGTCAAGACCCTAAAAGACAGGTCACCTGACAGGATTGCAGTAGTTTTTGACGCTAAAGGCCCCACGTTCAGGCATGAAATGTTCCCTGAATACAAGGCCAATAGACCGGCTCCGCCCCAGGACCTGATTGAGCAAATTCCGAGAATCCACGAACTGGTGGAGGCCTATTCCATTCCGGTGATCTCCAAGCAGGGCTATGAAGCGGACGATATAATCGCTACGCTGGCCCGCCAAGCCAATCAAAGGGGATGGAAGGTTACAATAGTCTCGGGTGACAAAGACCTCACCCAGTTGGTAAATGGCAATTCCGTAATGTGGGACCCTCAGAAAGACTTTTTGTTTGACGAACACGGAGTGAAGGAAAAGTTTGGGATCAAGCCTTCCGAGGTCATTGACTTCATGGCGCTTACAGGAGACACGTCTGACAATGTTCCGGGAATTCCGGGGATTGGACCGAAGACCGCATCCAGGCTAATAGAAGATTTCAAGACTCTCGAAGGCATATACGCCAACATACAAAACATCAAACAGAAGAAACTCAGGGAAAATCTTGAGGAGCACAAGGAAAAGGCCTTACTGAGCAGACGACTCGTAACACTACGGTCGGATGTTCCAGTTGACGTGAAACTGGATGACCTCATAACCGGCGCGCCCAATTTTTCAAAACTTAGAGTCCTGTTCAAAGAATTCGAGTTTAGGAGAATGCTCGCAGATTTGCCTGCTGAGCAAACCCTCGATTTTTCCAATTACAGGGCCATCACTGAGATTGCTGAACTGGAAAAATTACTGGATGAGTTGTCCCTCAGAGAGATTTTTGCAATAGACGTGGAAACTACTTCCCTGGAGCCTGTGCGGGCCGAACTGGTGGGAATATCCGTTTGCGCCGAGGCTGGTATGGGGTTCTACATTCCGGTCGGTCACCGGCAAGGAAAACAACTGGACAAAAGTCATGTCCTCAAACTATTTAGCCCCTTACTCGAAAATGAGGCCATAGGGAAAATAGGTCAGAACATAAAATATGATTTGATCGTGCTCGAGCGTGAAGGAGCCTCCATGAACGGTCTGGCTTTTGACACGATGCTGGCCTCTTACATCCTTGATCCTTCACGGCGGGGACATTCCCTTGATGATCTGGCGGAACTGTATCTGGAACACAAGACGATTCCTATCAAGGATCTGATCGGTGTCGGAAAAAGTCAAATCCAATTTTCCGAAGTGACAATAGAGGACGCAACCAATTATTCATGTGAAGACGCTGATGTCACTTACCGGGTTGCCGAGATATTGAGGCCGCGTGTGAGCCAGGAGGGATTATTGGACCTGTATGAAAAACTCGAAATGCCTTTGATCAGGGTTCTGGCAGAGATGGAGATGACCGGAGTCAAAGTGGACGTGGACTATTTGGCCGTTTTGTCCACGGAGTTTGCAACTCAACTGGAATTACTTGAGGCTCAAATATATGAAATAGCTGGTGAAACATTCAACATAAATTCTACACAACAACTTGGAGAAATTCTTTTCTCCAAACTGGGGCTAAAAGCGACCAAGAAAACAAAGACAGGTCTTTCCACAGCGCTGAATGTTCTGGAGGAACTGGCTTCCGAGCATGAGTTGCCCCGAAAAATACTGGACTACAGATCTATTTTCAAACTCAAGTCCACCTATGTGGATTCCCTGACCAACCTTGTCAACCCTTCCACAGGCAGGATTCACACTTCATACAACCAGGCAGTGGCCGCAACAGGAAGACTTTCTTCGTCGGACCCCAATCTCCAGAATATTCCGATCAGGAGCGCAGAAGGCCGAAAGATCAGAAGAGCCTTCATTGCCGGTGAAGGCAAGGTATTTGTTGCGGCCGACTATTCCCAGATAGAATTGCGTGTGATGGCTCATTTGTCGGGCGACGCAAGGCTTTGTGAGGCTTTTGAGTTGGGTGAGGATATTCATGCCATTACCGCTGCAAGTATATTTGACTGCGCCCCGGCTCTGGTGACACCGGAAATGAGACGCAAAGCGAAAGAAATAAACTTCGGTATCATTTATGGAATGGGTCCCTTCAAGTTGGCCGGCCAAATTGGCGTGGGGCTTAAAATGGCAAAACAGTACCTTGAGGAATATTATCAGACATATTCAGGGGTGAAGAGATATATGGAAGAAGTGCCTGAAAAAGCCGCTTCAACCGGATATGTAACTACGGTTCTCGGCAGACGCAGGCCATTGCCCGATCTGAAAAGTTCCAACAAAGTCCTTCAGCAGGCGGCAAGGCGAGTGGCAATCAACACCACAATACAGGGCAGCGCAGCCGATTTAATAAAAATGGCGATGATAAGAGTAAATGACGCTATAAAAAAGTCGGGCTCACCGTGCAAAATGATATTGCAGGTTCATGATGAACTTGTGCTGGAGACTGAGGAAAAAAACGTCGAAGAAACATCTAAGATGTTAAAAACAGAGATGGAAAACGCTTACAATCTGTCTGTTCCGCTACTGGTAGATGTGTCCAGCGGGAAAAATTGGGAACAGGCGCATTAAATTCAAACTTAAAGACCACAAACAGAAAACAAAAAGGAAGAAGTCCACCATGTCGCAAAACCTTAGCGCCTGGATATTGACCATAGGCAATGAAATTATTAATGGCGTCATTACCGACACCAATCGCGAAAATATAGCGCGCGAATTACGCGCCGTTGGGATTTCGATTCGAGGCATGGCGTCAGTGGGGGATAAAGAAGCGGAAATAGTCGAAGCGCTGCGATACGGCATGGGGCAGGCGGACTTGACAATATGCAGTGGTGGCCTGGGGCCTACAGAAGATGACAAGACAGCGGCAAGCGCCGCCATGTTTCTGGGTTCATCAGTAAAACTTGATGAAGAACAACTCCAAAGGATTAAGGATCGTTTTGCCACATGGGGGCGTGCCATGTCCTCCAGTAACGCCAAACAGGCAATGCTGCCAATGAACTGCATACCCATACCCAATGACTACGGAACAGCCCCTGGTTTTGCCATTGAACAGAATGGCCGCTATGGGCTGTTTTTCCCGGGAATTCCATCTGAACTTCTACCAATGCTCAGGGAACAGGGGTTGCCGTTGGTGTGGAAATTGCTAGGATCAAGCGGAAAAGTTTTCAAGAATAAAACGACGATTGTCTACGGGCTCTCAGAGTCGCGTCTGGGTGAAATACTATCGGACATTGCAATTGACACGGAGAACTGTCACCTGGCTTTTTTGCCGAGGTTCCCCGTAATAAGGCTGAGAATTGATGCTGTTGGCCCGACAGAGAGTGATACTGAGGACATAATTAGAGGAAAACAGCAGCAGATTAGAACCAGAATCACCGAGAACATAATCAGTGAGGATGGGTTGGCGATTGAGGAGGTCATAGTAAGAATGCTGGAAGAGAGAAACATTACTTTGACCCTTGCAGAATCCATTACCGGAGGATTGATAGGCGAAATGCTCACCAGAGTTCCCGGGTCGTCAAAAACGTTCATGGGATCTATAGTTAGTTACTCAAACGAATTAAAGACTGATCTGCTAAAAGTTTCTCCGGACATTATAGCTCATCACGGAGCTGTCTCTCATGAATGCGCCAGATCAATGGCGGAGGGCGCAAGATTGGCAGGCGCTTCCGGCATTGGTCTGTCAGTAACAGGAATAGCAGGTCCCGACGGTGGATCACCCGTTAAACCAGTAGGGACTTTTTTCGTCGGGATTTCAACAAACGATTATTTGGTGAGTCGTCGTTATTTGATGCCGGGAAAACGGGAATGGGTGAAGACCCTGGCTGCCATGCAGGCGCTGGATTTGCTCAGACGGAATTTTCTGGGACTGCGTTTACATGGAAAGGACGATTGACAGCCCGTTTTTGTGTTGAATGACTCTTCAGAACATGCTTAAACTCTTAGAGTTTTTTTAAGGGTCACTTTTGTCGCTGGCCCGGATTCTCAGCAGAGGAAACGCAAATATTAAAGTGGAGAGCCTCAATTGAAACTCTCCACTATGGGACAGGATTATTCTTCCAGCACAAAAGTTCCGGGCTTGTCTTTATCAAAACTGAGGGTGGCTCTTACATATCCGGTATTGAAACCGGCGTTCTTCAGTACGTTGTAAGCCATTTCAGCCCGCGCTCCTGTTGCGCAATGAACTATTATTCTCTTGTCCTTTGGCAACTCTCCAATTCTGATCTCAAGCTCATCCAAAGGCAGTTGCGTGGTGTTGGGTAACTTGCCCTCGGCAACTTCAGATGCAGCTCTAACATCCAGGACTATCGTATCTGGCGACGGTTTTTCGAGCAATGCCTTGAAAACAGCTAACTCTACTTCGCCAGGCAACAGTTTCCTGACGTAGGTGATGGTGGAAGCCGCCGGGCCTGTTGCTACAGCGTTGCCGGCCGTTTGCCACCCCTTGAACCCCTTGTCAAGAATACTGGTCTGTTTGTAACCCCAATCGGAAATTGTTTTGAATGCTTTTTGGGAAGCCTCAGAAACACCGGTCTCATCCACCACTATGATCACAGCCCCCATGAATTTTGGAAACTGATCTTTGAGGGAGTCCAGGCCATCTTTTGGAATCGCCACTGAATTGGGGATGTGACCTTTGGTAATTTGATCCGCCGGACGCACATCAATGACTACGAAGGACGCATCAAGCTTTTTGTATTCCTCTATGGCTGCATTGTTTGAAACTACCAGATGACCGGCTTTTCTCCAGTCCGGCAATCCTGCGTGATAAACCTTGACGTTCTTGAATCCAAGCTTTTCCGCCTTCCTGGCGGCTAATGGACTCAACACTCAGGAAAAACCTGCGCAATAGTAAATTTGAGTAACTTCTTTGTCTTTGAGAAGTTTTTCCGCAAGTTTGTCAAATGCGAAAAATGGCATTCCTATCGCAGTCGGTATGTGACCTTCGTTGTAACGTTCCATAGGGCGACTATCGAGAAGGACGTATTTCCCTTTTTCCGGTCCCTTTGCGACAAGTTCGGCCACCTGCTCCGTAGTAATCAGTTGTTCGGCCGGAACTGCGAGACCTTTTTTGACTTCTATTTCCTTTGCATACGTTTTGCCGTCTTTTTTAGCTACAGTAACCCTGATCGACTCTTCCTTCGGGATCTCAGGAATAGAAGGGGCGTTCTTGAGAACCGTTTCTTCATCAAAGGTAATTACTTCCAAACCCTTGTCAATCTGGACCTGCAAGCAATTGGCTTTTACTGATGCGCTCTTGAACTTGCCGGCAAACAGTTCATGGGCCTGTTTGTCGTATTCATGGCACTTTAAACAACTCTGATCGACTTTTGACGGAATTTTCTCATCCGCAATCGCCACAGAACTGACCAGCCATGAAACGGCCACCAGCGAAACAATGAACGCGCTGATCACAAAAAGTGACCTTCGATACATACCGCTCTCCTTTCTTGGATTGGTTGCTGATTCATTCAACCGGAATCTGCAAAATCTTCTCTCTCGACTAAATGTCAAGTCAATAAAACCCAAAGAGTATAAGACATAATACATCTGCAATTCATACATTTCAATATCTAAATAACTAAATATAATTATTTTATTCCGAAGTGGTCATTGGGGCTTTGTTTGAATGAAATGCTGTGAAGATATGTTGATGACGCTGAAAGAGATTTATGAGCAATCAGCCAAACAGTTCCAGAGCTTGCTGCATGTCGTTAGCCAGTTCCAAAGCTCCGCTGTACCTGTCCGAAGCGCAGGTGGAAAATCGCATCGTAATGGCGTTGAGTTCTTCATGAATGTAAGGATAAACCAGTCGCAGATTTGCCACCTGATTTGGAAAAACCAACTGCATATCCTCGACCGTCAGTTCGTCCGCCAGCTGCGGGAGTCGCTGTTTTACCTCGGCATAAGACAGGTAATCCTTGCCGACAAGGAAACTAAGAACTGTGCCCATTTCGAAAATATCTCGAGAAACAAGATCTTCCTTGACACTATAGTCATAGTCAAAGTCAATCCAAATGAACGATCCCGTTGCCCTCTCTACATAGATATGGTCCGGAGAGATGTCTCCATGGATTTCTTTCATGTCGTGCAGATACGCCATGGACCTGTATGCTTCAATCAAGCCCGCCAGTAGTGTGGGAAGGGCCTGAAAGTAATAATTGTAATGGTCCATGGTTATGGAACGCACTATGTTGTCCAGGCTCATACCTACTATGCGTTCAATCACTCTGACATTGTTGGAGTTTGAGTCCAGGCGACTGAAGCCTTGCATGAACCCAGGATGGCCCAGGACCTTTGAAAGAATTCTCGCCTCTTTTTCAGGGTTTCGCAGGCAGGTTGATTTTATACCCTCAATTCTACATTGAAATTCCTCGTAGAAAGGAATCTTGATAATTTTTCTTTCGCCCGTTGTCAGTTCCACACAACTTTTCACCCAAGGCTTTGGCTCCCCTTCCAGTCCAAATTTCTTCTCTGTTTCAGTTCCCCTTACAAGGTAGCCAACGTCATCAAGCAGTATCACATCCCCGTAGTTGACGTCGTAGAAATCGGTGGTGTCCTCGAGAATTCTGAAAACGCGACAAACATTGGATTCGGACACATAGTTTTTGGCAATTGCGCACCAGTCCGTTGTTCCATCACCAGAATAATTATCACCCACTTCTACGATACGATTTTTAGCCATTTTTAGATCGCCCTTGATCTGGTCGACTTTGCGCAGCCTGCAGAAAGAAACAATCTCACCCCAGTTGTTATGAAATCAGACAATGTTTCATCCGGTTCTTTTCCCAATTTGTTGGTGACTACCTCTATTTTCATCCAGTATTGTCTTTTATTCCTCTTTCTGGGACCATACCTGCGACAGTCCCCTGTCTTGAGAGATTCAAAAGAACGGCACTGCTGATTCCTTTTTTTCGGAAATGTTCAGTATGACTCCAGAGTTTATGAGTTTCAACCGGACTATAGATTAAGTCGCCATATCTGGAAATTTAACACCCCTGCGAATAGCACCCATAAAAAATAGGGAGTCAGCAGAAATGCGGCAAATTTTGAAAACGGGAAAAAAATCCGTATGGTGGTTCCAATGGCCAGCAGCAATATGCATATTTCCAGTAAAGCTAATCCCGGGCTTTTGATCCCGAAGAACAGGAAAGACCATAGAACATTGAAAAATAGCTGTCCAAGAAATACTGCCAGTGGAATCCGGATTTCATGGAGTCTTCTGTTTTTGGCCACCAGCCATGCCGAAAAAGCCATGGTCGTATAAAGCACTGTCCATACAACGCTGATCAGTCTGCCTGAAGGAGTCCATGCAGGCTTCACCAGTTCAGTCTGATACCAGCCCTGAACATTCCAACCTGTGAAATACCCCCCTAGAGCGGCTGCGCCGAAACTTAAGGTCAGGAAAAGCCCCAAGATTAGCAAGCTATTCAAATGCGCCATGAATTTGACCGGGTACCTTAACTCGAGACGATTTAGATTGACAGGATATTGATGGCTGCTATTGAAGGACCCCAGGTTATTATTAAGTCATGTTGATAAAGTTCTTGAAAATCTGAGGCCCAACACTCATTTCCGTAGCGATTCCCCGGTAAGTACGAGGTGGAGGAGGGTATTCCCCTCCTCCTGGTCTATTATTCCGATAGCAACGCCTTAAGTTCTTTGTTGAACTCTGGAACGATCTTGAACAGGTCACCCACGATTCCGTAATCCGCCTTGGTAAAAATAGGCGCTTCCGTGTCCTTGTTAATGGCTACGATAACCTTCGAAGAGCCCATACCTGCAAGGTGCTGAATAGACCCTGAGATTCCGCATGCAATGTAAAGGTTGGGTGTTACCGTTTTACCGGTCTGGCCGACCTGATCCGAGTGTACTCTCCAACCTGCGTCAACCGCTGCTCTTGAGGCTCCGACAGTGGCCGTGGGACCAAGAATAGAAACCATCTCTTCCAGGAGAGTATAGTCGTTTCCACCCATTCCGCGTCCGCCGGAAACTATTATTTCGGCTTCGGTGAGGTCTACTTTGCCACTGGTGTCAAGGTTGAGTTCCTTGGTCGCGTATGTGGCGCGGTCCGCATCGATTTCAACGGTTATTTTCTCAACGGCCCCTGCTTTAGCTACTTCTGCGGTTTCAAGCACGTTGGGTCTTGCTGAAGCTATCTGCG
The DNA here is from genome assembly GCA_964401595.1 of uncultured Desulfomonile sp. Taxonomy (GTDB): domain Bacteria; phylum Desulfobacterota; class Desulfomonilia; order Desulfomonilales; family Desulfomonilaceae; genus CAITZA01. The sequence continues at coordinate 38,997 of CAYNZA010000013.1, forward strand.
GGTTTCCGGTGGCGCTCCACTCGGAAAAACATTTACCCGCATACATCGGTCTTTTGCCGACTAAGGTAGTTCCATCCAGTCTGAAAGATACGCAATCGGCTATGACGGCGGTTCCAAGTTTGGCCGCTGTGCGCGGGGCAAGGTCCTTGCCCTGCATTGAGTGGCTAAAAAGTACTATTTCAGATCCTTTGTCCTTGATTACTCCCGACATTGCCTGGGCAAAATACTCTGAGTTGTAAGTTTCGAGCTTCGGTCCATCAACCAGATAGACGTTGTCTACACCGAATTTTCCCAGATCGGCCGCAAATTTCTCAGTATCCGGGCCTATCAAAACTGCAGCTACTTCTCCACCCAAAGCGTCAGCTATCCTTCTGGCCTCACTAGCCAGTTCAAACGCTGATTTCTTAAGTTTGCCAGATTTAATTTCGCCGTATATCAAAACCTTACTCATTGGTAAAAAGCCTCCATGATAGAAAACTAAGCATTGATTTTATCAGATAACCTTGGCTTCGGTTCTCAACAAGCCTGCAACTGTCTTAGCCACGTCCGCCGGTTCCATTCCCTCAAATTTCTGTCCTGCTTTTCTCTCAGGCGGCATGGTAAAATTCGCACATTTCAATTTAGGCTCGAGAGTGACACCCAAGTCCGCAAGGGATTTCTTGTCAACCGGTTTTTTCTTGGCTTTCATGATGCCGGGCAAAGAGGCGTATCGAGGCTCATTAAGACCCTTCTGTGAGGTGACTACGCAGGGCAGGGGAGATTCAACCACTTCCTTGCCACCTTCAACATCTCTCTCGCAGACGACTGATTTCTTATCAGCGGACACTTCGATTTTCGTCACAAGTGTGATCTGGGGAATATTTAGTAATTCAGATAGGATGGCTCCTGTTTCTCCCAGGTCGTCGTCAATTGCCCGGTGCCCACAGAAAATTATGTCGAATTCGGTCTGTTTGGCTACTGCTGCGAGCGTCTGAGCGATGCAATACGGGTCTGCCTGATTCAGCGTATCGTCACTCACCTGAACGCCCTTGTCCGCGCCCATGGCCAAGGCCGTTCTCATGGCTTCAACTACGCGGTCCGGACCCAATCCAACTATCGTGACGTCCCCAGCCTTGAATTTCTCTTTGATCCGAAGCGCCTCTTCCACGCTAAATTCGTCGTATGGATTGATCACATATTTAATTCCATCAGTCACAATTCCTGACCCGTCAGCCGCTACCTTGATTTGGGTTTCTGTGTCAGGAACCTGTTTCAAACACACCAAAGATTTCACTGTAAAATCTCCTTTCCAAAAGTATCCTGAAAAAACAGGCTTATAATAAAGATTCTGTAAACGGGAGGGATTAGAGCAAGTATTCCGGCATGACTTGACCATCCCCTCAGGCCGTCAGAAAATTGAACGAACGCTTGATCCCTAAAGTTTAATTTCGGGTAATTCATCAACGGATCGTCAATTCAAAAACCAATTATATAACATCTCGCTAATCTTGACTATTTTGTTTTTAAAAAAATTGATTAGATTGTCAACCTATTTAGACTCCGGACTGACAATAAGAACGCCGATCAGATTTGAAGGACGTCTCAACTCTGCTCGGCGCTGCAAAAAAAAGTGGTTGAGAAAGCCTAGTTGGCTGCCATCTTCCTCTCAATTTCGTTGATTTCTTCCTGTATCTTTTTTTTCAAACCAGCGTCAGTTTCTATCGGAAGGGCCATTTTGTACCAACGCAGCGATTTGGAGAGGTCCCCTTTTCTGCGAGATATAAAGCCCAGATGTTTAATGGCCATCAAATTATTTGAATCCTGCGCCATGATGCTTCCAAGATCCTTGATGGCTTCATCATAGCGACCGAGTTGCTCATAAATGAAGGCCCTGTTGCCCAATGCGCTGATCATCCTTGGGTTAAGTTCGATGATGCGATCCAGATCCTGCAGCGCGTTTTCGTGCTCTCCCGTGTCGAAAAAGACTGCCGCCCTGTTGATCAGAGCCTGTGTATTTGAAACATCGAGATTAACGGCCTTGGTAAAATCCCTGACAGCGCGTGGAAAATCTCCAATGAGTCTGTAAGCCATGCCGCGGGTCATGTACGATTCATCCTGATTTGGATCAAGTTTTATGGCCTTGTCCAGATCTGAGACAGCCTTGTCGTATTTCCCCTGAATCAAATAAACCCTGGCCCGATTTAAGAGCGCATTTGAATTTCTTGGGGAAGCCTTGATTGAAGCGTCCAGGTAAGTTAGGGCCTGGTCATATTGGCCCATATTGGCCTTCTGGATTCCAGTCATGCCCAGCTCTATGGACTTTTGGTCGTCTGACTGTGAAGGCCCCTTCTTCGAGTTTGGAGCAGCGAAGCTGGCCCCCGGTAGGGGCAAAAGAAAGGAGACCACCAGTAATAAAGCGACAATTTTAGCATTCATGGTGTTTAACGACCTGTCTGGATATCATTATTGGCTCGTGTAAGTGTTGAGCCCGCTGATGGAGCAGCGTCCTTCAGGAAAAAACCGAAGAAGTCTTTGGTGTAACTGTCGTCATACCGGTTGAGTGTATAGTTGGCCTGCTCGGGCGACAATTTGGCTTTTCTGACCATATTTCCAAAAGTGTCCCGAATATAGAGGTTGGCTACAATGTTGTCGGGATTGGCGTCAGCATGCATGCCACGATCGCAGCCTGCGAGAACAAGCGCCTTTGCCAAATCCTTGCTGCCAATGTGGTGGCCAATTGCAAAAACTAGATTGCCATCTTTCCTTACACCAAAGGCGCTTCTGTGGGCCACGTACCAGAAATGCTTGCCGTCCTGATCTTTTCCTCCACCACCGAGCAGAAAACCCAGGCCGATTTCTGAGTCTTCAACACGGCCACGTCTCATGACAGACTGGACAACCATCCCGTCTTTTACTATCAGGTAGCTAAGTTGTCTGGCGTCCTGGATTAAAGGCGTCGGAATGTCTTCCGTCCATTCCCGGACGTCAACTGAGCCATCCTTGTATACAATGAGGGAAGCCATGCCATCGATCATGGAATAAACAGGCCGACCTCTGAAAATAGCGCCGGCGCCTTTCGAGTGTCTTTGCATCCACATTGCGTTTGTAACAGCCAGAATCTTGGAACGAAGGTCATTCTCAACTTCGGAATTCCCTTTCGAAGCCGCCGGTTCCTGTGAACCCACGTAGTAGCGCATGAAGGTGAGATTCATGTCTATAACCATCATGTAGACCACAGCGTTCGGGAAATCTACACTGGGTCTGTAAAATGTCTTGTAAATGATGGGGCGTCCCTGGTTATCGCGGGGTGATCCGGACGACTCCCAAACTCCTTCCCCCTGCAATGCCGGTGATGTGTAGAGCGGCTTGATGTTGTCCAAGCGAAGCATGTTGAGAGGGTCCCTGGTCAGAAGGTTGAATTCGCCTCTCTCAGGTAGTATGACGGTGTCAGACTGTACGCTCCTGACAGGTCCGCTCGCTGAGTGCTCTACGCCAGACTGATTGTTGTCCCTGGTCCCTTTGCCAACTGAACCAACCCCGGGAGAGGTCAATTTTGGCGCCGCTTGAGCCAGAAGTAGTGTTTCCTGTCCGGATTGCTTAGACTCCAGCGAATTGGCAGAAAAAGCTGGTCCAGATATAACGCAGTAAATACAAGTAATTGTGGCTATAAGTCTAACATGTTTTCTCAACAAATTAACCACCCTCTGAAATAAGGATTAAATGTAACACAAATAAAAAATAGCTTTATTTCCCTCCATGATACAACAAATAGAGATATTTTTCAATGTTAAATGCTCCTAATTGGATTGCGGGATGTTAGGCTCGATAGAATCAACATGCTGAAAAAAGACAAATAAACAGGTTTTTTTTGAAGGCGCCTAAGGACTTATTTTGACTATATCGACAGCGATATCGGTTACCAGGCGTTGATGGTTGCAGTTCACAAAACCGTTGAAATAAACATGGATGTGGCGAATATTTTGGTGTTTTCACGATAGCAGGAGCAGGCTGTTTTGGGCGGCCATAATGACTTCCACCACGCTTCCGGAGATTGTCCTGGCTTTATCTGATATGGTGAAGCAATTAGGAAGTTGTGAACGAGGATCGATGTCTCCAACTTTAGCGCAGGCTGCCACGAGAGATCCTGACCTGAGGATTCCCCTCAAAACACCGGAGACTTGAGCCTCAATAGGCAAGTCTTTGATGGACGCCACCAGACTGCCTTTTTCGATTAGATCCCCGATATCGAAAAATGTTTTCAGGAGTCCATCCGCGGGCGCACGCAAGACCCTGCTGTGGGTTTGTCCCATGATGTCTCCCGGTTCTCCGGTGTTCAATGAAGTTGGCCCACTGGTTATGATGCGACCCAGGTCGTGTCCCCGGTCGGTTTCTACAAGCCTGTGACAATCCACCCCCGCCTCGAATCCTGGTCCCAAAGCTATGACAAGCCCCGCGTCATCAATTTTGGTCCCGGTGTTTCTTTTGGCAAGCACCGCGTCTATTAATATGTCAGGTTGGATTTCATGGATACGGGCGCAGCCAGGATCGACGATTACCGCTATTTTTGAATCCTTCCATATCCTGGGTACATCTCGGGTGTCGTTTGCCAGGATAGCCCCCACGGATTCCACTGAGGCGTGCCCATTAAAAACCGCCTCGCTGAAAGAAACCATTCGCCGTACGGCCATGGGAGCGTGCATTTCTGTCATCACTATTCTGGAAAAGCCGCAACGCCAAAGACGGTGAGCAATGGCGCTGGCGATTTCCCCAGCGCCTCGAATCAGTATGACCAGATCAGACATCAAGTCAGGGTCCAGTCCGAAGTTATCAAGCGCCAAATTCTTTCATTACCTTGACGAGAGTTTCTTTAGGGACTACACCGAAAAAAGAGCCTTTTACTTCGCCATCCTTGATCACGAAGATGGCTGGAATTTTCGTTATACCAAATCTACGCGCTATCAGGTTTTTGTCGGTATCAATTCTGCCTATTACCGCTCTACCCTTAAGTTCTTCAGCCAGTTCCTCCAATATTGGATCGAGCATTCTACAGGGAAAGCACCAGTCGGCATGAAAATCAACCAGAACAGGTTTATTCCTGGAGGCTTCCATAACTTCCTGTTCGAAGGTTTCATCAGTAATATTCTTCACATGTTTTATAGTTTTCTGGAGTTCAGGTTTCGATACTATGGAACTGAGACCAGGAATGGGCGTCCCACTCTGATGAAGCGACCAAAGAACAATCGAAGCGCCTATAATGACGAATATCGCCACAGACAAAGCTACTATTTGGGATTTTCTCATCTCTCCTCCGACAGAGGTTTTGCGATATCAGCAATTGTATTCACATATACAATGGTTTTCGATCTCAAATCACCAAAACTTTTGTACACGGCCTCCTAAACCCACAAAAGAACCATCTTACGATTTTGGAATCGATAATACAATTTTACCCATTTTTTTCAGACCTCAAATAGACAAACATATATTTTTTCGACACTGAACCCATTATTTCCATTCCGAAAGGTTTGAAACAAAGAATCATCAGACAAGGCTGACTGGATCTACGTCAATTGAAATGGTCATTCCACTGGCTTTTAACAAATCCTCGGACAGCAGTCTCCTGGCAAGATTTCTGACAAAAGTTCGATTTTGACTCTTGAGAAGGATTTGCCAGCGATGTTTTCCAACGGCCTTTTTTCGAGGCGCAGGGGCCGGTCCAAGAATGGAGACCGGTTCCTCGGAGATTTTTAACCGTCTGCAATGCGCCCCAATCGAAATGGCTT
>CAYNZA010000014.1:0-5589 GCA_964401595.1 uncultured Desulfomonile sp.
TCTCCCCTGATCATCGCCACCAGTTTGAAAAGAAGCTTGCTGGAAACAACATTGTTGTCATAGAGGATATCCCCGATTTCAGAAAGGGAGGCGCCTTTGGGAATTGTAATTATTACATCCTGACGGGATGAAGCTTCTGTTTGAGTCTTATTGGATGCCAATTCATTTATAAAATTTGGCAAACGGGTGTAGAGCAAATGTCCGCCAATGGCGAGAACAGCCAACACAACGACCAGGAAAACGCTCTTGATTATAATCGATAATGACAGTCTCATCCGAACAAAAACCTCATCTCCTCTTGCTGTCCAAATATCCCTGCAAGATGATGGAGGCAGCGACCTTGTCTATCACCTTGCGGCGTTTGGCTCGACTCAGATCCGCCTCAAGAAGCATTCTTTCAGCAGCCATAGTGGACATTCGCTCATCCCACTTAAATACAGGGACACTGGTAGCCAGCGCCAGTTCCTCCATCATACCAAGGGCTTTCTCCGCCTGTGGGCCTTCAGAGCCATCCATGTTGTAAGGCATTCCTACAACGATTTCGGTCACACTGAACTCATTGACTATTCTGACAATTGCAGCGATGTCGTTTTTACGCCCCCTGGACTCCAACGTCTTCAACCCCTGGGCTGTGAAACCAAGCTCATCGCTCAATGCCATGCCAATTCTTTTTGATCCAATATCCAACCCTAATATTCGCAATGCGGCGCCTTTCCCCTAAAAACACAATGATCAACAGAGGCGATTGTATAAATCAGAATTTACGTGTCAAGCATATTGGAGAGATGAAGGCAAAAATCCGGTCCTCGATGAAACTTCTCAGGGATGCGACGATACGCACATTTCCGAAGGCAATGATCGCGAATTTTCTTTTAGAGCTTCTGCCATCTCGATGATAAAGTTTATGTCCTCTTCGGTTGTGTACGGTATGCATCTGCGAGCGTCAATGGGCAAGGCCGTATTGGCCAGTCGAGTAGGAATGGTCACGATTCTGGATCCTCTCATGAATTGTGGCGGCAAACTGCAGAAAGCCTGTTCCGAAATGAGCACCAGGTTCTCATCTTCAGAAATGAATGATAAACCCAGTGAACTCTCTGGCTCTTTTCTCAACACACCTTTCAGGCCCGACTTCAGCCTCTCGGTCAAAACACCCTGGTCAGCCCTGATTGCGCCAATCGATGATATTCCGTCCAAAGCCTGGCGCCTCTGAATTTCAGACCCCATTAACAAGGCTTCTTCAAAACAGTCTAGAGCCTCCGGCAAGTATTTTCGCGCAAGGTTTGATCTCCCCTCGATCAACATGTTGCGCGCTTCAGGTTCATCAGTAGAATCAGGATCATATACCTTGCCGTAATAAGCAACGGCCGAAGATACATCGCCCCTCTCAAGAAATTCCCTGCCACGGTTTACCAGAGTCAATTGTGAAGTCTCAGCGTTTGTGTTCATAAAGCTTTACCCATATCCATTAAACTGGAATTAGATGATCCAACAAAGTATGAGTTGAACCTAAACTCTACATTGGTGTTAGAAAAAATAAGAATAACTAAAGTGTTATACTCATTTATTAAACCGCTGAATAGCATATTAATTTTAACTTATCAAGATATTTCTGTTATAATATTTTTAACTGAACAGAATCCTGGTTTTGTGTTAATATGATATTGACTTGGACGGATTTCAGAATGGTTTTCCGGGTCACATTGGTCTGTGTCAGTTGGAAATCTCCTCCAGATGAAAGTCGATGCAATAAATGTTGCCAAGGTGAGGAGATAGTGTTTCGAAAGCGAGAATGGAACATTCGGAGATCGGGACGTGCCGTGGCCCGGATTTCAACTTTACATGAGAAAAGTCATGAGTGTTAGAGGTCTTTTACGTTACCTGCCGGTTGTGTCGATTGTCCTTGTTGCTATTGTGTTGCTGGCTATAGTGATAATCTTTACGATTCGCAACATAAATGCCCAGAATGAAAGAATGGAAGAATTTACGGCCCGGCAGGGGGTTTCGGTAATCAGGACATTGGAGGCGGGGACTAGAACGGGATTCATGGAAGGTGACTGGGGTATAGAGTATTTCCAGATGCTGATCGAACAGGCCGCCAAGGATCCGGATGTCGAATGGGTTGGTTTGATCAACAGTGATGGGATAATAGTGGCTCACAGTGAACCGGCAAAAATAGGCCTGAGACTTTTAATGGGCAAGGAACTCAACACGGTTAGGGCAGTAATACGGACTGGCGAGCCGATGTCTTTCACAAGAGAATTGCCCGGCGGGCGAACAATTTTTGAGATATGGAAGCCTTTCACTCCTTTTCCTGATCAACTTGCCCAGACCGAAATAATCGCCAAGCATACCCGCATAGGACAGGAACTTCTGGATATTTTTGATAAGGAAAAGAAACAGGTGCTTTTTCTTGGACTCAAGATGGACCGTTTCAAGGAAATACGTCGCCAGGAATTGATTTTCGCCATTTTCATGGGCGCAGTGCTTTTCATCATTGGTTCAGCAGGAGTGTATTTCATATTTGTGGTCCAGAACGCATACCTGGTTCGTAGAACCCTTGATGAAATGAGAACTTACACAAGGAACGTTCTTGAGAGCATGGCCAATGGCCTGATCACGGTTGATCGGTCGTTGAGGGTGGCGACCTTCAATCCTACCGCCCTTGAGATTCTAAAAAAGACCAAGGAAGAAATGGATGGTAGACCCATATCAGGCCTGTTGCCGCTTGAAGAGGAAATCAGACTGGTTTTGTCTGATTCGGAATCGATCCTTGAAAAAGAGGTGAAGATATCCACTGAAGGAAAGGGGAAAAGTTTCCTCACCCTTTCCGTATCACCATTGAAGGATCCGGAGTCATCGATAGCGCGTGGAGCGGTGGTAATTCTCAGAGACATGACCATGATCCGCGAGTTGGAACAGAAAGTCATCATGAGTGAAAAGTTTGCCGCCTTGGGCAGACTTTCCGCTGGTGTGGCGCATGAAATTCGCAATCCTTTGAACTCGATTCGCGGTTTCATTCAGTATTTCCAGAAAAAACTTAAACTGGAACCGGAAGACTTCAGATACACAGAGTTGATGCTCACAGAGGTGGACCGGCTTAACAGGGTCATATCGAAACTGTTGGCTTATTCAAAGCCTAGAGAGCCCCGTTTAGGGATCAGGTCAGCCGATGAAATTGTGGACCACTGCATCAGGATAGTTGAACGTGAGGCCAGTGAGGCCGGGATTCAGATCATCAGGGAAAAGTCCTCGGAGGATCTACCTCTTGTGATGGTTGATACCGACCAGATGACCCAAGTGTTCCTGAATATTCTCATCAACTCAATTGAAGCCACTCCCAGCGGAGGGTCCGTTTCCATTCGAGCCAGGACAGACGAGCAAGGTAGGCTACAGATCATCACTGAAGACAACGGGGAAGGTATACCTCGCGAAAACATTGACAAGCTCTTCGATCCGTTCTTCTCTACCAAGAAGAAGGGTACCGGCCTGGGTCTGGCGATTGTCAAGAGCATCATTGAGGGGCATGGCGGCGAGATAGAAGTTGAATCAGAACCCGGCAACGGAACTCGATTCATCATCACTATCAATACCTATCAGGACCCTGCCGCTGGAGAAGGTCTCGATGAGTATAATGCACTCAGAACGGCCTGAAGCGTTTCATAGTTAAAAAAGTTTTTCAGGACTCAAAACCCATTTATTGATGTGGACAGGAATTACATGAAATCACGTAAAGCTAAAATACTGGTTGTGGATGATGAGCCATCCCAAAGAAAAATGCTTCAGGCAAATCTGTCCCTCGATGGATATGACGTTTATGAGGCCGATGACGGAAAGACTGCTATATCAAGGGTATCGGACGAATTCTTTGATCTGATACTCATGGATAACAGGATGTCCCAATTGGACGGTATAGAGGCGCTCAAGCAAATCAAGAAGATATCTCCCGGAATTCCGGTAATAATAATAACTGCTTACGCATCGGTGGAGACTGCGATTGAAGCCCTTCAGTCAGGAGCCCACGATTACCTGACCAAACCCCTGGACATCGATGAACTTCGGATCAAGGTCCAGCAGACCCTGGAGTTCTGGCGACTTAAAGAGGAGAACATACTTCAGAAAAGACGCATCGAGAATCTGTTCGACGCTTCCAGAATTATTGGTCGCTCCCCAAAGATGCGTCAGGTTCTCGAAACTGTGGCCATGGTAGCTCCTACCGAGGCTTCAGTCCTGATCCTTGGAGAATCCGGGACAGGAAAAGAGTTGATTGCAAACGCATTACATCAGGGGTCGAGCCGCAGTGAAAGGCGATTCATTAAGATCAACTGCGCCGCTTTACCCGAGACCCTACTGGAAAGCGAACTCTTCGGACACGAACGTGGGGCATTCACTGGGGCTGTTGGCCGGAAACCGGGCAGGTTTGAACTTGCTGACGGTGGCACAATATTCCTCGATGAAATTGGAGAAATGACTTTTTCAACCCAGGCGAAGCTGCTTAGAGTTCTTCAGGAACGGGAATTTGAACCGCTGGGCTCAACTAAGTCGGTGAGAGTCGATATACGTGTAATAAGCGCCTCCAACAGGGACCTTAAAGATGAGGTAAAGAGAGGAAACTTCAGGGAGGACCTTTTTTACAGACTGAACGTCGTTCCCATAAACCTGCCTCCGCTGCGAGAGAGGAAAGAGGACATACCTTTGTTAGTCGACCACTTCCTTCATATCTACAATGAAAAAAATAACCGGCGTCTCAAAGGATTCCATCCGAGAGCGTTGGACGCCATGATGCGATATTCGTGGCCCGGCAACATTAGAGAGTTGGAAAACGTAGTGGAGAGAGCGGTCATTCTCACCATGGACGAGTACGTGTCTTTTTCCGAATTGCCCGAGTCCATTTCAGGTGAATCAGCCAGCGTCATCCCAACAACGTCTAAAGCCGGAATAGTACCCGGCATGACAATAAGGGAACTGGAAAAGGAATTGATCCTGGTGACACTTGAGCACAATGATGGCAACAGAACCAGAAGCGCTGGTTTTTTGGGAATCACAAGGCGGACTTTACAGAACAAACTCAAGGAATATGGTATAGATTCCCACGGCTCTGATCATGGGATGGATTGAGCGACACCCAACCTGGCATTTAAACTATCTCTTCAGATCAAATGACGGCGCCTTGAGCTTCGGCTGGTTTTTGGACCTGAAGGCCGTATAGGCGCCCCATTTCATCAGAGCAAAAAGACCCAACGCTATGGCTGCAAGCACAAATACCGAACCGCCAAAGATGAGCCAGATCTTCGTCTTGTAGATGCCGAGTATCAAAATGAATGTGACTGCGATCATCGTCATCAGACCAGATAGCCTGTCAAAACCTGGAATATCCTCAAATGACACGCTCTTACGAATGATTGCAAGGGTGATGAACATTGAAACAATTGGAACGACGTGGATCAACAGATTGGCATCAAGCAGATTTTCCTTTGTGAAGAATATCACATATCCTGTCAGCACTGCTGAGAAAACTCCCGGCACACAGGCCAAATAAACCAGGATTGAATGGAAATATTTCCATGGCGATTCAGATCCTTTGTTTCGACC
>CAYNZA010000014.1:5689-43054 GCA_964401595.1 uncultured Desulfomonile sp.
AAACCAGGATTGAATGGAAATATTTCCATGGCGATTCAGATCCTTTGTTTCGACCATGAACAATTGTCATGATCCAGGCCATAGACGGCACTCCCAAAAAATAAACAGCCATCAACCATGGTCTTTCATCAAGTATAAATGCTAGCTCGCGTGCCGTCATTTCTTTTGATACAGCGTTTTCCTTCCATCTTCAGTCTTTAGTCATCATTTCCATGATGTCCCCGGCAATAATTTACAGGTAATCGTTCATGATTTGTTTGAGCACATTTACGTCGTTGGTTCTGCAGGCAGCCGGGCCTAGTTTCAAACCCGGAAAATTTTCTTCAAATGCAGGCCGGTCATTTCTGTAAATAACACCAAGGGGAATTCGGTCACCCCATTCGTCGGATACCTCCAGAGCTTTTCTGCGGTCAGTAGGATCATAGTCATCCGGCAGGAAGTAGCATCGCTGGTTGTACCATCCGAAAGTGTTGACCTTGTTGAAAGACACGCACGGCTGCAGCACATCTATCAATGACAGTCCCCGGTGTTCAATCCCCTGTTGAATCAATTCAGATAAATGTTCAACTTTACCTGAGAAGCCGCGCCCCACAAAGCCGGCTTTCATAGCCACAGCCACCTGAACGGGGTTAAAGGGATGATTATAGACACCCTGCGGCTGGGTCTTCGTTACAAATCCGTGGGCCGAGGTCGGACTTGCCTGCCCTTTGGTCAGTCCGTAAACCTGGTTATCGTGGACTATAACCGTAACATCGACATTCCGTCTGATTGCAGCCAGGAAATGATTACCACCCTCACCGTAGTGGCATCCGTCACCGCTCTCAACAATCACCTTGAGGTCGGGATTGCCGATCCTGGCGCCCGTGGCCACGGGCAATGACCTGCCATGTAAACCGTTGAAGACGTTGGCGTTGAGATAATGAGGCGCTTTTGCCGCCTGTCCGATTCCTGAAACAAACAGGACTTCGTAAGGCGGTATCTGAAGTTTGACCAAGGCGTCTTTGACTGCCTTCAGGATGGAATGATTGCCGCAACCCGGGCACCATGCCGTGATGTATTCCCCGTAATCACTGAGCTTGACCATGCTATGCCTCTGTCCTCATCTTTTCCAGAATGTATTCGGGCGTTATGGGAAGCCCGTCATACCTCGATATGTTCCTGGATATGTGATAACCGGTTTCTCTGCGCAAAAGTCTGGCGAATTGGCCTGTTGAATTACCTTCGACTGAGATAACCCGGTTCGCTGAATTCAGGACATTGCAGACAGATTCGGTATCAATGGGCCATACTTGGGAAAAGTGGATACAGGCTGCCTTTGTGCCCTCATTTCTCAACTCATCACATGCTTCCTGGACTGAGCCTTTTGTTGAGCCCCAGCAAACCATCAACAATTCAGGCTCTCTATCTCCGTGGAACGTGAAATCCATAATACTCCGTCTGATTCCATCGAGTTTTCTGTTGCGTTTATCGACCATCTTCACCCTGATGGGCAGATCTTCTGTCAGATGGCCATCCTCGGTATGCTCATCACTATCAGCTATGACTAGTTCCTCATCGCTGCGAGCCACCACGCATTTTTCCGATAATCCCGGGAAAAGCCTTGGACTGACACCTGAATCAGTAAGTTTGTAGGTGAGATGAGGTTTTGAAATCCTTTGTGAACTCGAGCACACATCAACAGGGCTCAGTTTCTCGAGTGGAAATGGTTCGACAGCGCAGTAGCAATCGGCGAGAAACTGATCGGTCATTATTATTGCTGGTATCCTGAAAGCGTCAGCAATCTCGAAAGCCTTGCGGGCTAACCAGAAACATTCATCCACCGATCCGGGGGCGAAGATGGCTCTGGGAAATTCACCATGACCGGCATGGAGAGCAAATTCGAGATCACTTTGTTCGGTCCTGGTCGGCAAACCGGTCGAGGGTCCGGGACGTTGTGCCAAAACGACCACCACTGGAGTTTCAGTCATCCCCGCCAGGCTCAAACCTTCCGCCATCAGGGCAAAGCCTCCGCCCGAAGTTGGGACCAGACTTGGAGCCCCACAGAAAGAAGCTCCTATAGCCATGTTTATTGCCGAGATTTCATCCTCTGCCTGCTCTGTGACGATGTTCATTTGCCTGGCGTGTTCGCATAAGGCCAAGGCGACAGATGTGGCCGGGGTCATCGGATAGAAACAACACACTTTCATGCCCGCTGATAAAGCCCCAAGAGCTATCGCCTCATTTCCATTCATCATGAGGCGACGCACATTCCGTTCCGGTTTGGTCAATCCCAAGAAAACTGATAAGTTCTTTCTAACCCATTCACGACCTGCCGATGCTGAATTCAGATTTTCATCCAGCGAATCCGTAGCGTGCCTGGAAAAAAAATCACTCACTGCCGATGTTACTATGGCTTCATCCAAACCCAGAAGTTCAGAGAGCACTCCAATGGCGGTAGCGTTCCAGTGTTTGTCGGATGTCAATGACTTGAACGGAACGGCCACATACGAGGCTTCGCTCAAACCTAATGCGGAATCCAGAACTACTATTCCACCAGGATTCATTTCGGTCGAATGAGTATCAACCGTCTCCCTGTTCAGGGCAACAAGAACATCTATCCCCTCTCGCGGAGCTAAGATTTTTTCGGGTCCGACGCGTAACATGTAAGTGTTGTGACCACCCCTGATGCGTGACTGATAGCTTTGGGTCACCACGATTTGATAACCGGCCCTGACCATAGCCTTGGTTAATATCTGTGAAAGTGTTACTAGCCCTTGCCCCGCCTCGCCGCCAATCATGATGTTCAAGGATTTTTTCTTCATTACTGAACCCATAAAATAACCACGACATGTTAAGTATGTTCAATTAAGCCATGCCCAGCCTACATACTCAACAGTTTACGCCATGTGGATACGGAATTAAAGCCCACTCCTTCAGGAGCCTCCTTTTTCAGGTTTGGCCCGAATTTCACCTTCCAGTCACCCATGAGAATGAACGGCGCCCAATAATATGGATGGCTGGTTCCCTGATTCATCAGGAGTTCCAGTTTGGCCTTGCGTAAAGCATCGGCTTTTGAACCGTCAGGCAGATTCTTGTACATCTCAATGAACAGTTTGGCTGTACTGTCGTCATTCACCTGCCACATGCTCAATATCACTGAATTTGCCCCGGAGAACAGAAATGCCCTGGATAGTTCATATAGTCCGGAGGATTCTCCCGATGAAGTTTTGGATGGGACCAGGCTAGAAGAAACAACCAACATGTCAGCATTCAGTTTTAATCCAAAAACCTCTCCTAATTGCAGGAAACCGTCATTTTCGCGGTCACCGTAAGTGGAAAAGACGACCGCCGGCTGTTGCTGGAACTTTCCCGCCCCCTTTAATTGAACACCGTGAGTGGCCAGATGGATGTATGCGTATCGAGACAGATCAGCCTTCTTGAAAAGAGTCTCTGTTACTTCATGCCCGAAATAGGATTGAGTCGGTCCACCCAACAGTCTGACAACCTCTGAGACCTCTTTTCTGGACCCGGGCAACGGTCTTAAATAATCTCCACGTGATGAATACGGCATGGCGTTGAGAGAACTGAGCAATCTCTGAGCCCCTGGATTAAGTTCGCGACTTTTGTCGGAATCGGTGTACAGAGCATCGGCAAAGGCCACTATATTCCATCCGGGCCGCTTGGTGTGATGAATCTTTCTGGACCATGCCATCAGGTATGATGACGGCTCATAACAAAACGCATATTTCTCCACAAGAAATGACGGCCTCTCGGTTGCAGACCAGAACCTCCTGGACTGGTGCGCCTTTGAATCCACTAAAATCTCAAATGGCAACGAGTTAAGCGGTCCATGGGGAACGATCACTGCAGTTTTTTTCCCGTTGAGGATGAACTCAACCGGTTGAAATATCTTTGAGTAGATCTTGTAAGCGATTGATGGGTCCCAGTTTGACTGAATGTCAACTTTTTGCAGAGGCCTGACAATGCTGTCAACGTCTTTTTCCAACTCGGTGTAAGGATAGTCTACCGAAAAAGTATGGAACCTGTGTTTGTCAATAGCAAAGACATAGGTTCTGCCTCGGGTAACCGTGTACTGAATTATCGCTTCATCCGGGTCGAGCGATTTTTGCAATTCATGGGCCGACATGGGCCTAGGCCTTTTCAGGTCCGCATAGGCTGGGTATTCCCTTGCAAACTGCTCCCTCAACGTGCCGTAACTCTTTTCCTTAATCTTTCTCTCTTCTATGAGCTTCTTTATAAGCCCCTGGTTCGGATTGGCCTTTGAGCGCTCTTCCATTAATTTGTCATTGAGTCTCTTCAGGGATAGTTTCAGGCTCTTTTCTTTGATCAGAAGTTCATTGGGAAGATCTGAGAAATTTTCAACATTTATTCTGGCCAAGGCTCCTTCGAAGGATGAGGCCTTCAAACTCTCCGCAATCCTGAGGGCTCTGCTGTCATACGCTCCCCCGGGGTCCTTCTTGGCCAGGTTCATCATCACGCGTAATGTGGTTTCAAATAGAGTCGTCTTACCTCCAAATATGAACTCATCTTCATCGGATTCTTCAGTATAATCCGCCTCCATTGCTTCAACGATGCTGAGTGACTTGCGGTAAGCTTCCAGCGCTTCTCCGAAATTCTTTTTCTCCTCAAGTGTTCGTCCCAGAATGAAATACCCTTTCCACATCATGCTCCGATCTTCCGAAGCCTGTGCAATTTCAAGGGCTTTCCTGAGGTCTTCCAGGGCGGACTCATGATCCCCCAGAGTGGTGCTCAGCATGGCGATCTGGAGGAGGTTTTCGTTCACACCCCGGCGATCACCCATGGCGGAACGAATTGTCATGGCCTCCCTGTAATCTTCCATGGCTGCCCTGGGTTTTCCTACGGCCTGGTTCAGAGTCCCTATTCTTGTCAGAGTCCTGGCTTCACTCTTACGGTCCCTGGTGTCCCTGGTGAGTGTCAAAGCTCGTTGCTGATACTTCAGGGCCCCCTCCAGGTCATTCATCTTGCTGGCAATATCTCCAAGCCGAATTAATTCAGTCTTTTGCATTTCCAGAGCGCCGGTTTCGTAATGCGTCCTGAAGGCCTCCTCGAGAAATTCTTTGGCCCGGGAGTACTCTTCTGTCCTGAAATAAATGTTACCGATCCTGTCATAAATCCTCCCGACCAGAACATCTGCCCCTCGGGTCTCTGATAGAGAAAGTGCCTGGTGATAACACTCCAGAGCACGCTCGTAGTCTCCAAAGGCCTCATATATTTCACCCAGATGATAGTCAATTTCTTGGGAGCGAGCGGGGGTGACGCCTATTTGAGAGCGCAGTCTCGACGCCTTTTCCAGATTCTTTAGAGCCCCCTCATAGTCATCCATCTTGGCCTGAATTATGCCCATTGCCCCGATCGCCCAGAGTTCGCCTCTTTTGTCACCCTGTTTGATCATTTGCTCAAACGACTGGTTTAGCAACGCAATGGCTTTACCGTAGTCTCCGGAGTCTTCAAGAAGTGTGGCTGTCTTTACATTAAGCGCTGAGGCGGCGTTAGTATCCTTGATTTTCAAGGCCAGGTCATGGGCGCGCCTGAGATTGGCCAAGGCCTCATTATTGTTTCTCCTGGCTCGATGGAACATGGCCAACTCGGAATACAGGGCAATTTCGGCACGCGGATTGTTCACCCGTTTTGTGAAGGTGTCGGCCTCCTTGAAGTAGGCAGCAGCGTTGTCAACTTCGCCCCGTGCCAGATAGATGCCGCCAATGCCGACCAAATCAATGGCCGACCCTCTAATGTCCGACACCTCTTTGTGCAACTCCAGAGCCCTTTTGAATTTTTCCAGGGCGGAGCCAGAAGCTGATTCAGAAAGTTCTATATGGGCCATGTTTGTATAAATGTCGGCCTCGCCTTTCTTGTCGCCGGTCTCCTGAAAAATGATCAAGGCCTGTTTGAGATGACCCAATGCTTCCGCCGTTTGGCCCTTACGTCTCACAAGATTACCGATGTTGGCAAGGTTGGCGGCCTGACCACGTTTATCACCTATGCGCTTTCGCGCTTCCAGGCTTTTTGAAAAATGGTTCAGCGCCTTGTCATAATCGCCAAGATTCTTGTAATGAACACCCAGGGCCGTGAGAGTTTTTCCCACGCCAAAAGAATCCCCCAATTCGGTGAATTTTGCGAGGGCATTTCTAAGAGGATCGTTGGCCTTATCACTTTCACCGGCCAGTTCGTAAGCCATACCTATGATCAGATCACACTCAGCAACTCCAACAACATCTCTGGATTCCAGAAAACCTTTCCTGGCTTCAGATGCGCTTTCTATAGCCTTGTCGGTGGATTCACGCGAGAGCCTGAATTTGGCTATCGAGAGCCGGACCTGATTGGCCGTTTTGGCAGACACACCACTCTTGGCGTCTTCAATGACTTCCTTAATCATTTTGACAGAGGCGGTAGGTGAACCGAGATCGCCATAGGCTTCCGCCATAACCAGCCTGGCCATTATCGCGGTGTCTTTGGCCCCCAGCTTTTTGGCAATCTGAAAACTTTGCTGCGCCAACTCCACTGATCTCTTCAATTGCCCGGAACGCATGTCGGACTCGGCAAGTATCAGAAGCGCTCCGGACTCGCATTCCGGAATATTGACAACCTTGAGGTCTTCCAGAACCTGCCTGGCATTTTCCGACGCAACTGTGAATTTGCCTGATTCAGCATTGGCCCTGGCCAGGTCATACCGCACACGAACGGTCATTTCCGGATCCTTGAGCTGAAGGTATTTGTCAAGCGCCTGAGAGAGGTTTTTGATTGCCTCATCCTTCTTTCCCTCTAAGAACAGGGACATTCCGGTTACATATAATGACAGCCCGCCGGATTCTGAACGCTCCGATTTTCCTAATAACTTCTGTCCTTCCGCCAACGCTGTTGCGGCTTCCTTTGCATCTCCCAACAGCTGATCCAGATAAGCTATTTTAAGCAATGTTTCGCCGAGTTGTTGAGACTGGTTTGTTTCCCTGAAAGTTTTCTCGGCTTTTCTGAACTCCGCCCTTGCGTTTTTATGGTCGGACCTCAGGAGGTAGACCTGCCCTATTTTTACATGATTGGCTGCCTGAGTCTGGGTGATGTTGTTTTTCACGTAATAGGCTCCCAGCCTGTTCAATGCGTTTAATGCGTCCTGATAACGTTGAAGGCGAATTAGAATGTCTGCTGAACTCCCTAATATAACTGGAGTTTCAGCCTGCTCGGAAGCCGGGAGTATTTTCATGGCTTCCTCGAACGCCCCTAATGCGTCGGTATAACTCTGTCTGTCTTGCAGTATCTTACCTGCGATAATCAGGTCAAGACTGCGGCCCCGGGCGTTCTTCAAAGTCTTGTTGAGTTCAATAGCCTTACCTATATAATTGACGGCAACATCCGTAGCCCCCAGTTCACGGGCTGTTTCAGCGGCCGAGCGCAAAATCAGCGCTTCCGCTTTCCTGTCATTGGTTGAGGAAGCCACTTTTAAAGCCTGCTCCAATGCATTTAAAGCGCCTTTCTGATCTCCCGCAGCCTTGAACTCAGTGGCCATCTTTATCAGTTCGTTCAGAGCCGGGGGCTTTTTTGACGCCCCATTTTGAGTAACCGTCCCTGCAGATTTCGTGTTATTTTCCTGGCCATCCGATGATTTGACTTCGTTTCCGGATTCAACAGGCTGTTTATCCGGCGTCTGGGAAGTGTTTCCATCCTCAACAGGTGGCGCTGACTCGCTAGTTTCAGCTTTGAGAGCAGTGACAACCGGTTTCAGGAAAGACGTCGCAATTTCCGGACGCACAGGAATAAAATCCTCATGAATATCGAATGATTCCTGTGTGTGGGACATCAGAACGTTAATGTCTTTTCCTGCAGCCGCGTTTCCCGCCGACTGTTCAGAAGCGAATCCGTCTGCGTTCGATAAAACGGTTATCATGACCAGCGCAGAAATCTTTAGGACTGACCTGGCTGAGTTCTTCGTGGCGCTCATAGTGTTTCTCACCTTTTAATCGGGGGTCCTGAACAAAATTATTATTAGCGCCCCCGGATTTCTTTGTTATCCTGCGGAAGCGGACTCCACCTTCTCCGTCTTCGAGTAAAATCGAAGTACAAGCATCAGGATGGAGCCCCCGACGATCATCATCAAGCAGAGTATTTGCCCCATGGTCAGGCCAAAATGCAGGTATCCCAACTGAATGTCGGGTTCCCTGAAAAATTCGGCAAAAAATCTGAAAAGTCCATAAAGAATGATGAATAAAGCCAGAATTGAACCAGGGATAGTCATGCGGCGTCTCAGGGACCATAGGATGAGGAACAGGACTGGACCCTCCATAAAGGCCTCATAGAGTTGAGAGGGATGGCGAGGCAAGTCTCCGGCTCCGGAAAAGATCAGGCCCCACGGAACCGTCGTTACCCTTCCATACAGTTCGCCGTTGATGAAATTACCGATGCGACCCGCCATGAGACCGAGCGGCACGGAGAGGGAAGCTATGTCAGCCAAGACCAGGAAGGAGACGCTCCTGGTTTTTGAGAAAACCCAACCGGAAACTATCATTCCCAACATGCCGCCATGGAATGACATACCACCCCGCCAGACAGCAAATATTTCCCAAGGCTGATGCAGATAGACATCAAGATTATAAAAAATCACATAGCCGATTCTTGCGCCCAGCATAAGACCCAGAATCAGATAAAACAGAAAGTCTCCTGCTACCTCAGTTGGTAATGGTCCGCCTCTGCGTTTGAATTCTGATTTTATGATGAAGTATGCAATTGCAAAGCCTACAAGATACATCAGCCCATACCACCTGATTTCCAAGGGCCCGAGCCTGAACAGGACTGGATCCATCAACAAGAAACTTTCAGCGTGACTTGCATTCATTTGTCTAAGGGACCATCCATCTTTGGATTTTTTTCACATTGATCCAACTTTTCAAGCTTCTCATATAAAGTTCTAATTTTGTTGTCCGCCATTCGAATCATCCCATCAATCTTTCTGAAGACACCCCTGATAATTTTCGCGTCTCTGTCATCCAGGCGCGCGCTATCAAGTATTCGCCTTATTTCCCTCATCATTCTCAAAGGATTCCTGGTGTTTAGAAAAGCTGAACGTAGTAGGACAGATTCAATGTGTCCATACATGTCTTCTCTCATTTTCGAATCCACCGGTTTGAAGCGATCTACCTGAAAACCCACAGGCTTGCAGACCACCTTGAATATTTCGTACGCCGCGACTGCAACCGACTGGGCCAGGTTCATGGAAGCAAATCTGGAGTCCGTAGGAATGATCATGTGATGGTCACAAAGGGCAAATTCGCTGTTCGTCAAACCTCTGGATTCTCTTCCAAATACTATAGCGACATCACCTAGTTGCGACATTTTCAACATTTCCGGAGCCAACTCTTCCGGGGTTAGCGAAGATGTCCTTTTCGAACCAAGACGGCCTGATGTCGCCACTGACATGACCGTTTCCGCTAAGGCATCTTCCAGGCTATTACAGAAAAACGCATTCTCAACAATTTCATAAGCACCCGATGACATAGACTTTGCTTCAGAATCAGGTCCACAATTGGTTGAAGCTACAAGTGTAAGTTTTTCCAAACCCATATTTTTCATGACACGCGCGGTGGCTCCAATGTTCCCAGCATGGGTTGTCCCAACAAGAACAATTTTCACGTTCCTCATCGGACCGAGAAATTGCTCATTGACCGAAAAACCACGTTGCACGTTTCTGGAAGGACGCAATTACCTGCCCATCGTTTGATAATCTAACTTAAAAAAACTTCTGAAGTGTTCATTTTAACTGTTCTATTTATTTTATGGCCAGAGAGTGATTGCGTCGTGTGACACAGTCGGAAACCCTCCAAACCGGCAAAATATAAACGGAGTCAGGATATATTTGGCATGCAGGTTTGTCAATTAATATCAAGTAAAAGATTAACTAATATAAAGTAAAATATGCTGAAGTCTTACACTTTTTATGAGGTGAGTGAATCTGGATATCGAATGCAATGGCATATCTGGATTGTCGTTTAAGTGTTTCAGAACATAAGAGGTTGTTTTACCGCCCGATTGATATTGACACCTGAGAAATCGAGCGGCCAGTGGTCCCCTGAATCGGAAAATGCCATTTTCATTTTTGTGAAATAAAAGAATCCCTGAATTACAATCGTGCAGCGCCATGACAACATTAGTTTGATTGCCTCAGCCCGAGGCCATTGCCGCCCCTATTCCGGCCCCAAGGAGAACCGATATATAAGGACTACTCCAGAGGACTCATCCGGGACCGGCGCAAGAACTAACCCAATATAGACCAAAGCCTATTGAAGAACCTATCAACGCTCCGATCAACTTTTTCATAAGCACTCCCCACAACAAGTATTACCAAATAAGATATCGCATAGATGACTGGCGTCAAGTGACATCAATTATCTTCAAACTTTTTGGGTGATATAATAGCTTACGCTCCCGGCTGATTTTGGATATAATAAGATGCAGGATCTGTAATCATGCACAATCAGGGAAAAGACAATGGATGTTATGCAAAACATGGAATCGATTGACGAAATTTGTTCCGGCTTTCTGAAAGCCAGAATCCTGCTCACAGCGGCGGAAATTGATCTGTTCACCATTTTGAAAGACGCTCCCCAATCTTCGGGACAGGTATGCGCTTCAACTGGTTTTGACGAGCGCGGGCTCACGATTCTGATGGACGCATTGGTGTCGATGGGTCTGCTGAACAAAACCTCCGAAAATATTTACAGCATCGATGATTCGACATGTCTCCTTTTGTGTAAAGATTCCCCGGACTCATTTTTGCCTATGGTCTTGCACAGGGCCCGTATGTGGAACACTTGGTCGAATTTGACTGAAATAGTTAGAACAGGCGCTGGTTTGTCATTCCTGGAAAAGAAAAAGCGCAGCAAGGCGGAAATGGAGGCCTTCATCGGAGCAATGCATGTCATAGGAGCCAAAAAGGCTGAAACGCTTATCAACAAACTCGATGTCGGCCGTTTCACAAATATGATCGATGTCGGTGGGGCTTCGGGAACCTACATCATGAGTTTTCTGCGTAAAAACCAACACCTGAGAGCAACCCTGTTCGATTTGCCGGAGGTAATACCAATGGCCATGGAACGGATTGAATCCGGAGGTTTTTCCGGACGTGTCAATTTCATCGCTGGCGATTACAACGTTGACAATTTTCCACCGGACCACGATCTGGCCCTTCTGTCGGCGGTGATTCACATCAATAGCCGAGAAGCCAACAGATCCCTGTATTCAAGATTGTTTCAGTCCCTGAAACCCGGGGCGGCCATCATGGTAAGAGATTTTATCATGGATGACTCGAGGACGAGACCTCCCGATGGGGCCATCTTCGCTGTCAACATGCTGGTAGCCACCAGGGCGGGAAATTCCTACACTCTCAACGAAGTTTGTGATGACCTTACCCAAAGCGGATTTATCAACCCTCAACTGGTTTGTGATGGCCCAAAAATGGATCAAGTCATCATGGCTGTTCGGCCATGACCCATTACCGGGGTTTCTACTCCATCGGGGTAAATTTCACCAAGGGAACATGCTTCTTCAGGAACCGGACCTCCGCTTCGTTGTAGTTTTTTGTGTATTTTCTGGTGGAGATGTCAAAATATGTAACGCCGTCCACTCGCTCCTTCATCGAGGCTACAGCCTCGAGCTTTCCTTCGTAAATCGGGTATTTTTTCACGAACTCATCGATCAATGAACGCATGACCTCGAGTTTCTGTTTTATACTCCTGTTGTGGAACTGACTCCCGAGTTTTGGCGTCACATCGATGGCAGGGACGCCTCCATAGACGTGATTGGGCAACATTTCACTCGTTATCACCGATCCGGCCAGGGCCATGCTCTTCTCGCCGATAATGACAGGCGATACAATGCAATGAGCGACGAACCAGACGTCCTTCGGTATGTAGAGGCGCCTCTCTGAAAAAAAACGGCATCCTTCCACCAAATCCCCGAATTGCATGTGAGTCCAGACCTGGCTGTCGGCGCCTATTCCAACATTGTCGTCTATGATCAAACCGCCCATGCTGTCGAGCATGACATTGGGTCCTATCCAGCAATTTCTGCCTATGATCAGAGGATGCTTCCCGTGGCATGTGGAACGTGCGTGTATCTTGCTGTAGTCTCCGATCTCGAACTCCGGAGCCATGACCCTTACTCCAGGCCCAATGTAACAGAAATCGCCCAGCTTTACCCGTTCAGCCATCCCGTCAATACCGGAAATCTTCGCTCCGGGTGACACAACGCACCCTACACCGAGTTCTAGCACTCGGGCCTCAATGGTGCCGTCTATCTCGCACGGAAATTCATCATGACTCATCTTGATCCCCCTGAAACTAATTTGGCGCAGATTGGTTTTGCCCCCTATCTATCTCATTGATAGAATAGGCAGGCCTGTTTGTAACACAGGCGTGAATTCTGGCGACATATTCACCCATGACACATAAGGACAATAACTGAACTCCTGAGAACATAACAATGATTGAGCCAAGAAACGCAAAGCCTGGAACGACTGATCCGTGAATGATGTAATTTGTCAGAATGAAGCACAAAAGCGCCATGCCCATCACAACGAAGAATAATCCGACCAGGCTCATAAACTTTAGAGGGAAAGCCTGAAAAACAGAGAAGGTGTTCAAAGCTTGTCTGAAAAGAGTGGACATTCGGTAATTTGAATCGCCATTCAACCTTCGGTAAATCGTTACCGGAACATGACATCGCTTTTTCGATCCCCAGGACAAAAGCGCATCGATGCAGACTGTCTCGCCTGAATATGACTCAAAAGATTCCCTCAAACGTGTGCGAAAAATTCTGAAGGCGCTTATTTTTTCGAGTGATGGCTCATTCAAGGCCACTGATAGCGAAAATTTTAGAATTCGGGAAGCGATCGATCGAATGACTGAATGATTTACACCGTCGTCTATCCCATATACAACGTCAAAACCCTCTCGAATTTTTACCAGCATTTTGTGAATTTCTTCCGGAGGATGTTGCAGATCATCATCCATGGTCACTGTACAATCGTAACGGGCTGATCTTATTCCACACAGCAATGCGTTGTGTTGGCCAACGTTTTTCATGAGGTCTATTCCCGTGAGCCATTCATTTTTTTCACAAAGTTTCTTTATCTGCTCCCAACTGCTGTCCCGACTACCGTCATTGACCATGATGACCTCAAAATCCTCGCAAATCCCCCTGAGAGATTTTTCAAGCCTCCCGACGAGTTCGACGATAGTGGCCGCTCCGTTGTAAACCGGAATGACAACGGATATTCGAACATTCCCTCCTGTCAAGTTTTCCTCCATTCTATCCGTCAAAGTTGGTCGGCATGCGTTTGGGGGATTTAAATTCAAACGCCAAGAAACTCACAGATGTGTTTGACTACCACTCCAATCTCATCTTCGGTCATTTGGTAAAACAGGGGCAATCTCAACAACCTTGAACTTACGTCATCGGTGACAGCCATCGAGCCGTGAGATTTGCCGATTTTTTGTCCCACCGGTGATGAATGCAGGGGAACATAATGAAAGATCGCAGTCACAGAACGGGCTTTCAGATGTTCGATGAGGGCGTCACGTATGTCATGTGACCTCAATAGAATGTGGAAGATGTGACCATTGGTCGAATTGCCTTGAGGAGGCCGCGGGAGTCCTATCAATCCCCTGTCGGCCAGAGGAGCCAATCGCTCCAGATAATTCCCAGCCAGAGAAACCCGTTTGTCTATTATTTCCTGGGCCTTTTCCAGTTGGGCCCACAGAAAAGCCGCCGTGATCTCGCTGGGTAAATAAGACGATCCAATATCCACCCACGTGTATTTGCTTGTCCTACCCTCGAAGAATTCATGGCGGTTCGTGCCCTTGTCCCTTATTATCCGGGCCCGGTCTGCAAATTTACGGTTGTTGACCAGCAACGCCCCACCTTCTCCACAAATTATATTTTTCGTCTCATGAAAACTCAGACAGCCAAAGTCACCTATTGAACCGAGTTGATGTGATTTGTAAGAACTCAGCAATCCCTGCGCCGAGTCTTCAACCACAAACAAACCGTTCCTGGAAGCTATATCCCCGATGAAGTCCATCTCACAGGCGACTCCGGCGTAATGCACAGGAACAATTGCCCTGGTCCTTGGAGTAATGGCCGATTCGATCTGTCTCTCATCGATATTGAGAGTGTCATTGCGTATGTCCACAAAAACAGGGGTCACACCCCTCAAAGCAAAAGCATTGGCCGTGGAAACAAAGGTGAAGCTAGGCATGATGACCTCATCACCGGGCTTGAGGTCACAAAGTATCGCCGCCATTTCCAACGCCGCCGTGCATGATGGCGTTAGAAGAGCCTTATAACTCCCCAGTCGGTCCTCAATCCATTGTTCGCACATTTTAGTGAACGGACCGGCCCCGGCAAGCCTCTGGTTTTTAAGAGTCGCCTCCGCAATGTAGTATAACTCCTTGCCGACAATAAACGGTCTATTAAAAGGTATTTCCAACACAGCCCCCCAGACTGGGAATCACCGACACGCGGCCTGTTTTATACTGAATTTTAGGTCTTTATGGATTTTTAATGGATATGGTATATGTGTCGTACACATGATCCCCCCCGGATGAGGCTTTTGAAGAGATTTTATTCGGCGCCTGAGTTGGCCTGTAAAACGGCGGCGCCTTCTCTCAGGAAAATAACATTCCCACAGGTAAAATCAAGAAAATTGTTTCCTTGATTCAAAGAATCGGGATCGGCTGAATGGCGTATCCTGGCGTCAGGCGAACACTCACCGATTTTTGTGGTCAGTCTTTTGATGAGAGAACTATAATGTCGGAAGCAAATCTGGGAAATTGGGAGGCCAAAGCCATGATCTTTTCTCTGTACAGTTCGTTGTTCTCAAGTCTGTTCATCCATCTGAGCCTATTGCGAAAAAGTCTGAAGGCGCTCACATCTAGCACTTTGAAGCGGCTTTCTGCTATTTCATTCAGTAGGGAATCGTAGGAATAATAATTGATTCTGGTCGCCCTGACCGCTCTTTTCCAGTCACACTGGGAATCCCAGGCTATTGAATCCTTTGCCTGAGCCCATTTTCTGATGATCTTCTTTATTCCAGCAGCCAATCCGGGCGCTACGGTCACGGGGTTATAAACAATGAGTCTGCCGCCAGGTTTCAGAGCCTGATGGAACTGGCTCAAAAGGTTCCTGCTGTTAGGCATATACATCAGCACTTCATTGCATACGATGAAATCAAGAGTCTCTGCCTTGAATGGTATCCCGTTAACCAGGTTAACCTGTCCCAGACCCTTGTAAGAATTCACTTGTCGCGCCTGAACCAGTTCGTTCACCCACAAATCAATTCCGTGCCAATCAACATTCTTGACATCACGACAGCATAGCCCCAGGTTCCCCGGGCCACATCCGACATCGAGAGCTTGAACTGCATCATTGGAATTTGCGGCAAATTCAGCAAGCTTTTCCTTGATATAACCGAAATGAGCATACTTAAGCCTGGTGTTAATTCTGTCCATTAATGCTGTGATATCTTTATCCAAACTACATTCTCCGGTTGATGTTGCGTCATTGTGTATATCACTGGCGCGTTGTTGAGTCAAACCGATGGAACGAGGTGAGGTCTCCAAGCAAGATTTTATGATCGTTTAATTTGCGAATCTGAGGCTAAATACATTCGCGGGCGACATTCTTCCAGGCCAGTGTAACTCTGAAGCGGTCCAAACCCGACTGTTCAATTTTTATGATCTTTTCTATCGATGATCTGTGCCGGGATTCCGCAACAGCCGCTACTAAATTGTCATACTGACTCTTGTCAATCAGAATGCCGTGTTCCAGGAATCTTGGTCCAAGCTCTGGGATGAGAGCATTGAAGAGCTTTACTGTTATAAAGCCTCTGTTTGTGGATTTCGTCGAATTACAGGGAGTGTATGATATTTCAGAGCGAAGGGAGGCATATTTTCCGGATTTCCTGAAACACGCTCCAACCAGGCCGGGCATTGCGCCTGAAAGCGTGAGGACATGACCTTCCCTCAACCGCGCATTTTCAAGATCATCGACTGCCTTGCCATCCATGAACACAGTTTGAACACGCATGTCCACAAATTCAGGCTCAAGCCCAAGTTCCGACACCAGTGTGGATTTCACATCGACACCCAATCGAGTCTGAAACATGAAACCTTGCTGATATATAATCATCATCAGTCTCGAAAGGGTTGCCAGAACGTCGACGCCGATCAGCATTAAAATATCCTTTTAAGTATGATGGCGGTCAGGGATTTCATCCCAAACCGCCCTTCAAAATTGTCAGAAACCGGCTACGATATTTTTGAGAATTTCAGATCAATCAAAAGTTGAAAACCTGATCGAGTTCGGCTTCTGTGACCTTGAACTTTATATCATGAGGCGGCAGAGCGTCATTGTAGAAAAAGGCAGGCAGCCTGTCATGAGCCGACGTGAAGCCTGCTTTGACATTGAATTCTCGTTCATTTCTCAAAACCGACTTGCCGAGTTCGGCCACATCGTCGCCCGTGAGGCTGAGTCCATAGAAGGCGTTCAACATATCTATGAGCGCCTGGAAAGTTTCCGGCTGATCGAGCACCGCAAAGGCGATGAACAGGCACATGCCGGTTGAATCTACGGCGGCTGTGGCAATCTGAAGATTTCTCGACAACTCGACCTGGCCCACCGGAGACAATGGATCTACGGCGCCACCGACACCCAGAATATTGGAAGCTACGGCGTATCCGGCCGTGTGGTCGGCGCCCATGGTTGTGGTGGCATAAGTCACCCCAATACCCTGAACCGCTCGGGGATCATATGCCGGCATGGCCTGATTCTTGACCACCGGGACCCGCTCCACTCCAAAGACCTTACCTGTCACTGCCGCTCCAGACCCCAGGATCCTTCCAAGCTCGGTGCCCGCTCCCACCTGCTTGATCAGGTTGATGGCCGCCTCTGCGTCACCGAATTTTGCAAGTCCCGCCTCCATGTACACCCCTATGGTAGCGCCCATTTCAATGGTATCCAGTCCATAGTCGTCGTCCAGTCGGTCAAGCATGGCTATAGCGTCCAGATCATCTATACCGCAGTTTCCGCCATGAGCCCAGACCGTCTCGTATTCTGGCTGCTTGGTCAGATAATCTCCGTTCTTGTCCATATATACGCCCGAGCACCTGATGATGCAGCCGCGGTGGCATCCATGGGTAGCCAGTCCGCCACGCTCAATTTCAAGCGCCGCTTGGGTTTCTCCGCTTATTTTTGTATGACCTTCGAAGCGGCCCGATGAGAAATTGTTGGTGGGATAGCCCCCGGCTTCATTGAGAACATTCGTCAGAACATTAGTGCCATAAGCGGCCAGGCCTTCACCGGTTACAGGATGCTTCTTCAACCCAGCCACCCAGTTCCTGTTGGCCTCCTTGAACTTCTCAGGATCTTTAGGCGCCCTCATTGAGGCCCCCGTATCATCGAGCACTATGGCCTTGACACCCTTTGAACCCATTACCGCTCCGACGCCGCCACGACCCGCATGTCGAGTCGGACGTCCTTCCATGTCCGTGCAGGCTATGGAGGCGGCGGCCATCTTCATTTCACCTGCCGGACCAATCGTTATGAAACACGGTTTTGGGCCGTAGCTTTTGGCAAGTTTTTCAACCGCTGCGTAATTACCTAACATCTTCAAGCTGTTATCAATCTCAAGCTTGGCCCCGTCCTTGTTGATGACCAGTTTATAACTATTGTTGTCCCCAGGCTTGCCTTCTATGATTATTGCCGCATAACCGAGTCTGCCGAGAACCTGGGCAGCCTGGCCGCCGGCATTCGATTCCTTTATTCCACCGGTAAGTGGGCTCTTGCACCCGATGGACAACCTTCCGGAGTTAGCCGCAATGGATCCGCTCAACAACCCGGGGGATATCACTAGCTTGTTATCTGCCCCAAGGGCATGGCACAATGGCGGAACTTCATTCGACACTATTGCCGACGTCAGCGCCCTTCCCCCAAGACCGGCATAGGGCCCCACTGGTGTCACGTTTAAACTCGGGCCACCCGCCGACCCCATATCAATTCTAAGAATCTTGTCCATTGATTTTCTCCCTCTTCGTGATAGCGGTTAGTGGAGAGTTAAAGAACCTGTTGGATTACTTCGCTCTGGATAGACGTTTCAAGATTGCTAAACGTTAGATTTGGAAGCTTAAATCCACCAACGGAAAGAGTCAAGGGGAAAATGCTGAAAACAATAATTATTTTAAATAGTTATGACTTTTTTGACATAATGGCGTCTAATTCGTCACCGGTGTCAGCCTCCGGCAATAGGAGGAAATATCGCCAGCCTGTCACCATCATCAAGCCCACCCTCTAACCTGGAATGACGACCGTTAACAAATATTATCATCGGGATGGTTGTCGGTATTGAGGCTTTTTCCAGCGCCCTAAGGACTGTTGAGCCATCTTCCAGTTCCATAAAAAAGGGACTGCCCGGTTTCTTGTCGGGCGCAAGTTTCCCGAGCGACGCATAGAGCAACATTTCAATTTTCATCGTGCCTGCCTCGACTGTAAGATTCTGACGCCTCGAGAGAAGCAGCCATCATTACCTGTTTGATGGAGACATTGTTTTTTACGGCTAGTTTCCTGCAATCCTCGTATTCTGGGGCGATGTTTACAATTTGCCCATTCCAGTAAGCAATCTTGACACGCAAAACACCAAAGCGGGTTGTTACTTCATTGATCTTCCTGTCGGCCACCATACGATTTTCAATCCTCCATCTCAGTCCGATAGAGGTTGTTTCTCTGAAAATCACTCCAGCAAGAGACGTGGCTGCGGACACAGGACATATGATCTGGAGTTGGACTCCGGGCCGGTTTTTCTTCATCTGAATGTTGGTCAGAGAGATGTCAAATGCGCCGCCGTCAAGCGCTTTCTCAAATATAAAGTCATATAGCTCCGGACTCATATCGTCGATGTTGGTTTCCATTACAGCCACCGACTCAGACGATTTCAGCCCCGGAAACTCTTCTGCTTCCCCAATAATAAGCCTGAGGACATTCGGTGTTTCCAGGTCCATTTTCCCGGCGCCATAGCTGGTTGAGCTTATCTTCATCTCCGGCGCAGGGCCGAATCCTGAACACAAGGTGGAGAGTATGGCTGCGCCTGTTGGCGTCAATAGCTCGCCATGCATTCCTGTGGAGTAACTGGGCAATCCCTTTATCAGTTCAAGCGTGGCTGGCGCAGGGGCCGGTAAAATCCCGTGGGCAGTTTTCACAAATCCCCCTCCCACATTCAAGGAGCTGCCGTAGATTTTCTCAATGCCCATAAGGTTGAGGCCAATTACTGATCCGACGATATCAACAATAGCGTCAACGGCGCCGACCTCATGAAAATGCACTTCCTCGACAGATACGCCATGCACAAAAGCTTCCGCCTCACCCAGTCGTTCGAATATGCGTAAGGAGTCAGCCTTGATTGTATCCGAAAGGCGGCTATCCTGTATGAGGGATTTGATTCCGGAGAGTCTCCTGGATTCAACGACAGCATTCTCATCGACGAGGACCTCCGCCTGAGTGGCTCGGATAGACTTCTTGATCATTTGCTGAACATCAAGCTTGAATCCACTTAATCCAAGTTCATCCAATTCTCTCTTCAGAGATGTCATGTCAAGTCCACTGGCGAAAAGCGCCCCAAGGATCATGTCCCCCGAAGCTCCGGAAAAACAGTCGAAATAGGCTATTTTCAAACTATTACCTCTTGAAGTTTACAAAACAAAATGTTCGGGCTTATTCTAAGATCAGGTCGGCATTATACAAACATGGGACTCGAAAAAATATAGCCAAAAACTTCTTACGTGATCTTAATCAAAAATTTGCCTGCAGACTCATTCCTCATCAGGACTAGAACACGACAACACCCCAGGGATTTGATATGCTTGCGCAGAAACAAGTTATTGAGCGACTCAAAGAGCAACTTGCAAGGAATTCGACAGATGACCATACTCGCCGGGGATATCGGGGCCACGAAAACGGTTTTGGGACTATTTGAACCAGGGCCTGTCAGGCCAAAAATGTTACATTCCATGACATACTCCAGTCAAGGTTACGAATCGCTTGAGTCAATAATCTCCGAATTCATGTTGACCGCCGAAGAGTCAATTGACACGGCGTGTTTCGGAGTCCCTGGACCTGTCTTGCGAGGCGAATGCAAAACTACCAACCTCAAATGGGTGGTCTCCGTCGAAAATCTGAAGACTTATCTAAACACCCCAAAAGTCGCTTTGGTGAATGATCTGGTGGCGACAGCCATTGCGGCGCCCAAGCTATTTGGGCACGAATACGCAATTCTGAATACCGGAGAACCCGACGACACCGGCGGCCTTGGTATTGTCGCTCCTGGAACCGGCCTTGGAATGGCCCTGATGATATGGATGGGGGAATCCTATCAACCGGTGGCCTCCGAGGGCGGCCATGTGGATTTTGCTCCCACTGATGAACTTCAGATGTCTTTACTCGATCATTTGATGAAAAAATTTGGAAGAGTCAGCGTAGAGAGGATTGCGGCCGGACCCGGACTGCTCGAAATTTTTAACTGGCTCTGTCTGCACGCCGACAATGTAGATGCGTCCTTGACTCATGAAATAAACTCGGCGGACAATCCGTCGGAATCTATTTCGAGGCACGCGTTTCAAGCCAATGACTTTCTGTGTAATCATGCCCTGGATGTTTATGTCTCGATACTGGGTTCAATATGCGGCAACCTGGCTCTGACGGCAATGACCACTGGCGGCATATACCTAGGGGGCGGAGTAAGCCCGAAAATTCTTCCAAAACTTGTTCAGGGCGGCTTCTTAAAGGCTTTTACCAATAAGGGCCGATTCAGAGAATTAATGGGTTCCATACCAGTCAAAATAATAACAAACGACAAAGCTGCTTTGATCGGCGCTTCAATCAGGGCGGCTAAAACAATCTGAAACAGGACGCGAGAGGACATTCATGGACAGCAAATTAATAGAACAAGCTGCGGAAATGATAATTAAGGCCAAGAGGATTGTTGTTTTTACGGGAGCGGGTATTTCCACGGAATCAGGAATACCGGACTTTAGATCACCTGGGGGCATCTGGTCACTGTATAATCAGGACGACCTGACTTACCAGAAGTTCATTTCGAGCGAAAAATACAGAAAGCTTTACTGGGAATATGATCAGTCACGCTATCCTGCCATGAGGGACGCACAGCCAAATGAAGCCCATCTGGCAGTAGTGGATATTGAAAAGTCCGGAAAGTTGCAAGCCCTCATAACACAAAATATAGATGGGCTCCACCAAAGGGCGGGGTCTTCTCCTGGACTGATTTACGAGATACACGGAACCGTGATGGAAGTGACATGCCTAAAATGTCATTTACGATGGCCAAGAGAGGAAATTACACAAAAAATGGAACGCGAAAAAATCGAGGCTCCCTACTGCGAATCTTGCGGTGGACCTTTGAAATGCGCCACCATAGCTTTTGGACAGTCTCTTCCTTCGGACATCCTTGAGGCATCTTTCGATCACTCCCAAAACTGTGACCTGTTCATCACCATAGGATCTTCCCTGGTAGTACAGCCCGCTTCAATGTTACCTGTAAGCGCGAAGAGATCAGGAGCCAAACTGTTGCTGGTAAATTTGTCATCGACTCCATACGACCCGATAATGGACCTGATTGTGAAAGGATCGGCCGCCAGGGCTATGAAGGGTGTAATGAAAAGAATCGACGGTATGGAACCAAAAGGCTTCTGAGGGGAGAGGACTGATGCATGACAAACCAAAGGACGTTCCAGCTCCATTGCCGAACGTCCTTTGACAGTTTCATTAAAACATAAAGAGCGAAAGAAATGATTAACGTTTGGAGAACTGGAAGCTGGCGCGCGCCGCTTTTCTTCCGTATTTTTTACGCTCTTTGATTCTTGAGTCTCTGGTAAGGAAGCCGGCGCTTTTCAGCGGGGCCCTGTAACCGGGATCTATTTCCAGAAGTGCTTTGCTGATGCCATGCTTGATGGCGCCGGCCTGACCGGATAGGCCACCACCACTGACGTTCACTATTACGTCAAAACGCCCGACTGTCTGAGTCAGTTCAAAGGGCTGCAGAATGACCATACGTGAGGTCTGACGGCCGAAGTAGTCATCCATTGGTCTTTCATTTATGACACATTTGCCTGCGCCTGGTCTCAGCCGGACCCTAGCTATTGCGTTTTTTCTCTTGCCAGTAGCATAAAAAATATCCTGGGACATTTAATTCTCCACGATTAGAACTGATAGATCTCCGGCTTTTGAGCCTCATGCGGGTGCGTGTCAGACGCATATATTTTCAACTTGGTTATCTGGCTGCGACCCAGAGAATTTTTGGGAAGCATACCCTTGACGGCCCTGCGAAACAACTCTTCCGGCTTTTCCTTCATGAGTTTCTCAGCGCTGGTAACCTTCAATCCGCCTGGATAACCACTGTGGTTATAATACATTTTCTGGCTCATCTTGCGGCCAGTCAGCTTCACCTGGGAAGCGTTCACCACGATGACGAAATCGCCGTTGTCAGCGTGTGTAGCGAACTGTGGTTTGTGCTTACCCCTGAGAATTCGGGCGCACTCAACTGCGAGTCGTCCCAATACCTTGTCTTTAGCGTCGATGACGAACCATTGCTTTTCAACTTCCCCGAGTTTTGGGGTCCACGTTTTCATGAAACACCTCTCCAAACATGTAAACACAGATTTTTACTATTACCATGGTAACATGTCAAGATATTTATGTTACTTTTTGTGTAAAAAATGATCGATACTTACAGCCTCACTTCCCACAACTCTAATTACTGACGTCAAAACGTAATATGGCGACCAAAACCCCGCATTAGGAGATCTCCATGATTTGGCTCTCAGTACATTTCCTCATCGAATCGGTTGAAATTATCCTTGATTCCACGCGTATAAACCGTCTTGAACCTATCCTGGAAACCTTCTGCGTTAAAACAGCACTTACAGTCGGCTCCGTCATCGACAATTCCGGTCCTGACCAGAGTCTCCAGTCCCATATCTTCATAGAATTCCTTCATCTCACTGACACGTGGCTCCTCAGCAGTGAACCTGAAACGCCAACCATTCTCCAGTAGTCTATGATGTTCTTCTAATGTAATCAAATCAGCCATGTAAATCCATCCTGCCGTAAATCTTGCAAAACCCTTATGAAGTAGGGTTCATGAGGGCATGAGTTCAAATACGGCTATCTCCGGGGCGCAGTTGATGCGCCACGGTATGAAAGTGAGTCCGGCCCCGCGGTTCAGATACATTCTGGAATTGCCATGCTCATACCAACCGTGAGTAAATGGTGATGCCACACTTGCGGGACTCCATCCTTTTTGCGAATTACCGAGCGGAAACACAAATTGGCCACCATGGGTATGGCCGGCGATCGTAAGCTCAAACCCGTTCTTCGATGCAAGTGGAAAAACAGTCGGTCTGTGGGACAACAGTATCCTGAATCCGCCACCAGAGGGGGATTTTTCCATAACATCCTGAAAATTAGGGAACTGCTGCCCTGAAAGCCAGTTCTTTTTTGGGTCATCCAGACCAGCCAGATGTATCACGGCCGATCCATTCGAAAATGTCCGCCACTCGTCTCTCAAAACCGTAAGACCACTGGCGTCAAAAGCGGCTATTGACCTATTCTCACCTGTGTAAAAGTCATGATTCCCCATTACCACAAAGTTGCCGAATTTTCTCGGTATAAGTTTGCCAAGTACCTCCGGAGCAGACTCCACGTTTGTCTGCCTTGTGTGGAAAACATCTCCCGTCATGATTACGGCGTCGCCAGCAATCGAATTGAGCCGGTTCACCAGATTCTCGAGATTGCTTTTGTCATAGAACAGACCGTAGTGTATGTCGGTGACCTGAATGAGAGTCACAGGACGTTCCAAACCTTTGAGCTTGTCGTCCCTGATCTGGAACTTTTCAACCCTCGGCTCGGAATATGCTTCCATCACGCCGTAAAGACCAACAGACGAAAAAAAAGCTATTACAAACAAAACTAAGGTTTTGGCGATTTTTTTGTAGCCCGGCGAATGGATGTGGACGCCTGTCAAACCGAAAGCTATTGGCCTGACTGCCCGGGGTGTTCCAGAGGTTTGATCGGCATGATAGCCACCATTGGAGGCACGGGCAGAGGATTCCCCTGGAGAATTCCCATTATCGCTCCCTGCTGCTCCTACCCCTTTGTCTGCATTGGAAACACCACCCAAATCACCGCTTATCATTATCAATAAAAGACGGTAGCCTGCTACCGACAGGCTTGCAGTTAAATAAAGCGTTTTTAGCGCTGCCAGGAAAACACCTATAATGGCTGTTACTCCAAGGTAACTGAAAAAAG
Organism: uncultured Desulfomonile sp.; assembly: GCA_964401595.1. Taxonomy (GTDB): domain Bacteria; phylum Desulfobacterota; class Desulfomonilia; order Desulfomonilales; family Desulfomonilaceae; genus CAITZA01. The sequence continues at coordinate 30,065 of CAYNZA010000014.1, forward strand.
TCACCGCCAGAAATTTTTGCGCCTGAGAGTCGGGCGATGCCCAGCCGGAATTTATCGACATTACTGCCAGAAACATGTTCAATACGAACAATCCGGCAAATATTTTCAGTCCCTTTCGATGCCCCATGCGACTATATATTCCAAAAACATAACGCCGGACTGCCCCGAACACCGCAAACTGAGAACTCACAAAAATCAGGGCCAGAAATACTACTACTATATAAAATGAGGTCATAAGATAATTTCCGCTTCATTCATTTATCTACATATATATTACATCCATGAGCGAATGGTAAGGCCTTGAACCACTATTGTGAGAGTGGAGACGCAATCCTCATCCCGGAATGGATCGACCAATTTGGGCATGTCGGGAAAAACATGCGGCGGCGCGACAATTTTACTCAATGATATTGACACCAGAACAAGGGCCATGCTAATAATACCCGGATACGGGGATGTAGCTCAGCGGGAGAGCACCGCGTTCGCAACGCGGGGGTCGAGGGTTCAAATCCCTTCATCTCCACCAAACAATTCGATAAGTTACAGGGCTTCGGCATTGCCGGGGCCTTTTGTTTTTTCAGGAAAAGCGCTTTTTGCCAACGGACTTGCCAGATAGCCTTTTTCAGAGATTGTTCATCTATCTAAATCACTTGTTTCCCCGTACCATATCGACCATTGCCTGTATGTTCTGCGTTAACCGTGCTTCAATCAGATACGGCCCTCTTTTTCTGAGCGCTGAGTCCAGATGATGGTGAAATTCATCAGCAGTCGTTGCGCTGACAGCGGGAACTCCAAGCCCTTCGGCTATCTTCACCCAGTCTAGTGTCGGGTCAGTCAGATTCATCATCGATTGCATCCTGGCGTTAGCGTCGCCCTCACGCACCCTTGCCAATTCGATTTCAAGAATGGCATAGTTATCATTTTTTAGGACGATGACTAATACATCGGCTTTTTCCCTTGCCATCGACCAGAGCGCCTGGACAGTGTACATACCGCTTCCATCCGCCTGCAGAGCGATGGTCTTACGATCCGGGCATGCCACAGATGCGCCCAGGGCGAGAGGAAGCCCTCCGCCGATGGCGCCGCCACAAACAGCATATATATAGTCATGGGCTCGAGCGCCTTCGGTCAGGCCAAAAATTGTAAACCCGTTTGTGGCCCCCTCATCAACAAGTATTGAGTTTTCAGGAATCAAAGCGCATAAGCTCTTCCCAATGCTCTCAGCGGTCAGAACTCCAGTTGGCGGCGAATTATCACATCTGGACCTCCGTTGCACAGTCTTTGGAGTGGCGTTGACAGCCTCGGCCAGATCGCCCAGCGCCGCCAGCATGTCATGCTCTACCGTGGCCAGAGTCATGACCCGGCAAGTTTCGGGTATTTTCAGGACAGGCTTGTCCTTGTATGCGAACGTGGCTACCGGTAGAAGTGCGCCTGCCAGGACCAGTTGTTCATAGTCGGCAAGATCGTGCAAAGCCAGCTCAAGAAAATACGGGATCAGTTTTATTGAAACTCTACCTTCACCACGAGCCAGTCGAGATGGAAAGGTCTCGCCCAATAGGGTAACTCCGGTTTTGGCTGCGACTCGTCCGGCCAGTTCCAGTCCTGCCCCATGCAGTAAAGTACTCCCCAATACCAGGCCGGTCTTTTTACCGTTTGAAAGCGCCTCCGCAACCTGGGCAATTGTCTCAGGCCCAACTTTGAGCGCCTCAATTGGCAGGGGCAACTCCGGCGGCGCCATGGCAGGATCCCAATGGCAGTTTGTTGGGGCCACTACGGTGCAGATCTTTCCTGAGCCAAGCTGAGAGTAACGGGTGGCCAGTGCGCCGAGGACAGCCAGGTCAGACGCTGACTTGGCTTCATGGGTCCAATGTGAAACAGTGCGAGCCAGGTCAATTATTTTGCCATTGATGAGTTCATGTTCCGGGAACCTCGGTTGGTGGTAGGTAGCGTTCGCCCCCACTATATTGACCATAGCCGTATTCGCTCTGCCGGCGTTGTGGAGATTTGCCATTCCATTTGCAAAACCACTACCTACATGCAGCAGTGTAAAAGCGGGTTTCCCTTTCATACGCGCATATCCGTCAGCGGCCCCTGTTACCGTGTTCTCCTGTAAACAGAGAATTGCCCTGACCCCTTCGGTAAGCCCTATTTCGTAAACCAGTTGCATCTCTGATGTCCCTGGGTTTGCGAAACATGTATCCAGTCCCGCCTGAACCAGGGCTTTGAACAATGCCTGTGCGCCATTCATAGTGATGTATCTCCTTAATCAGGAAGCATTCTGACGTTCGGTTTCTGCTCTCCAGGTAAATCGTGTTCAAACAGCATTGCCAGAATCCTGGTTAGAATGGCTAATCTGTTTATAGCAATCGATCGGCGCCTGAGATTTTCCAAATCCCCCATTTTACTTTACTGTTTGTTCATGAGTCTTGCGCCCACCCACCCATGTCGAAATCAGTTTTGGGTAATCCCTTGAAAATTTTTCCGGATCAACTGAATAGAGGTCTTTTTCGTATACGACCAGGTCAGCTTTGTATCCCACATCCAGTTTGCCCATGTCATTTTTTCCTGTGGTCCTGGCGCTTCCTACCGTGAAGCCATTCACGACATCCCTGACTTTGAGGGGTAAATGATCCCTGGGATTACCGGCCCCTGTAGCCGCAACACCTAGAACCACCGAGGCCGGGGCGTATTGTATGGGTGAGACACTGAAATCAGTGCTCATTCCAACTGACACTCCCGACTCTATAAGTTTACTGATCGGGTATTCATGGATGGCTTGTTCACCGTAATAACGCGCGCCGTCAGTCTCCGCGGCCCAAAAACCGGGCTGAACAGTGGTCACGACATTACCATCGAATTTTTTGATTCTTTCAACCTGTTCGTTGGTTGGGAAAGCCAGGTGTACAAGGGTGTGGACTCCGTTTATCCGGCCTTTTTCTTCACGAACCTTGTCCAAGGCGTCAAGGACGGCTCCAATAGCCATGTCTCCCTGAACGTGATAGTGCATGTTCATACCGTGTTCTTCTACTTTCGCCACGATTCGGTTGAGGTTCAGCTGCTCACCGTGGGAATCGTCCGTATATATCTCGGGGAATCCATGACCGCCGAGCTTGTTGGTCCAGCTAGTCCACGCCTCACCTCCGGCGCACGCTCCGTCAATAAAAATCTTGCAGCCTAAAAACCGTACCAGTTCGGTGTCATTTCCCACGTATTTGGCGGCCTCGGGAACATCGTTCAGATCGAAGATCGTGTAGCAGTAATGGACTCTTAACGGTAGAATTCCCTGTTTTTCCATCTCCATGAAAATGTCAGGTCTCATAAACCTCAGTCCCGGAGCGCCCATCATGTCTATGGCTCCGGAGTATCCAATCGATGCCCAGTGACCGAGCATCGCCAACGTGCCGGCCATAATATCTTCCGTGCTGAACCGGGCAAAAATTCTGGGCCATGGAATCGACATAGCGCGTTCCCTCAACATGCCGGTCAGTCGACCGTTTTCCTTGATGATCATGCCACCCTGAGGGATGGGGGCGCCGGGAGTCAGATCAACCAGCTTCATGGTGGCCGTATTTATGATGGCGTTGTGTCCAAGTTGGTCAACCAGAAAAGCAGGCCTGTTTCCTGTGACCTCGTCCAGCTTGGCAAGATCCTCGAGTGACCATTTGTCGTAATCGCCAAGGCTGTATCCTATACCCATTACGACCCCGTCTTCCGGAATTGATTTGATCTTCTCCGCCAATGTATTGACTATTGAATCGACATCCCTGCAATCCGCAAGGTTTGCCCCAACCTTCAATACGGTCCCTGCCTCCATCAGATGGCAGTGGCTATCTATGAAACCCGGATACGCTACAGCGCCTTTCATATCCACGATTGCCGCTGAGGCATGCCTTTCCGGTTCTACATTCCAACCGGTGACTTTTCCGTCCTTCACGAGGAGGTTGTATGCCTTGTTATCAGCATCTATATAAATGGTGCCATTGGTAAACAGTTGCGATCCGTCCAAACCGGAGGTTTGATCAACCGTCGATGGATTGGCTTTTTCAGCCTCAGCCCCGCATAAACCTGCAACGCACAGCATCAACAGCAACACTGTCCCAAAAGCCATGAGGAACTTTCTCATCCGGTTTCTCCTTTTTTGTTTAACATGTTCAGGTCATGGTATTATATTATTCAGAAATCGCTTGTGCCTAATCAGCCAAATTCTACAGCTACTTTGCAAGGCACGTCCTGACATGAGTTTTTCAGACGTTGGACCAATTCCATTTTGTCGGGTAGAAGCCGAACCATTTTTCAGACCTGTTATTTAGAACACACCCGGCGCCAATCCGATCTGACAAGCTCCAGAAGCTTTTTAGAATCATCAGAATAAAGCTGAATTGATTCAAATTCCGGTTCATAAAATAGTTTCTGCATCAACACCCCATCATCATCAAACCACTGTGGAAGCAAGCCGCCCAGAAAATAACCATTTTCACGTAGTATCTCCACGGTTCTCCCCACCCAGGGTTCAGTCAGCCTTACCCACACCTGAATAACTATCGATCCCTTGCTAACAGCCTCTGATTCAAGTTCCGCCAAACGTTCAGCAAAGTCCCAACCGGTTTCGTGAAAAGCAATTCTGGCCACCTTGGCAAAATCGAAAATTTCCATTCTGGAACTGCTGCAGCTGTTTTCTATGATTGGGCTTATGGATTCGGTAAAAACTCTGCCTTCCGAGAATTTTTCATAAAGTCTTTTCAGTGAATCGCAGTAGGGCTTCGGCAGGAAGATTTGCTGAGCAATGTTTCGGTAGACACGAAAGAACAGCAGTGTGCTGACTCTTGAGGCAGTCACCCCCTCACCCGAATATGCTTCACCCGGCATCAAGCCGACTTCCAGAGCAGTCACATGGTAACCAAATTTCAGGCCTTCCTTCTGCATGGCCACATGGTTTGTGACCGGTTCACCGAAGACGGTATGCATGCCCATGCTTGTCACCACCTGCTCATTCATTGTTTTCTCTATCGCCGCCGAAACACCCTGACTGCGCCATTCCTTGAGCACCAGCCCTACTCCCCATTCATACACTTGCCGGCTCGGCGCTGATCGGAACAGGTTGTGAACTCCAATTATCCGGCCGTCAGCAGACCTGGCTACAACAGTGTAGTAGTCACCTTCACGGTTTGCCTTGATTAACCCGGCTGGGTCATAAAATATTTTTATTGGATAATCGTCACCATGCACGCATCGAAACAGACTGACTACACTGTCAGCGTCCTCGGGACGGAACATGTCTACATCAAAAGTTTTTTCTGTTGTCATAGAGGAATCATTGTTCATGTTTTCCATAGTATTGAATAGCACCTTTCAAAAATATTCCTTATTACCAACCCTGCAGAAACCTTATTTTTTCAAGGAATTCCAGAACTTTTCCATACAATTATCACGACTCAAACGCATGGACTCTACGGGTAAGTATCACATGCCCGGGGCAAATGAGGTTACCCGCACCGAAGGCTACTGGGACAATTCAGAAAAACCTGTCCTCACCAAAAAGATTGCAAGCTTTAGCATGCTGCAAGCTCGAATCCATGTGGAGATTGAATGTCCAGGAGGTCATCACCCGCAACCGGGGCAATTGTTACGTCCATTGTAGCTAAAGTGACCACACCCTCAGTCACGCTGACTGAAGCTGCGGTCCGATGATTTTAGGGTCCTGAACTCGAAAAGACATCCCCGGACAGCGGCTATTAAAGCCGTCATGTCAGAATGGATGACTTGACTGTAAGCACGGGACACTTAGCCATTCTCACAACATTTTCGGCGGTTGAACCGATGATCAGGTGTGCAAAACCGGTCCTGCCGTGGGTGCCCAGTACGATGAGGTCAATCGAATTCTCTTCGGCAAACTTTACTATTTCTACCGATGTGACTCCGTCCACATAATGAACCGAGATGTTTTTTACTTTATCCAAAGCATCAAGCCTGATTTGCTCCAGAGCTTTTAGAGTGTTTTGCCTGACGCTTTTCTGAATCTCGTCCGCAAGTTCAACGGGTATAGCGGAGCCGTAAGCCGGAAAAGCCACATCCGGGGACTCAACGAAGTTCATCAGACTGAGTCCTGAGACATCCAACACGTGCAAGATAGCGAGATTAGCCTTGAATGCCTCTGCAAAGTTAATTGCGATATCCCGGGCAGGTGATGAATTTTCTGAAAAATCGGTGCAGAGCAGGATGTTTCTGGGGATCATTCCGGTTTCTCCTTTCGAGGACATTTTGGTTTGCCGACAAACTTTTACCTATACTCGTCCTTTTTTAACGTGGCCCCTCAATATAAAACCTCGAGAGAATACCCCTGAATTCAGGGGAAAGCTCAATAGACCTGTTTCTCGAGTAATCATAGCACACCTGTACCGACTCTCCCCGGGCGTATTCAATCGATTCGTCGTCGGAATCAGCCAATATGTATAGATAATCAAAACTTTTCTTACCAATTTTTGTGACGGAAAGCTTCAGGCTCAACTTTGTTGTCAGTGTGATGGGCTTCATGAAATCGCAACTGATATGCGCCAGAATGAAGTAAGATTCTGATTTGTCAATGTGGCCGGCAATGTGATCCGACCAGAATGATTCCCTGCCAACCTCGAAGTAGGTAAAAAATACTGCATTGTTGACATGCCCCATGCAGTCCAGATCCCGAAATCTGACTGGAATCATTATTTTATAAGTTTCAACCATTTCCCCTCCTGCAGTCTCACAGTATTGTATCATCATTTAGGGATACGTTAAAAAAATTATGTTGAACCAATCCGTTATCAAGTAAAATTTCAGCATCCGATGGTTGACATATTTAATTTTAAGAACAAAATCAATGGTTACGGCGCCGTCAGGAAACTCTTTCACGTCAGGGCTCCAGGGTAAAAAGCATTATACGGAGACTCAAACATGAAAAAACAGATCATATTAACATTAATGCTTTTCGTGATCGCTTTTTCAGCAACTGTCCACGGCGAGGCGCCATCATCACTGTGGCCGGTGGTTGAAATGCTGCGTTCAAAGGAGTTCATCGACCTGACCCATTCTTTTGGGCCTGGAATTCCACACTGGCCGGGTTTCGACGATGAAGAGCGAGTCACCGTTTATCACTACGACGAGGGCATCGGGACAAAAGGCTCAGGATTTCTGTCCCATCAATACAAGATTCCTGGACAGTGGGGGACACATGTGGACCCGCCCGCTCATTTTGTCCGCGGAAAAAGATTTCTGGATGAAATCCCGGTCAGAGACATGATTCTTCCACTTGTGGTCATTGACGTGAGTGACAAGGTTAAAAATAACCCGGATTACCAGTTGTCCATCGAGGATGTCAGGACATGGGAGTCAAAATATGGCCCCATACCCAAGAACTCTTTTGTGGCAATGAGAACCGACTGGCACAAAAGATGGCCGGATGCCAAAGCCATGAGAAATGAAGACGTTCATGGAACGGCGCATTATCCCGGATGGGGTCTGGAAGCCCTCACTTACCTTTATGAAAACCGAAATATTACCGCCTCCGGTCATGAGGCTACCGACACAGATCCGGGCATAGCCACAAGCAGGGGTGACTACTCACTCGAGACGTACATCCTGTCCAGAGACAGATTCCAGATCGAACTGCTGACCAATCTGGACAAGGTTCCAGAGTTCGGCGCCATGGCTATTGTCTCATTTGCCAAGCCCAAAAAAGGCTCGGGGTTTCCGGCAAGAGTGTTTGCAATTCTGCCATGACAAAACCGTCGTCTCCGGTCCTGCAGGCCAGGCGTTTCGGATCCCCTATTTCCTGAACTGGTCAATAAAGCCCCTCAGAATGCCGGAAAAAAATACTCCAGCGGCTACTGCGGCTATTGTTAACAATATGTAGACAGCAATTTCGTACATGTCATTTCCTCTAAAATTGCCATTTGTTTATGGACCTTACTCGCCGTCCCGTTGAGTAATTTTTCTCACGACGTTTCCCCCACAAGAATGAATCCGCTCCAGAAATACGGGTGTCTATATCCTTCCTTCCTGATGTCATCCCTAGCAGACTGAAGTGCATCAAGCTTTGTTTTTCCATCCTTGCGGTGTTGGAAGAACCGTTCGGTCAGCTTTATGGCCGAGGCTTCCTCAACTTCCCATAGGGTCATCAGAACGGACTTCGCTCCGGCGTACTGGAACGCCCGCCCCATGCTCATGACACCCTCACCGGAAACGTCCTTACCAAGACCTGTCTGGCATGCAGTAAGCGCCACTACGTCGGCGTTCATCTTGAGAGACAGTATGTCCGACATCTTGAGGAAGCCGTCTGTCCCCGGCGGACACATGGTCAAGGCCAGGAATGGCTCCATCAGACCCGGTATCCTGGTTGACATTACCCCGTGAGTGGCAAAGACTATGTTGCTGTATGAGTCTATTTTAGGTGCTATCCTGTTCATGAAATCAGGTTTGTTGGCCTTGAGTCCAGTAAGAGAGACACAATCATCGCCATAGATTTGTTCCAGACCGTCAGCTAGTTGTGAAGTGCGTGGCAGTCGCTTCATTACGAAGAAATTTTGTCCTTCTTCCTCCATCGCCCTCATGAGTTCAATGTTCTGCTGTTTTTCCGTCTCAGCAAGCCTTGTCTGTGTGGTAACCTGCTGAGCCCTTGCGTCCTGCATCGAAAAAACAGGGTCGGCGATAACCAACGTCCTGTTTTTAGGTTTGTCCTTCCTGGCCAAAGTCCTGGCCAGAGTCAATGCGGTGATGGACTGGTAGTAACTGATAGGGTGGTCCTCCACAAGAAAACGTATTCCTTCAGGATTATCTCTAAGTTCATCGGGATATCCCTCCAAAGCGGCCTTACCCCATTTTACGTTCCCACCTGACACCAGGGCTTCAAAAGGCAAGGTGGCCAAAATTCCATCCGGAATTATAATCAGTGGGGTTCCTTTGGGCACATCGACCAGAACCCTCAGGAGCAACCTGTTATACAGTCTGGAGGCCAACTCAACGTCGAACTCCCTGAATTTGAGTTTTTCAAGAGGCTGCCTGAATTTTTTTACGTCCTTTTCAATTTCATCCTGGGGCCATTCCGTGTAAAAAGTCTGGTAAATCTTTTTGTTGCGGATGAGTTTCATTCCTACGCCTTCACTGGATACATCAAACATGACGACGTATTCCTCAGGTTTTAGGGCGGATTCTTTCAGACTCACCGGTCTTGGATACTTGACTGCGGCATAAGCCGGATATTTTTTCCACAAATCATCTATAAAATTTGCAAGTTCTCTCTCAGAGGTCTTTATGTCCTGGGAGAGCGTATCAAATTTGGCAGGCTGTTTTTCTCTGTCGGTCTTGGCCAGTTCTTTTTTTAAAGCGGCTACCCTGTTCACTAGTGATTGCTCTTTCTCCATGGAATCCCTGGTGATACCGGTAGACCCCACTGATGAATTCTCAGCGAGATGTTCTGCAAAAGACCGGGCCCGCGTTACTTCACTTGAGGCAATGCTGCCATCCGGGAGGTTCAGTTTCATACGGACTCTTGTCAGGCCTTTGGCAGGATCGGAGCGCTGAAAGCCACCCACTTTGACATCAAAGAAATTTTTCCGCTCAGAGGGCACAAGCGCCGACCGAATTTCTTCAATCACCTTGACCGCCCGTGAATAATATTCCTCAGACTTTTGATAATCCTCCAGGCTCTCATAAGCCCTTCCCAGACCAGTGTAACTTCTGAACATGGCGTCTGTGTTCCCGGTTTTTTCGGCCCATTCGGCGTCCTTGGTAAAGTATGAGACCGCTGATGAATAATCGGATTTCATCAGTGCAATTCTACCCTGAGTGGAATAATAGCCGGACTGTTTGGCCAGAGGCTCAGCCATGGCAATGTTTCCGCTGTCTATGTAGTAGTTTGCGATATTGTCGGTAATGACTTTGACGGGCACGCCTATTCGCTTTTTTATCTCCAGTGATTCACTCGCCGCTTTGATAGCTTGATCGTAACTGCCCTGCTGGGCATGCATGTGAGCAATGTTCCCGAGCGCATCCGCCCTGCCCTTCGTGTCTCCTATCTTTTCCCTGATTTTGTATGACCGCTCGTAATACTCCAGGCCCCGGGAATATTGACCAAGATGTGAGTAGAGCATTCCCACGTTTCCCAAGGTGATCCCCTCCTGTTTCACATCACCCAGTTTTCTGTTCATCTCAAGCGCCTGCTGGAAATATTCGAGCGCCTTAGTGTATTGACCTCGAAAATAATAGATAAGCCCTATGTTGCTGAGCGTAACCCCCTGAGACTGCAGGTTCCCGATCTTTTCACTTATGCGGATAGATTCAAGATAGTTATCAAGCGCCTTGGCGTACTGCCCCTGTTGTTGATTAACGAGGCCAATATTGTTTAAAGTGACGCCCTCTCCGAATACGTCCCCTGTCTTTCGCCTCAAAGGGAGAGACTGCTGATAGTATTCGAGCGCTTTTGCATATTGACCAAGTGTTGAATAGATCAAGCCTACATTGTTAAGAGTTATTCCTTCTTCCTTGTTTTCGCCAATCTTTCTATACAGTTTCAGCGCCTGTTCGTAGGCTTCCAGTGCTTTTGGGTATTCACCGGCATTGTCATATACCAGTCCGAGGTTGTTAAGGCATATCCCCTCGCCCCTTGTGTCACCGATTCTCTTCCTTATCTGAAGAGACAACTGAAAATGTTCGAGGGCAGCAGGAAAATCACCAAGTTTCCAGAGAACCAAACCGAGGTTGCTCAAGGTGTTTCCCTCTTCTTTGGCCTCTCCAGACTTTCTTGATAATTGTATTGAGCGTTCAAAATTGTGCCGCGCCGGTCCATACCGGCTCAATTTGTACTGAGCCCACCCGATGTTATTCAAGGCCACCGCCTGGCCTTTTAACGCCCTCCGGCTCTCAAATATTTTTAACGCCTCTTCATATTTCTTTATGGCCCTATCAACGTCTGCGCTGGATTGAGCCTTGTGCTGGATGTCCTGCCCCTCACGTATCAGTTTGTTTCCGGTCTCCTCCGATTGGCCCAATACCCCGGATGACAACGCAATATTTAGCGCCAAAACCAACATGACCGTTAACAATGACTTTCTCATGGGAGTTCTCCCGTTTCGAAGTTTACAGATGTTGGTAAAGTTTTTGAGATTTAGTGAAAAGGTGATTTCGCCGAATGAAATTCAAATAACTCTAGTCGGGTGACTCGCTGCAAATCCAATCGTGAAAGGCCGTCTTGAATAAAGTTTATCAGGTTTTGGTGGCAGTCGCAAACTTTAATAGGGGTGAAATTTTTTCTTTGACAATATCGTTAACATGACAGAGAATCAAAAAATAACAATTTGATATGATTAGTATTTATTATTATACAGGGACATGTGGAATCATTGTAACTCACGATAAGGCCTGAAGAAATGAGTTAAATGTACTTTGGATCCCAATTGAATTGAACGCGCGGCCAGGGAACCAATTCACCGATGGACGACAAAAATCTTAATAATAACGTTGTGCTTGTAATAGACGACAACCCCGTCCTCTTGGCTGCGACATCCAAAGCCCTGGAGAAGGCGGGCTACATCATTCTCCGGGCAGCCAATGGGGAAGACGGACTGGACCTGGCGCTCAAGCATAATCCCGGGCTGATTCTTCTTGATGTTGTGATGCCCGACATGGATGGTCGCGAGGTCTGCCGTCGCATTAAAGCCGGACCGCCTTCTGTTGACTCTTATGTAGTTTTAATGTCGAGTATAGAGACTGACTCTGATTCCCAGGCGTTCGGCCTGGAATCGGGAGCGGATGGATACATTGCAAGACCGATCTCTAACCGTGAGCTGGTGGCACGTACTGAATCCATGTTTCGTTTGAAGCGTGCGGAAGACGCTCTAAGGGCTCATCAGGCAAAACTGGAGGAACTTGTCGAGGAGCGTACCGCTAAACTAAGGCACAGCGAACAGATGTTTCGCTCAATGTTCGAGAATTCAATGGACGGTGTTTTATACACATCTCCTGACGATGACATCCTGATGTGCAATCCGTCGGCATGCAGGATACTTGGAAGATCCGTGGAAGAAATCTGCAAGGCCGGAATTCGGGGGATAGTTGATCCGGACGATTCCACATTGACAAGGGTTATGGGACTCGGGAGGCGGGATGGTGAAACAGTGTTCGAGACCAGTTTTATTCATGCCGGTGGAGGCAGGGTTCCTGTAGAAGTCTTCTCAAGTGTTTTCGAATGTTGTTCTGGTCAGGAAAGATCGACATTGACGTTTCGGGACATAACCGAGCGAAAAAAAATGGAATCGGCCCTTCAGGAGACCAGAGATAATTTCCTGGCTTTCTTTGAGACCATTGACGACCTGGCAATGGTCACCACACATGATGGAGAACTCGTTTTTTGCAATCCTGCAGTTTCCCGCAAGCTCGGGTATTCTTTAGAAGAGATCAAGGCCCTCGGAGTGTTGGGTTTGCACCCACCCTCCAGTCGTGTGGAAGCTCTGGAAATATTTTCCCAAATGCTCAGGGGGGAAAGAGATTTATGTCCCCTTCCGCTCCAAAAGAGGGATGGGGATTTTCTGGCTGTAGAAACCCGGGTATGGCACGGCCGCTGGAGTGGTCAGGACTGTATTTTCGCCATCTGCAAAGACCTGAGCGAGGAGCAGGAGTCACTTCAGAAGTTTAACCGGATTTTCAGTTTCAATCCGGCGCCTATGGCTGTAAGCAGTATGCCGGAACGACGATTCACCGAAGTTAATGACGCGTTTCTCTCGGTTCTGGGTTTCTCCAGACCGGAGATAATCGGCAAGACCAGCGCTGAAATAGGGCTTTTTGTGAGTCAGACCAGCCAGGATGATTTGGCCCAACAGCTTCAGGATTTCGGAAGGGTCAGGAACGCTGATCTTCAGGTTCGCACCAAAGGTGGAGACACTATCGAGGGCGTATTCTCAGGTGAAATAATTGAGAACCACGGTAAAAAGAGTTTCCTCACGGTAATGACTGATGTTACCGAAA
>CAYNZA010000015.1:0-27572 GCA_964401595.1 uncultured Desulfomonile sp.
CCATCAACAATGCTTAAATCACAATGTACAAATTGAGTCCAATCGATCTGGTCGATCAAGTCTTCAGTTAACGTTCCCAGGAAAGTCGGCATGAAATGATTTTTTCGGCCAAGGATTTTGGCAATGGCCGGAAGAGCTATCATCAGAAAAGCCATTTCATTGGATGGAGGTCCTCCAGGTAAACAGAATACTGGTTTCCCGCGAAGCAACCCCATGCCGACCGCTTTTCCAGGTCCCATTCTTACCCTGTGAAAAATGGGGTTCCAATTGAGATTATCCAGCGCTTTTATCACCAGATCACGGTCGCCGGTCCATGCGCCTCCTGAGGTTATCAAAATATCCTGAGAGAGTAACATCCTGTCTATGTAATCAATCAGAGTATTGATCGAATCACCGCATGCCCCAGTCACACAGTTTATTCCCATAGATTTGAGCCAGGTTTCCTGTAACACCACGTTGCTCGAATAAAGTTTCCCTTCAGACAACGGTCTGCCTGGAAGGATGACTTCATCCCCCGTAGCAAGAAGACCTACAGAAGGCATGCGGGACACGTATAACTGTGATACCCCTCCCGCCACTAGCAGCCCAACCTTTGCAGGAGTAATCAATTCCCCCGCCTCAACAAGAACTTGCCCCTTCAGGATGTCAGCTCCGGTCTTAAGTATGTTTCTTCCGAAATGAGCGTCCGCTGTGGCTTTGACCATGCCGGAATCTAATTCAGTGAATTCTTCAGCCAACACTGCATCAGCCCCTTCAGGTATGACTGCCCCACTTAAGATTCGAATTGCTGTTCCCGAATTCACTTCTATCGTTGGTTTATGGCCCGTAATGGAAGCGCCCACGAGTTTCAAGAAAACGGGAGCGGAATCATTTGCCGTTTTCAGGTCAGATGATTTGACAGCGTAACCATCCTTCAAAGAAGAATCCACGGATGGCAGATTGTTGATTGCCCTGACCGCGCTCCATGCAACCCTTCCCAAAGCTTCAGAACACGGACACAATTCCTTTGAAAGAGGACTAACATTTCCGAGGGCCAACTCGATCGCTTTTTCGTATCCGATTAGCTCAGGTCTATAGACAAATGAATTCATCGGATTCCCTCCGGTTCACAAGCATGACACAGCTTCGCGTAAAAAACTGCAATTTCCTGGACCTTTTTAACGAGGATTATTCCGACGATTCCCGAGACAAAACGGGCTCAATCCCGGAACAGGAATAATCGTCTGTTCGATCAACTATGAACACAATAGGATGCTTTCAGTTATTTAGCAATTTCCACAAAAAGTTTTTTGTTATTGTTGCCGGCAAAAGCTCTCTTAGTGTTGTTGAGTCTGGCCATGAAGTCATGCCTGATGAGTCCCCGGAAATCTCTTTGAGAAAACAAAAATTCTTGACAATTCCGTCCGTTTAAAATAGTTTTAAAATAGTTAATACGTTGACTATCTATTAGTAAAATAGTTAATACATTTATAAATAATTATGCTTGAGGGGGGTTTTTTTGAATGCAGATCGGACAGAAGAGGTGGCGAAAATGGTCGAGGGTCACTTACTCCAGGCGGATGGTTTTACAAGTTCAGAATCTTCAAATACTTTGAATCTCTTAACCATTACAATCAGCGTGCTCCATACCAACAATGAAACCATACCAATCAGTGAAACGGAGGTTAACCGTGGACATTAGATCGAGACTTGCGAAAATAGTGGGCGATCAAAATTTCTCCGACAACCATGAACATCTTAAATCTTATGCAACCGATTACAGCTATTATTCGGGTGGGATTCCAAATTATGTTGCATGGCCATCAACATCTGAAGAAGTTTCGGGACTCATCAAATGTTGTAATGAAGAATGTATTCCTGTGGTTCCTTGCAGTTCCAAAGTCCATTTTTTCGGCGCAACCATTCCCAAAGAGGGAGGGCTTTTGATCGACATGTCCAGAATGGACAAAATTCTGGAAATTGATCGAGACAACCGATTGGTGAGATTTGAAGCTGGTGTCAACTGGGACAAGCTCACCTCTGAACTCAGGAAAGAGGGGTTCAGGGTGATCATGCCTTTAACTCCTCCGGGAGAAAGATCTGTTCTAACAGATTTTCTGGAACGAGAAGAACCCACAAATCAGGTTTACGACTATGGAGAGCCCCTACAGGCCATGGAGGTGGTTTGGCCTACCGGTGAAATCTTTCGAACTGGAAGCGCAAGTGTTCACGGCTACCCGAACTCACCATCGAGGGGTGGCAACCCTTCCGGACCTGGTTTGGACTTTTACAGGTTCTTTCAATGTGCCCAAGGCACAATGGGCATCGTGACATGGGCAATTCTGAAGATTGAATCGATCCCCAGGATGGATGAAGTTTTCTTTGCTCCCATAGACGATGTCGATAATGCAATGGAATTTTTACACCGTATAATGCCGCGAAGAATAGGACAGGAAGTCCTGTTATTGAACAACACCGATCTTGCGGCGATCCTGGCCCGTCAGTGGCCGTCAGATTTTGAAAAACTTCAATCCTCATTACCTGCATTCACATTGATACTAGTTGTCAGCGGGCTTCTGAGACGTCCGGAAGAAAAGATGAATTATGAAAAAGCCTTACTGGCCCAAGTGCTCCGGGAGGAATTTACAGGTTTGGATCTACAGGAGAATTTGCCGGGATTTCCAGGATTGAGCAACAAGTTGTTGTCCATATTAAGAAATCCGTGGCCTTCAGATTCGCCCTATTGGAAAAACAGGATCAAAGGAGCCTCACAAAGTTTATTTTTTCACACACGACCTTTGAGATCCAGCCATTTCGTGAACAAAGTGAAAGAAATAGCCAATGCCAATGGTTATCCAGGAAAAGAAATAGGCATATATATTCAGCCGATTGAACACAACAGAGCCTGCAGAATTGAATTCTCCTTCTTTTACAGTCCTGAAAATGCAAATGAAGTCGCTATGGTCAGATCCTTGTATAAAGAAGCCGCAATCGAGCTTCTCAAGGATGGGGCAGTATTCACAAGGCCATACGGTGATCTTGCTCCGATTGTTTACGAAAAGGCAGCATCCTACGCAACTCACCTCAGGCGACTGAAAAAAGTCTTTGATCCAAATAATATCATGAATCCTTCCAACTTGTGCTTTTAAGGAGGCAAAGATCATGGCCGATGAACAAGTAAGATACTATAAGCCTAAACCGGATTTAAAACTCGACATCACAGACATAGAAAATTTTGTTTACGATATGAGTCGATGTATCAAATGCAAAGGTTGCACGTGGGTCGATCATACGTACATGCCTGGCGCAAAGTTCATGACCAGATGTCCCAGCGCTACCAAGTTTGAATTTGACTCCTACGGCGCATACGGGAAGATGAGGATAGGTCACGCCTTAGCGGAAAAGCTTCTCGACTGGAACGAAAAAGCCCTCGAAATTATTTACGCCTGCACTCTGTGTGGGGCTTGCGATGTGGGATGCAAGCGTAACCTCGATTTAGAAATAGAATTGTCACTGGAAGCTTTAAGGGTCAAGGCCGTAAAAGATGGTGTTGGACCACTTCCAGAGCACAAGAAAATGTCTGAAAGGATTGCCAAGACCCACAATAAATTTGGAGCTTCGTCTGATATCAGGAAGTCATGGGTCACACCTGAAACAGCTCCCCAGGATAAAGCCGATGTGCTTTATTTTGTGGGTTGTGTGGCCTCCTACACCAACAAGGAAATAGCTCAATCAACAGCGAAGATATTAAAGGCGTCTGGCACACCGTTTATGCTTATGCCGGAAGAATGGTGCTGCGGCAATACCCTTTTCGCTGCCGGATTATATTCGGAAGCCCAGGAATTAGCCCGCAGGAATGTAGAACAGGTTAGAAAAACCGGGGCCAAAACTCTTCTGACCAGTTGTGCAGAAGGGTATCGAATGTGGAAAGTTGATTATCCAAAATTGCTCAACATTCCGACGAGTGAACTGGGATTCGAGGTAGTTCATCTTGTGGAATTTGTCCACACAAAACTTGAAGCGGGCAAGTTAGAGATGAAGAAACCATTCCCAACCCGCATGGCATTTCATGACTCATGCAGTCTGGGGCGTTTGAGCGATCCATGGACTCCATACGAAGGAAAACGAGGCTGGATGGGCTGTGTTGAACCCAGGCTAAAAAGAAGAAGGGGTAACCAGACTATATACGCCAAACCAAGAGAGATATTAAAAGCTATCCCGGGAGTGAATCTGGTGGAAATGCCCAGGACCAGGGAAAACAGCTTCTGCTGCGGAGCTGGACGAGGGGTTAAGGAAACATTTCCAG
Source organism: uncultured Desulfomonile sp. (assembly GCA_964401595.1). Lineage (GTDB taxonomy): Bacteria > Desulfobacterota > Desulfomonilia > Desulfomonilales > Desulfomonilaceae > CAITZA01. The sequence goes on from CAYNZA010000015.1 coordinate 4,286, forward strand.
ATTTTGCCGAGTGGGCAGCTAAACACCGTTTGGAAGAGGTTGCCGAAGTAGGCGCAGAGACTTTGGTTTCGGCTTGCCCCATGTGTAAGAACAACTTTAAGAACGCCATTAATTCTGATGGTCTGGAGGTTCAGGTTCTGGACATTTCAGAAGTGATCTGCGCGTCAATTGAAGGTTAGGTAATAAGGAGAGCAATTATGGCCATATCCAAAGATATCTATGCAGCATTAGAAGCTACAGTGGGCCCCAACTATATATCCAATGATCCAGCTATATGCGAAGGCTACCGGAGTGGACCCGGTGGATACGAAAGTGGTTTGGGCTACGAGCGGGTCATGACGAAGGTTCCCGCCTGTGTGATACTGCCAAAGACCACTGAAGAGGTTCAGAGAATAGTCAAATTATGCTACCGCCATGACATCCCTTACGTTCCTTACAGCACGGGTTTTTACGGATCAAGATCCCACCCCCACGTTGAAGACGCACTGTTGATCGATCTGAAGCGCATGAACGATTTTGTGCTGGATGAAAAACATTTCTATGTCGAGGTAGGACCTGGGATGGTTTATTCTCCCATCCAGGAAGAATGTATGAGTCACGGGGCCTATGTAGTCATAGGTGGAGGAGGGGCTCAGGCTTCTGCCATCGCAAACCTGATAGGCGACGGATGGTCTCCTCTAAGTCACAGAATTGGCTTGCCCCACAGACGAATTCTTGGAACCGAAGTGGTCATGCCGGACGGAGAAATTCTTCGACTCGGATCTCTGGCCAATGGATCGGATCCATTCTGGGGAGAGGGTCCGGGGCCTGATCTAAGAGGATTACTCAGGGGCTACACGGGGCTCCGAGGCTGTCTGGGGATTGTAACGAGAATGGCAATCAAAACTCTTCCATTTCAACCAGAACGCCTCGAGCCTACGGGGATATCACCGAACACAGCTCTTGCCCTGCCGGAAAAGAGAGTGAAATGGATCAATTTTGTGGTTCCTTCAAAAGAGGCCCAGGTTAAAGCCATGCGGGAAATAGGACATGCTGAAATTGGCGGAGCAGTCACAAAAGTGCCGCTATTCTGGCGAGCAATTGCAAAAGCCGAATGCAAGGAAGAATTCTGGGATATCTGGAGTAAAGAAAATGAGGAGACAGTGGCCAATTTTTTCATAGTCAGAGTGCTTCTGATCGGTTTTACGTCAGAAGAACAAATGGCTTATGATGAGAAAGTCCTCATGGATATCATGACCGAACTCGGTGGAATTGCGCGTCGTACCAAGCCGAGCGATGAATCCTGGATCAAGAATGCTGACTCAGCCGGAATGTGGTTGATGTGCGGAGGGTACGTTTCTGTCGATTATGTCATTGAAACCCTCACCCAGTCTCCAGATCATGGCCCATCATATGCGGAATTGAAGAAAAAATACACGCCACCTTTGATGCCTGATTATGGCGATCCAGGATGGTTCCAGAGTTTTGAGCTGGGCCATCAGGGCTACTCGGAATTTCTGATTTACTGGGATCCCGATGATGATACTGACCCAGTCGATCACTTTTATGTAGACACCGCCAAAATGAACATAGAAAACAATTTTTATACGTCACTACTCGGGCCGCACCAGCCACTTTATCTGACTGGTCCCAAATATGGGCCGAATTACCATGATTTTCTGCTAAAAGTAAAAAATGAATTTGATCCGAAATGGCGATCTCATCCCCCTGTCCCATTAGCGCACGACCTCTTTGTAGAGCGAGCCCCCTGGATGCATCAGATGAAGGACTGGGAATCTCCAGCAGATTTACTGAAAACGGCTATGGCGACAAAGGCCGAATCCTAGGCATGTCATGGGAGGCTACTGTTGGCTCATTTCCCGAAGCTCAAAGCCGGCTTGGAAAGACAGCGCAAGCCAATAGAAACCTCCCCAGATTTTCAAGATGACCCTTGAAAGACTGAGCATAGATCAAAAAGTTAAATCATTGAAAGGAGAGCACTTATGAAACGACTGCTTAATCTTGCTTTCATCCTGTGGATTCCCTTTGTGATTGTTTGCCTGACTCCTGTTATGGGACATTCAGAGCAAAAGATAACAATAAAAGTTACCAACTGGTTCCCAGTCGGTCACAAACAAGACGCGCTTCTCCAGGAATGGGGAAAAGAACTGGAGAAAAGAACCCAGGGTAAGGTAACTGTCAAGTATTATGCAGCGGGTACTTTGGTGCCGTCAGCGCAATCATATGATGCCGTAGTCAAGGGTATCGCAGATGTGGGGAACCATGTTCTGGGTTACACCGTAGGCAGGTTTCCTCTTTCTCAGGCCCTGGACCTTCCCATAGGTCTGCCTTCTGGCGCCGGGCCAACCCAAATAGCCAATTCTTTTTACAGCAAATTCAAACCCAAAGAATTCGACGACGTAAAGGTGTTGTGGTTTCATGCCATGCCAGATGGTTTTTTGCATACAAGAGCCAAACAAGTCAAAAAATTGGAAGATGTCAAAGGCGTGAAACTTCGCTGCTTTGGTTCAAATGCCAAATTTGTGGGTCTTATTGGTGGCGTCGCTGTGGCCATGCCAATGCCTGAAGTTTATGATGCTCTCTCCAAAGGTATTGTGGATGGTTTACTATCCAGTTCTGAAGCTTTAGAGGGGTTTAGAACAGGAGAATTCATCAAATATACCACACGAAACCTTCGTACAGCCTATTCCTCCGCCTTCGTAGTAGCGATGAACAAGAAGACTTTTGCCTCACTTCCACCTGATGTCCAAAAAATAGTTGACGACATGAGTCCCGAATTCATCCAGAGATATGGTCAAATGTGGACTGACATAAATGTTGCAGGCGAGAACTGGTTGGCCAAAAGAGGAGTTGAATTCATCACGTTGAGCCCGGAGGAGGAGGACCGTTGGTATAACCAGGGGAGTCAGCCTCTTGTGGACGACTATGTAAAAGATATGAAAAACAGGGGTTTACCTGGAGAAGAGGTGATGGGGTTTATCACAGAAACGGCCAAAAGTTACAAGAAATAGTATTGAAACTCGAATAAGAGACCATTCTTGGCAATCGATGCTGGGGAGGTGGAAGGACTAATGCAAGTGTTTCAAAATGTGATCAAGAAACTGGGAAACTCTCTGAATGCGTTAGGCGCTCTGTTGTTATCATTCATGATGTTGCTTACCGTAGCTGATGTTTTCTTGCGTTATTTCGGACGCCCTTTCACCGGCACTTTCGAACTCATGTCTTTTGCAGGCGCTTTGGTAGTTGGCTTTGCTTTAGCTCAGACTTCCCTCGATGATGCCCACGTCAAGGTGGACATTGTCGAGGACCTTTCATCCCAAAAAATCAAAAACGTACTCAAGCTTTTTAACAAGCTTCTTGGGGTGGGGATTTTCATTCTGTTGGCATGGGCGATGTTCGAAAAAGCTCGCGATCTCCACGTCACAGGGGAGGTCTCTCTGACTCTTCATGTTCCTTACTACCCAGTTGCCTATGCATTGTCATTTTGTTCTTTGGTCGAGGCCCTGGTGATTTTTTCAACCGTTTTTGCTGTCGAAGGGGATCGAAATGACTGAGACCACCGTTTGCCTGTTAGCGCTTTTGGTTCTTATGACGCTCTTTGCCACGGGACTCGAATTAGCTTTTGCCATGGGCATTGTTGGTTTCACAGGGTTCGCGATTCTAAATGGTTTTGATGCCGCCATGAGCCTTCTTGCGAACGATTTTCTTGATTCTCTGGCTTCATACGGACTAACGGCCATACCTATGTTTGTGCTTATGGGACAAATCGCTTTCAATGCAGGTATTGCCAGAAGTTTGTATACTGCCAATCACAAGTTCCTGGGACATATCCCAGGAGGCCTGGCTGTCGCTACTGTGGCTGGAGCAACAGTTTTTAAATCCATCTGCGGGTCTGTGGTGGCGACATCAGCGACTTTTGCAAGTGTTGCCATCCCTGAGATGAACCGGTATGGCTACAGCAAGAAACTCTCCACAGGCATAGTGGCTACGGTTGGAACTCTTGGTGTGCTCCTGCCACCGAGTATCACTTTGATAGTCTTCGGAATTATTACCCAACAATCAATTGGAAAACTTTTTATGGCGGGAATAGTCCCGGGATTGATCATGTCATCCTTTTTCATCCTGATCATTTTAGGATGGTCGAGGATCGATCCCAAGCTGGGTCCTCCGGGTTCGAGATATTCATGGAATGAACGCTGGAAAACACTGCCTGACGTGATCTGGCCCATTCTGGTTTTTTTAACGCTTATAGGCGGTCTCATGAATGGCTTTTTTACTCCAACAGAGGCCGGTAGCGTCGGGGCATTTGCAGTTCTTGTTTTATGCGCAGCCAAGAAAGACATAACTCTAGATGGTTATGTCAGGTCGTTAAAAGAAGCGCTAAGAACATCTTGTATGGTTTTAATTATAATAGCTTTTTCCACTGTGCTGGGACATTTCATTGCTGTGGCAGGTATTCCACAGACTGCCGCTGACTGGATAATTGGTCTCGGTTTGCCGAATGCAGCGACTATGGCAATTATATTGATTGTTTTCCTTTTGGGAGGCTCTTTCATAGATGATCTGGCGTTCATGATTCTGGCAACCCCCATCTTTTTTCCAATAATTACCAAACTTGGCTATGATCCGGTCTGGACCGCAATCATGATAGCATGCACGGTTTGTATTGGTTCCGTGGTCCCTCCAGTTGCTATCTGCGTGTTTGTAGTAAGAAATATCACAAATGAACCAATGAGCGTAATTTACGCGGGAGTTTATCCCTTTTTGATAGCCATGTTGCTGTGCATGGTTCTATTGTTCATTTTTCCAGAGCTAGTGACCTATTTACCCGGTGTTTTGATGAAGTAATTTTGAGGAAAAACAAATCAGGAAAGAGGCTACCCAGATGAGTGATTTCATGGAAGAAACTCTTGAACACAAGATATTTAGAGACTCATTCAGAAAATTTGTGGCGCGTGAAATAACCCCGTTCGTCTCCGAGTGGGAGGAGAAACGTGCAGTCCCCCGATCCGTATGGCTCAAAATGGGGTCAGAAGGATATTTGTGCCCCTGGCTTCCTGAAGAATATGGAGGGCTCGGGCTTGGTTTCGAATACTCGGTAATTGTAAATGAAGAGTTACTTCGTGGAAATGCGTTTGGGGTAGAAGTTCCACTGCACAGTGATGTTGCAACACCATACATTTTTTCTTATGCCAGCCCCGCCATTAAAGCAAAATGGCTTCCAAAATGTGTTTCAGGCGAAACAGTCACGTGCATTGGATTGACTGAGCCTGATGCGGGGTCGGATCTTTCAGCCATACGCACCAAGGCAGTAAAAGACGGTGACCATTATGTCATTAACGGACAAAAGACTTTCATCACCAATGGCTACTTTGCAGATGTGATTGTTTTGGCTGTCAAGACAGACCCAACAGCCGGTCACCGTGGAATCAGTCTGATACTGGTTGAAACAGACTCTCCAGGTTTTCATCGCGGACGAAAATTGAACAAAATGGGCTATCACATGCAGGATACGGCCGAACTCTTTTTTGAAGACTGCCGTGTGCCGGTTGGAAATCTGCTCGGAGAGGAGGGTCAGGGCTTCAAGTACATGATGCAAAAACTTCAGCAAGAGCGCCTGGAGGTATCGATAAAATGCCAAGTTCTGGCTGAAGAAGCTCTGAAAGAAGCATTGGCTTACGCTAAGGTCCGGGAAGCATTTGGCAAACCCATCGGTAATTTTCAGTATAACGCTTTCAGGTTGGCCGAAATGGCTACAGAAGTTCAAATGGGGCGCGTTTTCCTTGACAGTCTCATCAGGGACCATTTGGCAGGCAAAGAAATAGTACAAAAAGTCTCCATGGGAAAGTTCTGGCTGGGTGAGATGGTGAATAGAATTGCTTACCAGGCGGTTCAACTCCATGGTGGGTACGGATACATGGAAGAATACAGAGTGTGCAAGATTTACAGAGATGTAAGATGCCTCTCAATATTTGCCGGCACCAGTGAAATCATGAAACTCATCATAAGCAGAGGGCTGGGGCTCAAACCGTAAAATGTTTGAAGCCACGGGATACAAGGGCATCTAAATGGTTTCATGCTAAGATGTTGCTCTCTCAAAAAATCAGACTCTGACCTCTTGAGCTTGGAAGGCTTGCGCCGAAATAACCTTAGTTAGGTTCAGGCGAGGAACAATATTTGCCTTGCCATCGATAAAAAACAAAGAAACACAAGGAAGCAAACTGAATGACGGAAGAAGCTCTGAAAGGAAAGAGACTATTGGTAGTGGATGACGAACCCGATGTTTTGGATATTGTCGGGGAACTTCTGGAAATGGCGGATCTGTACACCGCCAGAAACTTCGAAGAGGCAAAATCACTCATAGAAAAGGAATCTTTCGACCTGGTCATACTCGACATCATGGGGGTCGATGGCTTCGGTCTTCTCAATATTTGCAGATCAAAAAATATTCCGGCAACCATGTTAACGGCCCATTCGATGAGTCGTGACAGCCTGAACAAGGCACGGGATTGTGGAGCTGTATCCTTTCTTCCAAAGACTGAACTGAGTCGGTTACCGGAACTGGTGGCAGAGATCCTGGACAATCTGGGGAAAGGACAGACGCACTGGAAGAATTTGTTCAAACGCTTGGGTCCTTTTTTTAGAGAACATCTGGGTGTGTTCTGGGAAGATGAAAAGGACAAATTTCCCAAAACTTTTTATTAATGCCAACGTTTAGGCGACCTGTCTTGGTCACTTGCCCTTAGGGGCCAGACATGAAATCACAATGTCGATCTATGATGACTGAACCTGTCAACCAGATTCATAAAGAAAATATGGAGAAAATAATGACAGTCGGTAACGTTTTGCGGCGCAGTTCTGCAAATTTTCCAAACAAGTTTGCCATCATATGTGGGGACAAAAAAATTACATATTCTGAGCTTAATAAAAAGGTCAATAGCTTGTCTAACAGCATCATTGACATGGGCCTTAAGAAAGGCGACCGAATTGCGCTGCTCTTGCACAACTGCCAAGAGTTCATTGAATTATACTTCGCATGCGCAAAATCGGGAACAGTGGTAGTTCCAATAAATAATCTGTTGAAACAGAAAGAATTGACGCAAATATTCAAATACATACGACCGCGTGCATTATTTTTTGATCCGGATTTCAGACAACTCGTAAGGCAAAGTATGCCAAATGAGAAATCTATAGAATTTGCAATTGAACTCAGTTCTGAATCATCCGATTTCATACACTACGACGACCTCGTCGCCAAAGGTTCGGTGTCCGAGCCTGACTTCACTAGTAAAGGTGAAGATTTGGGCAGCATCTTCCTTACTTCAGGCACTACAGGCCGCCCAAAAGGAGCCATGAGAACGCATCGACATGAATGGACGAATATGATGACAAGCGCGCTCGAAATTGGTATTCGTCATGATGACTGCGCTTTGTTACTTTTCCCATTTTATCATATCACGTTCGCTGACAGCTTAAGGCATATCCTGATGGCCAACACAATTGTGATCAGAAAAGAAGGCTCTTTTGATCCTGACCAGGTTCTTAAATTAATATCCGATGAGAAAGTAAGTGTTTGCCAATTTGTGCCAACGATGATCAATGCCATTTTGCAACTGGAAGATGTTAATAAATATGATTTGAGCCATTTCAGGCTTCTGATATATGCCGCTTCACCGATGCCTCTGGAATTGTTAAAAAAAGCCCTGGCGACATTCAAATGTGGTTTTGCCCAATTCTATGGTCAGACGGAGACCGGGCCGTGTACAACAGTTCTTCTCCCAGAGGATCATGTTCTCGAAGGGGTAGGTTTTAATATGCAGAGACTGCTCTCAGCCGGCCGGCCTGTAGTTGATTTTGAAGTCAAAATAAGAGGGCTGAACGGAAAAGAGATGGAGCGAGGCGAGGTTGGTGAAATAACCGTAAGAAGTGAGGCCATGACCATTGGTTACTGGGAATTACCAGAGGAAACGGAAAAAAATATTCATGACGGATGGCTATACACCGGGGATTATGGAAAACTGGACAACGATGGCTACGTCTATATCGTGGACCGAAAACATGACATGATAATAAGTGGTGGCAAGAACATTTATCCCAGAGAAATCGAAGAGGTTTTGTATTCCAACCAAGCTGTTCTGGAAACAGCAGTGGTAGGGGTTCCAGATGATTATTGGGGAGAATCGGTGAAAGCTTTTGTGGTATTAAAGAAAGGTATGACTACTACGGAGTCAGAGTTGATTGATCTTTGCAAGGAGAATCTGGCTAGTTACAAGAAGCCTCGATCTGTGGAGTTTGTAAAAGAACTTCCCAAAAGCAATACGGGTAAGATTCTAAAACGACTGATCCGACAGCAGTTTGGGAGAGAAATCAAGCCTTAGTTCATAAAGTAAAAAGCCCCGGTAAACATCATGACACAGTTTTTCTACGTCGTGTTGAAGCCTGGTGGGGAGTGTTAAGGAGACATCGGAAAAAATGAAACACCATATTAATGTTAGGGTTAATGGGGATCTATACTCACTTTCAGTTGATCCGAAAAAAACCTTGAATGAACTTCTTCGAGAAGACCTGAATTTGACCGGCACTAAACTTGGTTGTGGCACTGGTGACTGCGGAGCTTGCACTGTACTTGTTGATGGTTCGGCCGTGAGTTCATGTTTAACTCTGGCGGTTTCTGTAAATGGCAAGAGTGTCACGACAGTTGAAGGCCTAGCGCCCTCGGGGGAACAACTTCACCCTGTTCAGGAAGCCTTTGTAAAGGCTGGGGCAATTCAGTGCGGTTTTTGCACTTCTGGTATGGAAATGGCGGCCGTGAATTTACTGAGCCGAAACCCTTCTCCCTCAGAAAATGAAATTCGGGAGGGTCTTTCAGGCCACTTGTGCCGATGTACCGGGTACAATCAAATAGTAGAGGCAATTTCTATCGCGGCCGAAAACATTAGAAATTCGCAATCGCAAGGGGAAAAACAATGAGGTTGCCAAATTTTGATTTTTTTGCGCCCCAATCATTGAAAGAGGCCGTAGATATTCTGCACCAACTGGGAAATGGCGCTCATATTTTTGCCGGAGGAACTGACATTCTGGTCAAAATGAGCCATGGACGTATGAACCCTAAGGCGCTTGTTACTTTGGAAGCAATTGAAGGCCTTAGAGAAATCCATTTTGATCATGCAAAAGGTCTCAGAATAGGTTCAAACACAAAGCTAGTGGATATATTGAACAATGTACAAATTCAGGATCACTATCCGGCCCTAATTGACGCTGTCAAAGTCATGGCTAATGTTGAAGTTCGCAACATGGGGACAGTGGTAGGGAACATTTGCAATGCGGCTCCCTCAGCAGAGACAGGTCCACCCCTCCTGGCCATGGAAGCTGTTGCAACAGTACTTGGAGTAAACGGAGAAAGAGAAATTCCATTGGACGATTTTTTCCGTGGTCCTGGTCTGACGGCCATGGAACCATGGGAGATAATGACGTCGATTTTCGTTCCGCTACCACGTCGGCATTCCGGGACTTCTTACAAAAGGATATCCGCTCGTTGCGGTGTTGATATTGCGCCAGCCAGTGCGGGAGTCATGATCGTATTTGATGGATCAAAGTGTGAAGATGTCAGACTGGTTTTAGGTTCCGTCGCGCCGATCCCATTACGCGCTAAACAGACTGAAGATTTCATGCGTGGTCAGGAATGGACGGATTCTCTGATTGAAACAGCGGGTTACATGGCTGCGGAGGAATCCATGCCTATCACGGACTGTAGAGCAACAGCTGAATGGCGCAAGAAGATGATAGCTGTAATAACACGCAGGATTTTAACCGAATCTTATGACCGTGCCCAAACAAGATGATTCATGGCGGTCGGAGGGATTATGAAAGAATTTAGCATTGTAGGAAAAGATATTCCAAGAAGTGACGCAGCGGCTAAGGCTAGAGGGACTGCGATGTATACTGACGATATGAAGCTACCAGGAATGCTTCACGGCAGAATATTGAGAAGCCCGTTGCCGCACGCCTCAATAAAACATATAGATACAAGCCGAGCCGCTGCGCTTCCGGGAGTTAAATGTGTCATCACAGCCGAAGACACTCCTAAAATAAAGTATGGAAACTGGAGACTATTTCCAGAAACCCAGGACGAATATCCTTTAGCTATCGACAAAGTCAGATTCATAGGTGATGAAGTCGCAGCCGTGGCCGCTATAGATAAAGATATAGCTGAAGAGGCTTTGGGACTCATTACTGTAGAATATGAAGAGCTTCAGGGAGTTTTTGATGTTGAAGGGGCAATGAAATCCGGCGCTCCGGTCATACATGATTACTGCCCATCTAACGTCAGTGTTAACCGTCACATCAAGTACGGAGACATAGAAAAAGGTTTTTCAGAATCAGATTATGTTAGAGAGGATGTTTTCCACGTTCATGCTGTGAGTCATGCTTACCTGGAGCCATGTTCAGCCCTGGCTCAAGTTGATTTGGACGGTAGGATCACTTTGTGGACATCAACACAAGTCCCCTACATTGTTCAATGCCTGCTGGCTTCGACTTTAGGTATGCGGGAGAATGACATCCGTGTCATCAAGCCATTCATAGGTGGTGGTTTTGGTGGTAAGATGGAATTGCGAACATGGGAATTCTGCGCAGCGCTGATGGCTAAAATGACAGGAAGTCCCGTCAAATTTACCCTAAACCGGGAGGAAGAGTTTCTGGCCGGTCGCCGCAGGCATCCCATGAAAATAACCTCCAAAGTGGGGTTTAAGAAAGATGGATCTCTAGTTGCGAAGGACCTTCGAATTCAACTGGATGGCGGCGCTTACAATGCCATGGGGCCCACAGCCACTTTTCTTTGTGGAAACTTTGGCGCCATGCTCTATCGCTACCCGAATTATAAATTCCATGGTCAACATGTTTATACCAACAAACCTCCAGCCAGCGCCATGCGTGGCTTTGGGGCGCCTCAGTCTCTTTACGCCTCCGAAATACAAATGAATATGGCTGCCGAGGACTTGGGGATCGATCCAGTTGATATCAGGCTGAAGAATGCCCAGGTTAGTGGCGATAAGATCCCGGATGTCGCCACTATTTCGAGTTGCGGTTTTATCGAGTCAATTGAAAAAGTGGTAGAGATGAGTGGTTGGAGAGAAAAACGTAAAACCCTGAAAGACGGTCGAGGCATAGGCATCGGTTGTTACAGTTTTATTTCAGGAGGCGTTTTCAACTGGTTTAACACCCAATACCCATTTTCCGCTGCTGAAGTCCGCGTGTTCTCCGACGGCACCGCCCACCTCCTGACAATGGCGGCTGATATCGGCCAGGGCTCTGACACGGTTCTCAAACAGATTCTCGCTGAAGAACTCGGTCTAACAATGAAGGACATACGTATGACTTCATCAGATACCGCAATGACCCCGCAAGGTGATCTGGGTTCCTGGGGAAGCCGAGTCACACTCATGGCGGGAAACGCTGTCATCAACGCTGCCAAAAAGATTAAGGAACAATTATTCGGCGCTGTTTCCGCTCGCTTTAATCTCAATGTAATTCACGAGATAGAATGTAAGAATGGTAGGGTTCAGGCCATAGCAAGACCGGACTATGGTCTGTCTTTTGGAGAAGCGGTGGCAATGGTTCAAAAGGCAAATAGAGGTGAGCCGTTAGTTGCAAGAGGCTCGTATACTCCTAGAGGAAAAGGACTCGTAACACCTGCTTTTGGGTTTGGCGCTCAGGTTGCTGAGGTAGAAGTCGATAAAGAAACGGGATTGGTTAAGGTCAAAGAAATGTGGACCGCGCATGATTGTGGAACAGTAATAAATCCCAGAAGCGTTGAAGGCCAGCTGGCAGGCTCTATTCAGATGGGATTGGGATACGCTCTTTCTGAACAATTCGTCATGGATGGTGGAAAAACAATCAATACAAACTTTGCTGACTATAAAATGCCAACTGCCATGGACATGCCCAAGAGTAACGTGACCCATGTAGATACATATGAGATTGAAGGGCCCATGGGCGCTAAAGAATGTGGCGAGGGGCTAGCTTCGCCCACAGCGCCAGCCATATCTGATGCCGTTTATCATGCTACTGGTTATAGATGTAAGGATTTGCCGATATTGCCGGACAAAATCCTGGAACATGTTGAAACAACAGAAACTCCGGAGGGAAAAAGTGGAAATATATTGCACTGCTCTCTGGACGCCCCCCCACTCAAATTAGGGTGACGTAAATTCAGCCCGGGTGGATTCTTGGAAGAGGCGATCTTGAAATCTGCAAGGATTTTTCGTGGGATGAGAATCTTGGGTTTCGAAGTCTTGGTTAGATTTCAAGGGCAAATAAAAATTAGGTGTAGACAGTAAATGGTTGCATTTCATCTTGGACATGGATGTCACTTATAAACCCCAATGATTTCAATTTGGGCCAAGATTGTAAAAACTTGAACCTTTGCTGTTTACACTAATTTTTGGAGATTTTGAGCAGTGGCATTGGTGATAACAAATCTCGGAACTGTTTACTCGGACTCGGCTTTATCATTTGTCCATGTTGCCGGATAAATCAATGTCCGTGGAAAATGGGCAACAAATTCTGAACCACCATTGTTCAAGCAGTCTTCAACGTTGTTACAGGCAGAACATTTGTAAACATCTCCAGGGCATAGGTTCCGGGAACTAGGAATGCAAGTGCAGCGAGAACTCTTGAAGCTGATACCAAAACCTAAACGTTCCGAAAAAATCCTGATTTTTAGCAGGTCTGTCCCGGAGCCTCCTGAATTGAAGCCATACGGCCTTCCGGATGTATAGAGATCTGTCTCCTGAATAGGGTAAAACCCCTCAAAAATATAGGCCTGGTCCTTATCAGGTATTCCCACCCCATGGTCACGTACAATTATATCCAGACCATCCAAATGATTGTTCAGTCTAACTTCTATACGGCTATGGTCCGGTGTGTTTTCCACAGCGTTTCTAAGCAGGCCCTGGATTACGGAACCAACTATTTGAGACGGTAAATTAACCATTATAGAGCCCGGATCTTCGAAGTGTATGTCCAGGTCTCTATCCTGTTTCATTCGGTCCAGATGTCTCCTTTCTCTCTCCAAAACAACTTTTAAATCTGTTACATCAGCGGCCATTAGCGCCCTTGGGAATAACCTTCGGATTCGATCATCCAAGTCTTTAAGCACTGGCTTGAATTGTGGATGTTCCTCAAATTCGATGTTCAGAAAATCTTCCAGCTGGTTCAGAAATGCTAATATAAGCCTTTTTTCTGGATACTCTTTTCCATCAACTATGTGAGCAACCTGTTTCTTAATTGTTCGCAAGCGGTCCAGGTTGCGCAATATACGTTCAAGTTGAACTTGCCCGATGTCCGTACCTGTCTCTTCAAGTTTTTTTCTAACCAGGGCCAACGAAGCGTCGATGATGGTAAGGGGCGTTTTCAACTCGTGAGACAGGTGATGAAGCATTTTGTCTTTGGCTTGGTTCAAACGCTTTAATTCCTCGTTAGAAATGGTCAAGTGTTCCAAATAGGAAGCGTTTTCTAAAGCCAAAGCCACGTTGCTTGACAAGGCCGATAAAATCTCAACATCCTCTTCCGTGAAAGAGTCGGTAGTCTTGTTGAGGGCATAGAGAACCCCAAGCTTTTTTTCTGGGGTTTGCAAAGGCGTGCAGACCAGGTTCCTAAGTGGAAAACCGGATTTGTTTTCAACCTCCCTGTAAATTCTTGGATCATTTTCAGCATCATGAATTAAAGCAGGCTTACCCTTGTCCCAGACCAACCCGCATACTCCAGAGTCCCTGGGGATTCTGATTTCTTCTCGAGCCGGCGCAAGAAAGCTCTGTTTATCCTGGACCGTTCTCCAGTAGAAGTCATCTTTCTTTTCATCATAGAGCATCACACCTGCGCCGTCACATTCGATGACATTCTGAACCTCACCGACAATGACGTCCAGAAGCTGATCAAGATTTGTTTTAGACGCCAAAGCCTTGGAGGCTTTTAACAACAAAAGCAGTTTGGCCGTGTCGAATTTTTGACTGAAAAGGATGCCGGCGCCATCAGACATATCAACATCAGTGCAAGAAGAGTCGTGATCGTTTGCGCTGGTTTTTTCTATTGACATCGCCAATTCTCTGAGAAGTGTCCAAGATGAATCGATTAAAAATTCTTTAAATTCAATTTGGCGCCGTTAATGATCATGTTGTGTTTGATAGAAGATTTCTCATGAGTTCCAGCAATAACTTTTTTTGATCCTCAGAGTAATTCTCCAGATAATGTTGAAGAGCAACCTCCTTGTGATTTGAAATGTCTTTCAACACCTCTCTGCCTTTCGAGGTGATCTGCAATCTCTTTTTACGATCATCGTCGGAGTCGGCAGTCCGCAAAATAAATCCGTTTCTCTCCAATCTCTTGGCTATTCCAGTCATGTTGGCGCTAGAAACAAGCATGATGGTATTAACATTCTTCATAGTGTTTTGTCCGTCTTTAGATGAGTCCAGAACCCTGAGTACATTGTACTGGGAAAATGTCAGGTCCCAACTTTTGAACAAAGCCGAAGAATCTTTCTTGAAACGCTCCGCGATACGGACTATTGCCATTACGACTTTTTCATCAATGCTCATATCGCTCTTATAAATATTTTCTAGCATGGTTCTTAATTTTCTATCTTACCATTAGGAATAGTTTTTTGATTAATCACAGGCTTAACATTGAGCCACTCTCAGACGCGAGCCGCCAAATCCAAGCCGGCAACAACGGTCAATAATATCTTGGAAACAGGCCTCCAGACCATTGGCCCAGAACCGAATTCATCCAGCGAATGATTGCTTAAAACGAATTTTACTTAAGCATGCTTGGCTTTTTTTTTCAAGTCAATGCAGTTTTTTACAGAGGGTTAATGAGCCGTATTGCCAAAATGTTTCCAGAAATTGGGCTAATACCAAAGAAACGACTTCGTCTCAAGCCTGCAACCCACAATATTTTTTCATCTTTAACAATCAGAGGGGATCTATGCCTAACTTCAACCGGGATTTTCTTGTCGATAAAAATTTTTTTTACCTTGGTTGATCCTTGCATGCCCCATGGTTCCAATCTGTCGCCAGCGACAAATGAACGAACCTCGAGCGGAAATGAAACTAAATCTAAATCAAAACAAGCCACTTCTGGATCATTTATTACATCTCTCATGTCATCTGAAAGATTTTTCAAGTGAAAATTCAGGAACTGACCTGTTTCGGCTATTCGCAGAATTCCAGGCGCTGAAACTACATAAGAGTAAGGTTTGGCGAGATTTTGCCGGGATTTGCCGAGAATGAGTCTGTCATAATTCCGCCTGATGCATGTCTGGGAAGGTAGATCAATACTTGATGAAGGATGATGACATCTAGCAAGCTCCAAAACTTTTTCAATATGAATTTGACCCAGTCTGACATTCGGTCCCATGAAATCATAGAGAGCCTTTCTCACGACTCTGCTGCTTATCGAGTCATGCAGACCTGCAATTTTGTTGACGTCCATGAGGACCTCATCATTCATTTTGAGGATTGATGAAGAATAAAAATGGTCGGCCGTTTGTTCCATGAAGCGTTCATCGCGGACCAGTAGTTCGATAGTTCTCAAGACAGTCTTCCTGTAATTTGGAAAACGCTCTGAAACTCTTTTCATGATCACATTACGGACGAAATTTCTATCCGTGTCCGGGATGAAATTAGTCTCATCAGTCACATATTCAATGTCATTATCTTCCAAATATTGGAGTATTTGGGAGCGGTATGCATTTATAAGCGGGCGAATAATTGATCCTCTTTGGGCAGGGATACCCTTTAACCCAGTCGATGTTGTTCCATGAAACAATCTCAGAAAGAAAGTTTCAATCTGATCATCGACATGATGAGCCGTGGCTATTTTATGGGCGTTCAATCTGGTTAGTAACTCTTCAAAGAAAGAATATCTGACTCTTCTGCCGGCCTCTTCCTGACTCAAGTGTTTTTCTTTGGCTAAAGCTACGATATCCGCATCATGGCAAAAAAATTCTTTGCCATGTTCAGATGCCAATTTTGCCACGAAATTTTCATCGTTCAAGGATTGAGGGCGTAAGTTGTGATTTACATGCGCCACCACTAAATTGAATTCCAACTGGGGAACTAAAGAATTCAAAACGTGAAATAGAGCCACGGAATCAGGACCACCAGAAACTCCAACGACAATTTTTTCCCCAGGTTTTGTCATTTGAAACCGATTTATGGTTGTAAAAACATGGCTTTCAAATGAATGTGTGTTTACAGGCATTTTTTTTTCAATGAAAACTGGATGGGCTAGGTAAAATACTTAAAAAAAGAGAGTCTCATCAGTAATGTGAGACCCTCTGGATATGACTGATCGTTCGGACCAGAGCAAAATTTACTCGTGAATAAATTCGGCCTTGGATTTAGAACCTTTTTCTATGAAATTCTGCAATCCAATTCTGTTGTCTTTTGTGGTCCAGCATTGACCGAACAGAAATGCTTCGTTTTTCAGGCCATCTTCGAGAGTCATTTTGCCGCCCTCGAGAATGGATTTCACTACTATCTGGTCAATAGCCTTGGACAAATGGCCGATTTCAACATTTGGGAGAGAATCAGGAGCATCGGACAATGGTCCCTTTTCAATCAATTTTACCGATGTCTTACCCTCGGCCAACTCTCTGGCTAACTCTATGGCTCGTGGCAAAACGTCTCCTTCCACCAGCTCGTTTACCAAACCAAATTCCAGCGCCTGCAGGCTCGATATAGGATTGGCAGTTCTAATCATCTCGGATGCTTTATCGAAGCCTATCAATCTAGGCAACCGTTGAGTTCCTCCCATTCCAGGAATCAAACCTAAATTGACCTCTGGCTGACCGGCGAAAAATTTGAGCCCCTTCAATGAAATTCTTGCCGCACAGCACATCGCCAATTCACATCCCCCACCCAGCATGAATCCGTTTACAGCCGCCACAAATGGTTTCCCCAGGTTTTCCAGCAAGGAAGAAGCGCTTTGTACAAAACGGCAAAAAGATTCTCCTTCGGATGGTTCTTTAATTTCCGACATTTCTTTTATATCGGCGCCCGCCACGAAAGCTTTGTTGCCAAAACCGGTGACTACTCCACATTTAATGGATGGGTCATTTCTAATAATATCGCAACAGTCTTCAAGTTCATGAAATACTTTTGAATTCAGAGCATTTAAGGCCTTGGGGCGTCGTATGGTTATGATTCCGACATCGCCCTGTTTCCTGAACAGGACATCGAGCAGTTCCCATGGTTTACCGGATGCGGCCTGATTTTGAAGGGTCTTGGAAACGGGCATATCCGGGTATTTCTTATTAAAAGATTCGACCAGGGCCAAGGCTTTATCAACTCCCATGGAATTCATGAAGCTGAATGGAGGTTTCATGTCAAGAGCGACACTAATGAGAAGGTCGAAGTCGCTTGTTGTTATTATCTCAGAATCCAGCATGTCGCAAACCATAGCGAAGTAGGCGCCAAGCAGCTCCTCTTGAATGATTTTCTCTTTTTCCGGGGCAATCTCAATGACCTCTCCCCTGGAAGGAACTTCCCAGTTCGCTCCTGTTTCCACCATCTTTTTCAATCGCTCAGGGACCCTGAACCATTTATTCAGGATTTCATTCATTTCGGAAAGTCCATGGGCGCTAATTGGATTTCCACCGGTGAGATTGTGAGCCGTGAAGGGCCCGACGGTCAGTCCCAGACACTTTGAGGCGATCTTGTCCACCTGTTTGGTGTCGCCATGCCCGGCGTCAACACATTGTATGCAGGCGAGCAACAATCCCTCAAAAACCGGGTCCACTGCGTAGCCGTATCGGGATCCAACTTTGATCGGAATCTTGCCGATCGTTTCATAAAATCTCATAATGAATTCATGAATGTCTGGGTCTGTATCTTTTCCAGGAATAATTTCAATTGCTGGATTTCGTTCAGCCGGGAAAAAGTAATGAGTGCAAAGGGACCTTGCCTTATGTGTTAATTCGGAAAAAATCCTCTCTGGTTCAATGTGGGACGAATTGCTCGTGAGAATAGCGTCTGAGGCGACCAGTTCTTCTACCTGTCTGAAGATTCTCCGTTTTAGCGGCAAGTCTTCGGTGGCCGCTTCCACGACAATGTCTGCTCCGGCAAGTTGGCCATAATCGTCCGTGAACAGGACGTGGCTTTTCATACCTTCAACTTCGGCAGGTTTAAAGGCGCCTGTCTGGCCACCCTTGTCTATTTTCTTGAAAAGTTTTGATTTTCCTTTTTCAAGAGCGTCTTTGGATATATCCACTACCACGACCTGGGCCCCGTAATTATGTAAAACCTTTACAAAATGTAGGGCTATATCAGGACCGATCTGACCGGATCCAATCACACCGACCTTGTTAATAGCGCGTCCTCGGAACGAAAAAGCCATTTTGGGTCCCTCCTTCACTACTGTGAATTGTTGTCTAAGTATTAACGCTCTAAATTAGCATTATTTTCGCATTTTTGTAAATATTTAGAAGTCATTTTTCCACACATAAAATTTATGATACTGTATAGCAAAATGAATCTTCACTCTGGAGGGAATAAAAATGAATCTGGAAGAGTCTATTTTGAACCGCAGAAGCATACGATCTTTTTTACCCAAACCAGTTTCAAGAGAAATAGTGACCAGGATAATAGACAACGCGCGATGGGCGCCTTCATGGGGGAATACCCAGCCATGGGAAATAGTGGTTGCTGATGGAGAAAAGGCAAAACAACTGGCAGACGCATTTGAAGAGGAGGGAAAGAAGGGCGCCGTTCCGCGTCCGGATATCAAAACGCCTTTGATCTTTCCTGAACTCCATAAACAAAGATATATGGGGTTGGGGTTGGAACTGTTCACTTATATGGGGATAGAGCGAGATGACAAGGAAGCCAGGAAGCAGCATTACCTCAACATGTACAGATTTTTTGGAGCGCCGACTATCATATACCTTTTCATAGATGCAGAGATGAACGAGCCCTATTCCTGCCTGGATGTAGGGTCAATCGGGACGACCATCTGCTATCTTGCCACCCAAGAGGGTTTGGGAACGATTTATCTGGCGGCTTCAATGCATTTTCCGGACATAGTGCGAAAAACTCTTTCGGTTCCTGAAACCCTGAAGCTGGTGATCGGAATAGCGCTAGGCTATCCACACCCGACTGAGAAAGCGAGTATGTTCAGGAGTCAGAGAGCCCACATAGATGAAATATTGCGTTTTGCATGAACGCCTTATGATCATCTCACCGAAGGCATAGCTCCGGTGGTGTCACATTTTATGTGCAGTCAGTTAAGAGTAAGTCTTGACTAGAATTATGCTTGGTATTAGATTGGACGGAGAGACCAGCCATCAAGACTGCGCCGTCTGTATTTGATAAGTTCAACATGAGAGCAGAAATAGCTCAATGAAAAGACGTGAATTCATCAAAATCCTGGGGGCCGCTGGAGTGACATCAACGCTGGCGGTTGGCGCTGCAAAAATCACTGGCGCAACTGAGACGTCTTCTGTACCTACACCAAAAGAAACCCATTCCCTGAATGACCCTTTTTCCCTGGTTTTTGATCCTGAGGGCAACCTTTTCGTCAGTGAGCCGCCAGTATACCGTATATCAAGGCTGCATGCCGATCTTGGTCTTTCGGATTCCTTTGGGAAACCTGGCGCCCATATCGGCAGACTGAACTTCCCCAAAGGAATAGCCTGTGACGCGGAAGGCCTGCTTTACGTTGTCGATTCAAACAATTGCCGAATACAGATCTTTGATAAAAACGGTCAGGTAAAGAGGTCAATAGGCTCGTTAGGAAGCATTGGCGGTTCTTTCTCGACTCCACAGGGTGTTTACGTGGATGACCAACAAAGAATGCTTGTTGCAGACACAAGAAATCACAGGATACAGATTTTCAGGAACCATGAGTTGGTTTCGGTCATAGGTGATCTTGGAGACGCTGATGATCAGTTCAGATTGCCAACCGCATGTTCCCATACCCCTGAGAACGAGATAGCCGTGCTCGACAGCAAACACGGTCAGGTAAAATTCTTTAACAAGGAAAATAAGTTCAGGCGGAGTTTTGGATCCGAGGGAAGCGCCCCTGGTCAGATGAATCTGCCTCAGGGGATGTTTGTGTCTGTCGACGGATCTATATGGATTGCAGATACAGGCAACCACAGGATTCAACAATTCAGCTTCGAAGGAAAATTGCTGGCAGTTATAGGGAAAGAAGGCGCAGGTGCAGATGACCTGAGAAGACCGACAGGGTTAGTGAAAAAAGACGGATTTCTCTATGTGTCGGATAGTGGCAACAACAGGGTGAAAAAAATCAAAATTGCCTAAAACTGTGAACGCTTTTGAGCGTAGTGTATTGATCTCGAGAAAATGGATATAGAAACTGTCACATTGATATTTTTGCTGGTAGTATTTTTGACGGCAGAGATATACCGTGCCCGACGGTCCAGTCCTGGAATAATTGTGGGATTTGAAGATTCCGATCTGGGCTTGCTGGTCTCACCTGTGTTAACAGCCAGAGTCAGACTTGAAGACGGGTCCATAATTCAGGCCGATGTGAACAGTTGCACAGCATGCATGGGAAGACTTACGGTAGGAACTCAGGTAAGGATTTTCAATTCATCGAATGGATATATGGTGGACACCCCGTGGTTTCGACAGAGGTCAGACAAGGCATGCGGACCGGCGAGAGTCTAGAAAACGTTTTGCAATAAGGGTCAGCATTGTTTTATCAGGTCATAGGGAGATAATCGTTGGAGTATTTAGGGTACATAAACCTGGGAATTTTTCTTGCCCTGATGCTGTCTACATTGTTTGGTTATATCCGCACACCCGTTCAAACGGTTCTTGTCATATCGACCGTGTTGTGTCTGATTGTTGGGGCTGTATTCAAATACTCGGCCTACGGAATACAAGCCGTGCTGCTCATGCCCAATGAATTTTTGGGTGGGATCATTCTTCATCCCATAACAGCTCTATTGACAGGGCTTTTCCTTGCCGGAGGATTAAAGGCTTCAGGCGGCTTTGAAGCTCTCAAGGCCCTTTTGAGAATCCTGAGGCGGAGCCCGATAGGTCTGGTTGGGACACTAGTGATCCTCATCAACCTGCCAGTGATATCCTCACTGCCTTGCGGACGAATTCTTGCTGCAGCGCTGCTTCCACTCCTGTTCACTTTTGGCTTCGAAGGTGGACTGGGAATACTGACTAAGTCCCAACTTATTGTGTTAATTGGGGCGTTTACCCGGAATGCCATGGGTTCGTGCGGCCCTTCACCGATTGGTGGTGTGGGACAGATAGCCGAAGGTTTTCTGGGTAGTTTTTTTGCTACTGCTTCCGACGGCATTCTACGGGCGCCTCAGGCATTTTCCCTAATGTTGGGAACGGCGGTTGTCGCTCTCTTCCTGAAGCTCATAAGTCAAAAGATATATCCGAATGACGTATCGCTCCGTGAAGCGCCAGCCTCGGCGTCACTGGGGATTCAGGCGGAGCCTGAAATAAAAGCTCCTCTTGAGGGCTACCTGGCCCTTATTATTTTTGTAGTTTCATTACTGATTGCAATTTTTCAGCCTCTCGGGAAGATGCCGGTCCAGTCAGTGCTGGTGGCAGGCGCCATCCTGATGATAATCGTCTGTCGCATCAGGTTGAATGATTTGTTGGAGGGAATAATTCTACTTCCTGTAACGGCGATGGCAGCAGGATTTCTTGCCGCCGGGGCCTTGGCGGCCACAGACGGATTCAAAGCCCTTGGACAGATTCTTAACAGTCTTGTGAGCGTGCAGTTCTTGGGTGTGGCTGGAATGCTGGCGATATTCGTTCAGTTTCAGACAATACTGCCATTGTCATGCGCGCGAATTCTGACAGCGGCTCTTGTGCCGGTGCTCTACCTGTTTGGGCCGGCCCAGTACGATTTTCTTAACTGGTCCCAATTGGCAATTGTAATGGCGGCCTACATAATCAACGCCACCACTTCTTGTGGACCTTCACCTCTCGGGGGTGGCGGTATGATGGGTGAAGGAACAATGAGAGCTGAGACCGGTTTCATAAAGGGGGCATACACATTTGCCTCGATGGCCATAATGGCGCCAATGGCCGCAATTTTCATGAAGTTTCTGAATCTGTCAATATTCCAGCCATCAGATCCGAGGTTTTCTCAGGATATAAAAATGATAGTGGCGTTTGCTTTAGTGATAGCGTTCGTCAACATTCTGCTGCTGTTTATAGGTTCCAGGTTATTCCGAAAAGATTCCCCGAACAACTATTACATTCAACTTGTCGGGTTTTTCACCGGAGGAGCCTTAAGTGGCGCCATACTGGCCTTCGCTGTCTTTGAGATCGATTTTATCAAGATAGGACAGGGAGCGATTGGTGGACTGATCGCTGCCGCTTTGATTGGATTCATGGTCCCAAAAATGTTGTCCAAGAGGATGACTGCGACACTAAGTGGTCCAGAGTTATGATTTTATTTGCCTCCATACTCAATGATTTGACAAATCTCCCGGCGGAATCGATAAAGCTGTGGTGAAACAGAGGCTGCGTCTTGTTGATGTGGATAATATTTGCGTTCGTAGGGGTATTGTCTGGAGCTATAATAGCCTGGGCCCTGGATATGACATCTCCGAGGGAAATTGTTCAGGGCGCTCTGGGCGGCTTGATAGCAGGTATTCTGATGTCAGCCATGTTGCCTCACTGATGTGACGTAGGGAAAAAGGTTCATGTCGGATAAAAAGGATATCCCAAAGATTGGTTCCAAGAGACAAGATACTGAACAACCGGTGATTCTACCCGGGATTCACAGGTATCAGTTTTTCACGAACCTCAAGGATCGTGGTTGGACTATGAATCTTGACCGGGTGGCGCTGTTCGGAATAGTGGCCGCCATGTTGAGTGTAGTGATCAAGCCGCTGTTCAGGATGAACCCGGCCACGATATATTGTTACGAATGCAGGGCATGTTACGCCACTCAGGACAGATGCCCAGTGGGAATATCGCTGCAGGCCGAACTGGTGGTAGCGGGACGCGTACTGGATTATGACCGTTTTATCCGCAACGGGGGCCTTAAATGTATTCGCTGTGGTAATTGTCAGAGTTTTTGTGTGCAGTACCTGCCTTTGCCACAAATGTTTGCGACCATGCAGCACGAAACGAGGCAAGCCATCCTTGGCGGCGTGGTGCCCAAACAAACTCTCAAACTTGCGTTAGCGCGTGGTCTTGTAGGAAAGGAATACATAGATGACTTGGTCAAGGCTATTGCGTGATCCGCTGGGATTTTTGTGGGAGGCGGTGAACTCCAGGGG
>CAYNZA010000015.1:27672-41377 GCA_964401595.1 uncultured Desulfomonile sp.
CAAGGCTATTGCGTGATCCGCTGGGATTTTTGTGGGAGGCGGTGAACTCCAGGGGAATCAGGCTCTTATTCTATGCCCTGCTGGTGGCTGTATTGTTCCCCTCCAGCCGCTATATCCTGACGGTTGCGATTGTTTTGACACTGCTGGTAACCTACTACAAGGAATACCGAAAAACAGGTTCCAGGAATATCTGGTATCTCATATTACTCATCTTGGCTATCAAAGCCGGTTATTTCATTTCTTACTACAATGTTACGGGAGTTGATCAGGATCGCATAGCCAAGCGTCCCTGGGGCGCCGGCATTTCTCATGTCCACGATGGAAAATACGTGGGTGAGGGGCTGGGTTTCAGAGGGCCGATAAAAGTCGAGGTAGAAGTCAGGAATCGACGGATCGTGGGGATCAAGACCCTGGAATATTCTGATCTTATTTCGGTATTGGACAATCAGGTTGCTCCTTTCAAGGCGGAAATCCTGAAAGCAGGAATGCTGGAGAGGCCAAGTCAGCCTGAGATGCTTCGAGGGGGCCCCGAAACTCTCACGGGTTATATAAACGCAATCGAATCAGCTCTAACAAAAGGCATCCCTGATTTTCCAGAATATAGTATATTTTCAAGAGTTTACTTAAACACTTTTATTGGCCAGGCGCCGGACCGCGTGACCCTGAACAGTCTGGCCATTATTTTTGCGGCTTTTCTGGTTTTTGAATATGCGCTTCAGTCCATGCTGGTTCCGGGCACCGGCCGTTCGATAAACTGTTACAACTGCGCATCATGTGTAGGAGTGTGCCCGCTCAAAGAAGTGGAAGGCGTTCAAATGCCCATGGGGCTGGTGCTTTTGACCAGGCTCGGGGAATATGAACGTGTCATGGAACTTTCAAAATATTGTGTGGGATGTGGTCGATGCGCCTGTAAGTGTCCCATTGGTAACTCGGGCCCTCTAATCATATCCGCCGCTTTTCAGGCGGCTCGCCAGAAAAAAATCCGGCAGCGCATTGAAGCTGGGAAGGAAACCGCCTGATGTCCAGGGGCCCGACTATCATAGTGTTCAGCATTATAGCCTTATTGTTGGTGGCAGGCTTGCTAGGTGAGGTTTCCGTTCGGAGTTTTACATGTATGGCCTGTCATCAACAGCAGGCGGCCTATGTCGATTGGATGAAAAGCAGGTTGCTATCCGAAAACAGAGGTTTTTCCCACGAACTGGTGGCTTGTGCCGACTGTCACATCGAGGGAAGCCCAAGAAATACCTTGGCCTCGAGATTCCGTGGTATGTTGCATGTAGCCTCTTATCTTGTTCCGCAAATTGATCCCAGAAAACCTCAAATTTCTGGACTTTTTTACAAGACCAGGGTTCCTAGCGACAATTGCAAGACCTGCCATTATGCTGCAATTTTTCGTAAGACCGTCTACAAGAAGGACCTGCCACCGAGCGATCTTAGAGAAATCGGGTTGCAGATGGACCACCGAAAGCATGTGTTGGCAAGAGAAAACACATGCTCGAAGTGTCATGAACGTTTTAAGGATCAGGATGCGTTGAGGGCCGACAAAGATGTCAATTACGCTGAAGTGAATCATATGTCCTGTGACTCCTGTCATTCTCTGGCAGCTCATTCTTTCAGAGCAGGGCAGATTCAGCCAATGACCGTTGGGCAGTTTGCTTCAGCCCGAGACGAGGCTTGGGACAAGTTATCGGCTAATCCCAGGTGGATGGTTTCTTTCCCAGCGGAATCAGCATGCAGAAGATGTCACAACGGTCAAATTCACTACAAGACCAGGATATTTAAATCTGAATGCCGTGAAAGCTACAATTTGGAAAACTGTTTGAAATGCCATCCGACAATGACACCGGTCTGGCTGGATAATTATAAAAAGAAACGGGAGACCATGACATTTGCGGCTGGTGGAGTTTCCAACAAGTTTGGGGATGCCATCAATGCGGTTTTTGATAACCGTTCCAAGGGAATTTACAGAGAATTCCATGATTCCAATCGAGGCATAGCAGGATCGGCGCTGAGATGAGCCATTCAAGCGCGTTATGGGAGCTTTTAGATGAGCACGACCAGGGATAGTTCCAAAGACCAGATGAACAAAGAAGTCGCAAACGTTATATTGCAGACCAAAGAACCTCCAGTAGCCAGGTTCCGGCTTCTTTCCAAAGGAATGGAACCCTATCACAGGCTTTATATAAATGACGCGGAATCAGACATCACTGGCGACAAGGGCTGTTTGGGATGTGGCAACTGCGTGGATTCATGCCCTGTCCTCCGCAAGGACTCAAAAAGATTTGACAAGACTCAGCAGAGAACGTCTTTTGCGCTTGAATCGTGCGTTGGTGAAGATTGTGAGCAATGTTATTCATGTGTTCTGGCCTGTCCTCAGGTGGACACATGCTACAAGGATTACATAGTTGATGAAGTGGTGCCGGAGACGATTCAGCCGGCCCCGGGGATTACTTCTCTGGATAACTATTACATGGCCATAATGGCGTTGATCCTGGGAGTTGTGATCGGAGTTTTCCTGGCCAGATAATTCAGGTGGTTGAATATAGGCGTTTTTGAGAAAGGAAGTGATTTCATGTCTGCAATGGTTCAAGGGGCTGTTCAGCAAACCGGGACAACGAGCGAAGCAGCGGCAAGGACTGATCTTGTTCCCATTTTCATAATGGGGAAAAGATACATGGTTCCGAGCACTCTAACCATTCAAAAGGCTTTCGAATATGCCGGTTACCAATTGATTCGCGGTTGCGGTTGTCGGGGCGGAATTTGTGGCGCATGCGCTACGGTCTACCGGATGCCCGGAAGCTCCAAAATAAGCGTTGGATTGGCTTGCCAGACGGTTGTTCTCCCAAATATGTATCTGACAATGGTTCCGTTTTTCCCGGCCAACAGGGCCGTATACAATCTGGAAGAACTCAAGCCCGACGCTCAGACTTTGTTGAAACACTATCCGGAACTTGCAAAATGTATGGGATGCAACACCTGCACCAAATCATGTCCTATGGAAATTTCGGTCATGGAGTATGTCTCGGCAGCGCTCAGGGGAGATGTTGAAAAGGCCGCGGAAATTTCCATGTCCTGCGTGATGTGCGGTATCTGCGCTTCCCGGTGTCCCGCTGAACTGGGCCAGTACAATATCGCAATAATGTGCAGACGAATCACGGGGCGTCATATTTGGCCCCAAGCTAATCACGTGGAAGACATGGTGGAGAAAATAAATTCCCACCGGTATGACAAAGCCTTGGACCAACTCATGGCCGCCGACCTGGAAACTTTGCGAAAACTCTACGTGGATAGGCAGATGGAACCTCATACGGCCCCAGAAGACTGGACGCCGGATGACAAATCTTTCATTTGACCACATAATCGAAAAATGGTGGCAAAGCCTTTTAGAAGCAAAACAAGAGCGTTTTTGATCCGGAGGATTTCATGGGATACACCGCAGAATTGATGGAATTGATAAAAAGGGTTGAGAAAACCCGTCCTGAACGAGTCATGAAAAAAAAGGCCGGACAGGAGTTCCCAGCTCTCACTCTGGATCAACGTCGAGACCGATTGGAAAAATATCACCCTGATTTCCGGGTAGGAGCCTTACGTGAGTTGAAGGTTGGCCCTAGCAAAGGTTTGGCAATAGCCCAGGAAATAGCGGACACGTTTGAGGCAAAAAGTCGCGTAGACCCTGATAGTATAGATTTCAAGGAAATTCATTACGAAACGGACGTTCTGGTCATTGGTGGTGGTGGCGCTGGAACGGCTGCTGCCCTTTTGGCTCAGGAAGAAGGAGCCCGCGTCATCATAGCGACAAAATTAAGGCACGGTGACGCCAACACGATGATGGCTGAAGGTGGCATGCAGGCCTCTACAAAAAGCTGGAAAGATTCGCCTTACTACCATTTCCTTGATGTCATGGGCGGGGGGCATTTTGAAAATGACCCCGAACTTGTGCGGACCATGGTTACTGAAGCCCCAAGAGCCATAGCCTGGCTTGAGAAGCTGGGGTGCATGTTTAACAAATGGCCGGATGGGAAAATGTTTACGCTGCACGGCGCTGGAACCTGCAGAAAAAGAATGCACTATGCGGGTGACATGACGGGCGCAGAAATAATGAGAACATTACGTGACGAGTCCCGTAACAGGGTCAAAGACATAGGGGTTCTGGAATTTTCACCAGCGGTTGAGCTACTGGTTGACGACAAAGGGCGCTGTTCAGGCGCAGTGCTCTACAATCTGGAGACCGAAGAATACTTTATCATCAGGGCCAAGGCGGTGATCATGGCGACTGGTGGCTCTGGAAGGCTTCACATGAGCCGGTTCATGACCACAAACCATTATGGCGCCACCGGTGACGGACTGGTCATGGGGTATCGTTTAGGCATTCAGGTCAGATTTTTACACGCCACGCAGTTTCATCCAACGGGAGCCGTATTTCCGGAACAGGCGGAAGGACTACTTATTACAGAAAAAGTCAGGGGCGCAGGCGCCAATCTTGTAAATATAGACGGTGACCAGTTTGTGTTTGAGCGTGAGCCTCGCGACATAGAATCAGCCAGTATTATACGGGAATGCGAAAAAATTGGAAAAGGAGTGCCTGTTCCGGGACAACCCGGAAGGTACGGTGTGTGGCTGGATTCGCCCATGATCGATATGCTCGAAGGCGAAGGAACGGTAGAAAGAGAGTTTCCTGCAAAGTTCATACTTTTTAAACGTTACGGCATAGACATATCAAAACTTCCGATGCTCATTTATCCCACTCTTCATTATCAAAACGGCGGTTTGGCCTACAAATGGGACGGATCGACCACTGTTGAGGGATTTTTTGTTGCTGGTGAAGTAGGAGGTGGAGTGCATGGCGCCAACCGACTCATGGGAAACTCTCTTCTCGATATAACGGTTTTCGGAAGACTGGCCGGACAAACTGCAGGAAAATATGTCAAGAGCAGGTCTGACATAGGAAAACTGTCGGTAGATCATGTGAGAAAATATCATAAAGAGCTTGAGGAAGCCGGTGTTGGTCGCGATAGAGTGTCTCCTATGGTGCTTCCGGATTATGGCAACCCAGATGTAAGGAAACGTCAGTGGACATCACATTATGTAGGGACTTTGAGATAGATCAGGGACTATCATGGCCGTTGTTTCACAAAAAAAATCAAAACTTCATCTGATTCTGGAATTCATTTCCAATCTTAGGGACCAGTCTGACTTTTGGAAACTTCAATCTAAAGCTGTGGGAGTAGTCCTCATAACGCTTGTCACTGTAGGGGCAATCGTCGCCATTTTGACTTTTTCCAGCATATTCGGAGGAGGTAACCTTTCATACAATGCCACAGGATCTCCGGGTCCGGTGGTCTTCAGGCATTATACGCACATGACCTTCAAGGACGGCAAATACAGGAGTTGTATCGTTTGTCACGACAAGATATTTGCGCCCCAAAAGTATGGCACATTTGTCATCAGGGCTCTTGATGATTCTCCGCCTGTGAAGGTTCATATCGGCAAGGAAGCGTCTACACTTTTCGTGCCGGATTCAATCGTTGATGATGAGACGGTCATGGCGACGTACTCAGTTCCCAGAGCCTGCGCCACTTGCGCCACAGGCTCGTGTCATGACGGCAAAGAATCGTTCAGTCGCTTCAATTGTTTGGGATGTCATAAGGCAAAATGAAATGATGAAGACTGATAAGCCGACGGGAAGTTCAAGAATGGGGTCGTCTCCTCTAAAGCCAGTCCAGGAAAAGGATGGCTCCAAATCCAAGCGTTGGGCGATGGTGGTCGACCAGAGAAGATGCATCGGCTGTCATAGTTGCACAGTGGCCTGCAAAAGTGAAAACAATGTGCCGTTAGGGTTTTGGCGATCATGGGTAAAGGGACTACAGAAGGGGAACTTCCCTGATGTGGGAACCATGTTCCTAAGACGGCTCTGTAACCAGTGTGACACCCCTCCATGTGTCCAGGTATGTCCCGTTCAGGCAACAGTCAGACGTGATGAAGACGGTGTCATAGTTATGTATTACGGCAAATGCATAGGATGCGGAATGTGTATATCGGCCTGTCCGTATAACGCCAGATTCTTCAATCCAATAAGACATACGGCAGACAAATGTGACTTCTGCTCACTTCGGATTGAAAACGGTCTGCAACCGGCGTGTGTGGAAGCATGTCTTTCAAAAGCACTAATTTTCGGAGACATGGACGACGTCTCATCTGAAGTCTTCAGGGTGTTGGCCTCAACCCCCACATCCGTAATAAAACCCGAATTGGGGACCAGGCCTAAAGTCTATTACATTCAGGCAGATCACGACTTAAAGGGCAGGATACATTTCACAGATGACTTCAGAGATGGAATTCTGGAGTACAACAAGAGTATCCCGAGCCCCAACGCATCATATTGGTTGAATAGCGGTGACAAATAGATGGACGCCACAGTTTTATACAATGTTCCCCATGAGATACCCTGGAAGATCTATATTCCCCTATATTTCTATTTTACGGGCTTGTCGGCAGGTTCTTTTATTCTATCCACATTATCGACCGTATTTGGCATCAAGCGTTTTAAGCCTATGGCGTTGCCAGCGGCCATAATATCTTTTGCTTTACTCCTGCTAGCTCCCGCCTGCCTGATCATGGACCTGCATCAGCCATTTAGGTTCTGGCACACTCTCGTTCCGGAAT
Organism: uncultured Desulfomonile sp.; assembly: GCA_964401595.1. Lineage (GTDB taxonomy): Bacteria > Desulfobacterota > Desulfomonilia > Desulfomonilales > Desulfomonilaceae > CAITZA01. The sequence goes on from CAYNZA010000015.1 coordinate 34,336, forward strand.
ACTTTAATCGGACTTCGGCCCTGTCATACGGTTCCTGGCTGCTGACTCTCTATCCTATAGCCAACCTGATCTACATATACTTTATCTTTGTCAAGAATGACAAGGTGACGAAAGTTCTTGGGACCTTAACCGTTCCATTGGCAATTTTTGTTCACGCCTACACGGGTTTTGCATTTGCTCTGGTGCGAGCCAGAGCATGGTGGCATTCAGCCTTGATGCCGGGCTTCTTTCTTACTTCGGCCCTGCTCTCAGGTATAGCGCTTCTGGTAGTTGTCGCAATGATCATGGAAAGATACATTAAGGAAAAACTCGATCCTGAACTGTTTAAAAGCCTGCGACTCATGATGGTAGGAATATTGCTGATGGATCTTTTCTGGACGGCTTGTTTCTGGCTGACCCTCCTGGTTTCAAACGCTGACGGATATGCGTCCATTATGGTTGCGCTGCACGAAAAGTTGTATTTATGGGGAGAAATAGTGGCGGGCATGCTTGTTCCGTTGATGATACTGCTGGCCCCAAAGACACGTTATAGTCGAAACTGGCTGGTTTTGGCTTCCCTGCTGATTATTGGCGGAGTCTTCCTTATGCGTTATTCAGTCGTATTCATCGGGTTTGAAATACCACTAAGTTGATATAGTTTCACTCTGAGATGGCAATGACCAAACTGACCAGAAGAAATTTTATAAAAACCGCTTCATTGATGGGTGGAGTTTCACTATTTGCTGGATGCGGTTTCTTTGGAGACGCGCCTAATGTCCCCAAGTACATCAAAGGGGCTCCCGGTGTCGATCCGATAGAGAGCCTCTACGGCGTGAAGAACTTTTTTAGTGTCTGCGCCATGTGCGAAGGCAGATGTGGCATCTGTTGCCGCAACGCCGAGGGCGCAATAGTGAAAATAGGCGGAAGTTCTTTCCATCCTGTCTCAAAGGGTGATCCACTGCCGTTCCCGGTCAATCCCGAACAGGCGGCCCTCATAGGCGCTTCAATCTGCGCCATAGGGTCTAGCGGAATTCAGACTCTATACGATCCTTTCAGAATAGCCAGGCCCTTAAAAAGAGTGGGGCCGCGTGGCTCTGGAAAGTGGAGGGCGGTATCCTGGTCCGAGGCAATATCAGAGATAACTACTGGTGGTGATTTGTTTGGGGAAGGCAAAGTCGCCGGATTCAAGGCAACCAGAGACTCTGGACAGGGCTTCGGATTCCTGGTGGGGAATTCTGATTGGGGTTCGCTAACCTTCATCAAGAGTTTCCTCAAATCATTCTCCGGGGCGCGACTCTTCGGGGATGGTTCTGTTTTAGCCCGAGACGTGGTCAAATCAGTCAACAGGTCAGTTTTTGGCTATGAATTCGGGTCCGTGCATGCAGATTACAGGAAGGCCGGATTCCTGGTGAATTTTGGGTCTGCTCCATTAGATTCAGGGGTTCCCCTACTTTCAGTAGCACGGGATCTCACTGAGGCCCGAATTTCAAGGCCAAGCCTGAAATGGGTGGTAGTAGATCCGCGTCAATCTACTTCTGCTGCGAAAGCAGATATTTGGGCGCCAATAATGCCTGGAAAAGACTTGAGCTTTGCGCTGGCCATCATCAAAGCCCTTTACGAACGTTTTCCCCAGGCTGTGCGCGCCAACAATGAAACTATCAAGAACGCTGTGAAAAATCATAGTGTGTCGGAATACTCGGAGAATGCCGGATCGTACGAGGGAGCGGCCCTGGAGATAGCCAAATTGATGGCCGACGCCGGTCAGCAAACGGCAGTGATTCCGGGCTCCGGAGTTTACAGGCAGCAATTTGGAAAAGAAGCTGCAGAGGCAATTCTCACGTTGAACCTTATGGTGGGGTCGATTCCGGGGAATGGGGGATTAACATTCGACGACGATTCCTTTTTTGTAGAGGCTGAAAAAAGTATCATCGGCTCGGTCGAACCAAGAATTTCCGATCCGGCGCCGCTTACTCCGGGCTACTCACTGATTATATGGGGGGCTGATCCGGTTTACGCCAATCCAAAAATGGCAGATCTGCTTTCGAATCAAAAGGAGTTCCCATTGGTGGTGGCGATAGGGACGGTCATCTCTCAAACCGCCTCGCTTGCCGACTTCATTCTGCCTGACACAACCTATCTGGAAAGGTGGGACATTTGCGCGGCCCCATCAGTCAGTCCATCAGCCGGCTTTGGATTGAGAGCGCCTGCAGTAGGCGCTGTTGACGGACGAAGCGGGAGGTATTTCCCAATTCTTCCGGAAACCATGCTGATGGAAGACATTTTATATAAAGTTTCGGAATCTCTCGGTATGAATTTTGGAAAGGAATATGTTTCTACGGATTCTCCTAGCATTGCAAAAGCATTCTATTACAAAACGACCGCTGATTTGTTCCGATCTTTCACTCAATCTCACCCCATAAAAAACACGGATTTGGTGACAGTCGAAAAAATGTTTGAAAGAGGCGGGTATTTCGGAAAGTCGAACTTACCGGCAAGGACAGGAAACACACAGGCTGGATACAAAGTAAATCCAGCCAGGTGGGACGGTCACGTTCAATTCAATGTTGCTTCAAACAATGGTTTCCTGACTCTGATCACCTATACCCTGCCTTTTCACAGATCTCCTGAATCAGGTCTGAACTCTTGGCTGTTGGAAACCATGCCGGAAAACCGTTTGATCATCAATCCTATCGACGCATCATCCAGAGGCTTGAAACAGGGCGAATTAATAAGTGTCGAAAGTTCCGACGGATCGGTAAAAAGACCTGTCAGAATTCAGATAGCGCCAGGAATCAGGCCCGGGGTCGTAGCATTGGCAAATGGTTACGGATACACGGGTGCTGGGGCGACACCCTACTCTATTGACAACACGAACAATTTTTTTGACAAACCGCGTTCAGCAGGTGTTAATCCATCAGAATTCCTTGAAAAAGGACCTCTGGTTTTTATTCGTAAAGCCTAATTGGGATAAGGTAGATATTACAGAATTTTTACATCGGGAGGAATCATTTGAAACTTAGCGAATATTTTGATCAAAAAAAAGGGTACGGAATAATTGCCACCGCTGACAAGAAGGGTGAAGTCAACGCCGCTATTTATGCTCGTCCACATTTCATTGATGAGGAGACGATAGCCTTCATAATGAGGGAAAAAAAGACTTACGCCAATTTGTCGGAAAATCCATCTGCCACATACCTGTTCATAGAATCCGGAGGAGGCTATGCAGGCAAAAGAATCTACCTTACCAAGGTTCGAGAACAGACGGATGACGCATTGATTGCTGAAATATGCAGGCGATGTGATTACACGATGTTTTCAAAAGATCTGTCAAGGCACGTGGTTTTCTTCAAAATTGAAAAAGTTATACCGCTCATTGGGAGCGGAACGCAGACAACACCTTAGTATCAAATCGCACGCTGTCATACATTTCATGGGGGCGTGCAATTTGCTTTTTCAGCCCGGTTTTCATGTTTTGGAGTTAAAAAATATTTCAGATCTTTTTTGATTTTCGAATCTTTGATTTGTGAAAAACGCCTGATTCGCTCCTTCATGGCTGGATGCAAAAATGAAAATTTTTATAACGGGTGGAAGTGGATTTGTGGGATCCAACCTCACAAAGTTTCTTGTGGATCGAGGTTTTCAAGTTACAATTCTGGCTCGAAATCCCGATAAGGGGCCGCAATTACCCGCCGGCGTAAGGAAGATAGCCGCTGACTCCATGAAACCCGGATCTTGGCAAAGCGAAATACCAGGGCATGACATTCTGATAAATCTCGCTGGGGTTACCGTATTTCATCGGTGGGACGACAAATACAAAAAATTGCTTTGGGAAAGTCGCATACTTACGACAAGAAATCTTGTCGAAGCAATCCAAGGGGATAGATCTAATCAAATCACACTGATAAGCGCATCAGGGGCAGGTTTCTATGGGCTCACCGATGATCAGGAGTCCGATGAAACAGCTCCTCCAGGTTCAGACTATTTGGCCCAGCTCGCCAAGGCATGGGAAGATGAAGCTGTCAAAGCGGAATCTAAGGGAGCAAGGGTTGCGAGGGTCAGGATTGGCATCGTTTTGGGGCATGATGGTGGAGCGCTGCATCAAATGACCTTGCCTTTCAGATTTTTCGTAGGTGGGCAGATCGGAGACGGCAAGCAATGGATATCATGGATTCATATCAATGATGTGTGCAGGGCCATTCATTTCCTGATCGAAAAAACACAAATCTTCGGACCTGTAAACTTTACGGCTCCATCTCCCGTTAGAAACAGTCAGCTATCTAAAACAATTTCGAGAATTTTAAAAAGACCGGCGTTTGTGCCGGCCCCCTCATTCGTGATAAAAGCCGCCTTGGGAGAGTTCAGCGCATACGTTTTAAATGGACAGAAGGTTCTTCCCAAGGTCCTCCTGGACAAAGGCTTTCATTTCAATTTTCCCACGGTAGATAAAGCTCTCGAAGACCTGCTTTGAAAAAACCGGCCCAAACAATCTCGAAAAGTGGCTCCATCTTTACACGGAGCCCCGGCAGAATTGAAATTTTTTCAACTGTCGATTCAATCACCTTTACCCAAAAGTGTTCTTAGATCTACCCAACGCTGATTCAATATTAAGTTATACATTAAAAAAGAATCATAACAATTTCATTTGACACAATATATTAGATTTGGTAAGCACCTATTTACGTTCAGCTCAGGGGTCGAAGATGCTAGCATTCAGATCGAAGCGTTCCAGTCAATTTACAAAATTACCCAATCATACAGTTGTGTACGGAATAGTTTTGACTGCGGTCGGAATTTTCATAAGCCTGGCTGCTTTCACACGTCTCTACGAATTGCGTGAATTTTTTCCTTTACGCCTTCCGGATCAGGTGAACGAATTCATACTGAATTATGTGCCTTTCATAGTTGGGGTGTTTGTCACCACTGTGGCTTCGTGCGCCGGGCTTATAGTGGGTCTGAACTGGCTATTCACCGGATTTAGACACATGTCCCGACTACGAGTCCTGATGAATCGGCCCGGAGAATATTATAGGGCCGAAACGGTTTCTCATGGGTTGAAGGAGGGGAAATTACAATCCTATGATCATGCCCCTTCACTGGTTTTCTTCATCATAGGCAAGATCTGGTCCAATGCGAAATACATATCAGAAATACCTGGACAAATAGTCAGATTGAATGTCCGATTCATCTGGAAAGCGATCGCCATCGCAATAGTCATACATTTTGGTTTCAAGGCGCTTGAGCTGGTTCCGCCTTATTTGTCGGGATTGGGGCTGGGGGTTGGTTATGTTCTACCGTCACCGGCTTCTTTCTACAAATTGCTTCTGATAGTGTGCGTGCTGAAATTTGTAATAGCTTTATCTCTGATTCCCCTGAAAAAACCGGGGGCCAGTCGTGAGATGGATTCGATGATCGTTGAAGGAACCGGCCATCCATCAGTTTTTTTCTCGATTCTTGAAGAAGGATCAAAGATATTTGCCAGGGGCAATCTCGGAAACACCGTGTCCAGGACGACTCCCACGACCTGCAAGGATGGTGAGCGTCAGGCCGGAACTTTGATCGAGAGTTTTCCAGACTATGTAAAGACCTCATCACGAATTTCAGCTCTGATAGCCCTGTTTCTCGGGTCTGTCATGGTGGTGGTCGGGTTCCTCCAGATAATTCTAATGCAATACCCCAGTTTTTCAGTGCCTTATGATGATTTTTTCCGCCTCTACAGTCTGAGCTTGGTTGTAGATCTGGTATTGAACGTATCAATCATTCTTTTCGGCAAGGGTTTTCTGGATCAGGCCGGTTCACTACTTGCAGTTTACAGATTCAAATCAAAGATATTATACATTGAAGCTAAAGGAGATTTTGACACTGATACTGATCAAAGCGGATCCAGGAAATCCAGAAAGAGAAAGCAAACCTTCGATCCGTTAAGAGCAGGGGCTTTTAATGTGAGATATTTTTCGGCTGAGGCTATCTCAGAATCTATAACCCCTGAGGGTGTTCGTGAACTGATAGGTCTTGAAACCTCCGAGAATCTCATGAAAGAGGTTTCATCGCTGAAATTCCTGCCGTTTCAGGTGAAATTTACGGAACGGTATCCGTCATCTTGGGCGAATCAGTTGAATTCGGTAGATGATGGTGAGGAGAACCTAATAGTAGTCGCTGATGAGCATCTGGGAGTTGGCGATTCTGACGGGGGTCATGCCTCAGTTTCTTCGAACGCACAGTAAACTTCGATGTCTAAAGTGTCAGCGACCACGCTCGTAATGATTTTAACCATGACCGTATGTGACGTTATGGCTTATGAACACAAATATTCCTCCGGCATAGGACAAGACATTTTGGTTTCATTCAAACACAAAAAATCAGCCAAACGTGAAAGCCCTCATATTCTTTTTACCAAACTGAGAGAAACGGTTCTTGCGCTGGGTGGTGAAGCGCATCATGCCAGGGTGCTGTTTCAGGCAGGTCATGAGTTCGAAATTGACCCTTTTTTCCTGGCTTCGGTCGCTTTCGTGGAATCCAATTTCAGGCCAAATATCTGTTCTAACAGAAACGCTAAAGGCTTGATGCAACTCCGTCCGGTAGTGCTGGAAGTGCTAGGGGTCACCAATCCGTGGGACCCTTACCAGAACGTCATGGCTGGCGCAGCCTACCTCAGGCACTGTTTCGAAAGATATTCAAAGTATGACAATTCAACTTTCCTGGCGTTGGCAGCTTACAACATAGGTCCAGGAGGGATTCGCAAACTGGAAAACTCTGAATCGGCTTCCAGATTTGTCAAAAAAGTACTTACTGTTTATAATAAGCTCTCAACAAATCCTTTGAACTGCACAAGAAACAGTCTGAACAGGGAGATGCTCTTGAGCAGAATGGCTGGAGCGCAGTGAATGAGGAATTTCAGGGGCGCCGTTCTTTTGGCAATTTCTAGGGTGTAAAATTGTCCTGTCATGAAAGCATCATGAGACTTGAACTACACGTATTAAAACAAGAAATGCGGGCCTTTTTCCGGGGACCCTTCGCTCCCGCTTCGCAGTAGGTGAGGTGAGCCAATGAAAAAATATTTGTCATT
>CAYNZA010000016.1:0-41065 GCA_964401595.1 uncultured Desulfomonile sp.
CGTGAACATGAACGTCCTGGTCAGTTCCGTGCCTGCCTGTGTTTACTCAGCTTCTGAGGCGGCCGGGGAATTCCCGGACCAGTCTGTATCACACAACTGGTTCAAACGATTCCAGCGAGCGCTAATCTTTTGCTGGATTTCCGCTGTGGTTTTCTCATCCAGGTGTCTGTATCTTCCCTGACCCTTAAAATACTCGGTAACCGGTTTTAACTCTTTGGGTTTTCTGTTGAGCTTCCAGACTCCGTTCTCCACTTCATACAGCGGGAACACTCCTGTATCGACAGCCAGTTGGCCGTATTCAATCGCCTTTTGCGGAGGCACTCTCCAGCCGGTGGGGCACACGGAAAGAATGTGAATGTACGAAGGGCCCTGAACTTCCTTTGCCTTCAAAATTTTCTTTTGGAGGTCATTGAAGAAAGTTGGGCAAGCTGTTGCGGTGTATGGAATACCATGAGCTGCAGCTATTGCGGTCATGTCTTTCTTCCAGGTCATTTGACCCGCCGGTGCTACTCGACCTGCCGGAGAGGTGGTAGTAGTGGCCCCGAAAGGTGTAGACGAGGAGCGCTGTATTCCCGTGTTCATATAGGCTTCGTTATCTACGCAGACGTATATGATCTTGTGACCTCTTTCCATCATTCCTGAAAGGGCCTGGAATCCGATATCCGTTGTGCCTCCGTCGCCGCCCATTGCCAGAATTGTAATGTCTTTGTCAGGGATTCGTTTCTTCCTCCTGAGCGCTTTCAAACCAGACTCGACTCCCGAAGCAACAGCTGCGGCGTTTTCGAAAGCCACATGAATCCATGGGACGTTCCATGAAGTGTAAGGATAGGGAGTGGAAATGATTTCCATGCATCCAGTCGCCATAGCCATCACCATGTCTGGTCCAATAGCCTTGAGCACGTGCCTGACAGCCAGCACTTCGGCGCAACCCTGGCAGGCGCGATGTCCGCTATTTATATATTCTTCCATAGGGAAGTTTTTGAGAGGCTTGATTACTTTCTTTTTTTCTGTTTCGGCCATTTTCTTCTCCATCATGCTATCGCCGTTAGCCACGGACGCCGTATATGTAATATCCTTTGTGTTTGTCAGCCAAAGACTTCTCAACCATGGTGGTTATATCACCGGGGGTTACATCCCTGCCACCTAGTCCGGCGACCATATTGTATATATTAGGCCTGACCGCTTCACCATACATCAAGGATCGTATTTCCGAGGTTAACGGCGAATTGGCGCCACCTGGTGTGAGGGCCCTATCCAGGACTATCACATCTTTGGCCGAGGATAAGACATTCCTCAAATCATCTTTAGGCAACGGTCTCCAGAGCCTCAGATTGACAAGGCCAACCTTCCTGCCGTTCTTGCGCATTTCATCAACGGCTAACGACGCCGTCTCACATATTGAGCCCATTGCCAGTATCAGTGTCTCAGCCTCTTCAGCCCTGTAAGTTTCTACAGGTTTGTACTGACGACCCGTTAATTGAGCCAACTCGTTCCACGCTTCCACCACAACCGGAGCAGACTCCCACATGGCTACATCCAGAGCCTTCTTGGCTTCCGTAAAAATTTCCGGCATTCCAAAGGCGCCCATGGTCACAACCTTGTCAGGATGGAGAGTGTAAAGAGGTTCGAAGGGCGGGAGGTATTTCTGAACCATCTCTTTGGTCCAGAACTCGATAGGTTCGATAACATGGGTAAGCCCAAACCCGTCCACATTGATGATCACCGGCATGGAAACTCTTTTGTCTTCCGATACCTTGAAAGCATGAAATATGGCGTCGTAGACTTCCTGTCCGTTCTTGCAAAATACCTGTATCCAGCCACAGTCCCTGATCATCATGGTGTCTGAATGATCATTCCAGATTGACAGCGGTGCGCTCAGGGCCCTGTTGGCAAGGAACATCACCATAGGCAGTCTCATTGAAGATGCGATGAAGACTATTTCAGACATCAATGCCAAGCCTTGGGAAGAGGTGGCAGTGAAAGTTCTTGCGCCTACGGCCGCCGAGCCACAGCATACGCTCATGGCAGAGTGCTCGCTCTCGACGGGAACGAATTCTGCGTCCAGATGGCCGGAAGCGCAAAGTTCTGCAAGGTGCTCGACGACGTGAGTCTGAGGAGTGATCGGGTAAGCGGCCACGACATCGACATCACAAAGACCTACTGCGTCGGCAGCGGCTATTGAAACCTCAATTCCTACTTTTTGCCCCATTACTAGTCCTCCTGCATCTCGATTGCTTTAGCGGGGCACTCATAAGCGCATATCCCACAACCTTTGCAATAGTCGTAATTCCAAACGAATTCGTTGGTGTCATAATTTGGTGAGATGGCGCTTTCAGGACACATGATGAAGCAGCGCCAGCATTTTATACACAGGTTTGGGTCGTAAATCGGTTTTTGTGATCTCCAGGCTCCGGTATGATAACATGAGGCGTTTCCAGGCTCTGTAATTACGCCTCCGGATTCTATTTCATGCCACAAAATCTGATCCATCGGTTTTGTCACTGTTTCCTCCGTTCACTCGGGCAGCAAAAGCGAGAGATGATAATTCGAAAAAAGTTGGATAAAACTTCTATTCGTAAAGTTTAGTCTCATCAAAAGCCCGCTGCATGGCTTCGATGTTTCTTGCCGCAATCTTGCCGAACCTTCTCTGGAATGGCGGTTTGAGGGACTCGACGCTCAACAGGTTTGTGGCTTTTACCAATGCGCCCACCATTGTAGTGTTGGTAATGGGTAGCCCTATCACCTCTCTGGCGATTTTACTGGCGTCGGTCAGGGCCAGGCGACCTGAGTATGAAATCTTTTCCCTTATCAGCTTCGCATCATCAGCCGAGTTCACAATCAGAATGCCTTTGTCTCTGAGTCCTTCCGCCGGGTTGGCAATTTCGAGAAGCGATGGATCCAGAACCACAACTACATCCGGATGGTAAACCTTGTAGCGAGTGCGAACAGGTTCATCATCGACCCTGGCAAAGGCTACCACGGGCGCGCCGCGTCGTTCCGGACCAAAACTAGGAAAAGCCGTCGCATATTTTCCTGTATCAATGGCGGCCTGGGCTACCAACTCGGCAGAGGTTACCGCGCCCTGACCCCCACGTCCGTGAAATCTCATTTCAATCATGGCTGCTCCTTAAAAATTCGTTATTCATAGTCAAAATTCGAAGGGTCATCGAATTCACGATCAGCAGAAAATCTTGAATGTTCTCCAATAATTTCCAGACAGTTTATAAGATTAAGTTTGGCCTCGGAAAGCTCCAATATCTCCGATGAAAGCAGATCCCTTCTGGCCAGGTACGAATCAATCCGCTCGTTCAATAGTCTGATGTGATCCAAGTCAGTCCTGTAAACATCCTGGTCTTGCGAAATTCGAGGTTCTGGTTGAGATAAACTCTGCATTAATTTAAGATCCCATTCGTCCGCTTTTTTCCAGCGGGCTACCGTGGCAGGATGAACCCCAAGAGTTTTGGCCATCTCCTTATTGGTGATTCGACCTTTGTCCTCAAGAAACTTGGTTTCCGCCACTTTTCTATCCTGATTCTTTTTCATCAGTGGAACCTCTGTTATCCACATGAGCAATTCCAAACGTCAAATGAATATTATTATCAAAAAACCACGGATTATATCAAGCTGTATTATTTAATCGGTTCAAGGTCTTAACCGTGATATTCCGTTCTCATTCAATTTAGTCCAAGATTTATTGTCCCGAAAGACTGAAATCCATATTAACCCAACAAAAACGGATTGGGAAACTCTTTAGAGCGCAACTATGCCTGTAAACGAAAAATTCCTTCAGACACTTCCCACAAGTCCGGGTGTTTACCTGATGGAGGACAGGAACTCTAAAATACTGTACGTTGGGAAAGCCGGAAATCTTAGAAACAGGGTGAGGAATTATTTCTCAAAGAGCGGCGATGAACGAATAAAAGTTCGGTTCATGATGGCGCGTGTGGAAAATATCAGAATAATCCTCACCCAGACTGAGAAAGAAGCTCTAATACTTGAAAACAATCTTATCAAGGAACACCGTCCGAGATATAATGTAAATCTTCGCGATGACAAGTCGTTCTTTTCACTAAAGCTAAATGTGTCACATGAATTTCCGCGACTCACCCTGGTCCGAACTCATAAGATTGATCAGGATGGGGAAAAATATTTCGGCCCATATTCTTCCGCGCGCGACGCCCGAATCACCCTTAACCTCATAAGAAAACTTTTCCCACTCAGGCAATGCACCGACAGGCAGCTCAAGACCTGTGTCCGCCCATGCCTGAATTGCCAGATGAAAAGGTGCATGTGCCCATGCACAGGCAAGGTTGATCCGGGAGAATACAGACGCATGGTCAATTCCATAACACTGCTGCTGGAGGGTAAAAGCGCTGAGTTTACAAAATCTCTTGAACAGCAGATGGAAGAAGCTTCAAAAGAACTGAGATTTGAAGAAGCCGCAAGATTGAGAGACAGGCTTGCATCGGCAAAGAGAACTCTTGAAATGCAGAGCGTCTCATTTTTTCGTCTCAAGGATCAGGACGTCATAGCCCTCGTGCCCGGTGAAGATGACACCTACGCAGTTACTGCGCTGTCTTTTAGAAAGGGGAACCTCATCGCTGAAGAGTCCTTTGTTTTCAAAAGCTCAACCCTTGAGAATGAGGAAATACTGACCGCAGCCATTAAACAGTTTTACGACACCGGAGCATTCATACCTCGGGACATTCTCGTGTCACACATCGTGGAACAGACTGGTCTACTCGAAACGTGGCTTAGTGAAATCAGGGGATCAAAGGTGACAATCAGAGTTCCCCATCGCGGCGATGGCATGCGACTGATGCGATTGGCTCTTAAAAACTCGGAAAACGCTCTCTTAAGAGACAGGCAGAAAGATTCCATGAAGAAACTTCTCGAGCGGATAGCTATGAAAATTAATTTTAGCTCTACCCTGAAGTTGATAGAATGCTATGATATTTCAAACCTGGCCGGTAATGAGCCAGTAGGAGCCAAAGTGTCTTTTCTGGAGGGAAAGCCGAACAAATCCGCTTACAGAAAATACAGGATACGCGATTTTCAGGACCAGGATGATCCGGGGATGATACATCAAACAATATCCCGTCGAATTGAACGCCTCGAAGATGACCCATTGCCGGACCTCATGCTGATAGACGGAGGAAAATCGCAACTGAATGCGGCGGTTGCGGCTGTGGAAAAGTCGCCTCTCGCCGGAAAGGTTTCGGTGATTTCTATTGCCAAGGCAGTTGACGATGAAGATACTGACAGAATATACATCCCGAACCGCAAGAATCACATAAATTTCAAGAGAGGCGACTCCGCCTTGTTATTGCTTATGCGCATAAGAGATGAAGCCCACAGGTTTGTGCTTTCATTTCACAAGGAATCACGAAAAAAGTCTGTTATAAAATCACTGCTGGATAAGGTTACTGGAATCGGGCCTCAAAAAAGAAAGGCTTTGCTGATCTCGTTTGGTTCAGTCAAAGGGATAATCGAGGCTACCGACACACAGTTGTTGGAGGCTCCAGGATTTTCCGAGGATGAAATTCGTCGCGTTCAGACCGAGCTCAGGAACTTGATGGACAACTCCAGCGCCGATCAGCTTCTTTAAAGAATTTCCTCGGCGCTTTCCCAATGGTTTTAAGGAGGGCATGGAATTGAGGATATTGATCGCGGAAGACGATGCGATAACCAGAAAATTGTTGGAGGCTCATCTAAAAAGGTGGGGCCATGATCTGGTTGTTTGCGAGGACGGATCACAAGCGTGGAAAGAACTCAACAGGGAAAACTCTCCCAAGCTTGTGGTGCTGGACTGGATGATGCCTGGAATAGACGGGCCAACCCTGTGCAAAAAAATTAGGGAAATGGAAACAAAACCTTACACTTACATAATACTGCTGACAGCAAAAAGTAGCCAGGGAGATGTTATAGCAGGTCTGGAAGCAGGATCTGACGATTATATTACCAAGCCTTTTGATCCTCAGGAACTCAGGGTCCGTATCAGAGCCGCTACAAGAATAATCCAGCTACAGGAGGATTTGTTCGAGGCTCTCAAGGCATCCGAATTTCAGGCGACTCATGACTCTCTGACCGGACTCTGGAACAGACACGCCATATTTGGTGTACTGCACAGAGAATTGTCCAGATCGGGACGCGAGGGAAAACCATTGACGGTAATAATGGCCGATATAGACCATTTCAAGAACATCAACGACTTACATGGACATTTGGCGGGAGACCTGGTTCTGAGAGAGACGGCAGGCAGAATAACTTCGGGCCTCAGGCCCTATGACTCCGTCGGAAGATACGGTGGAGAGGAGTTCCTTATAGTCCTTCCTGGTTGCGATCAGGAATATGGCTTCAATTCAGTCGAAAGATTGAGGCGTGAGTTTGATTCCAATCCGTTAATTACAAGCGAAGGCTCCTATAACATTACACTCAGCTTCGGAGTCGTCGCAGTAGAACCGACCACAAATTACGGCGTGGACGAGATCGTGGCCATCGCCGATGAAGCTTTGTACAGGGCCAAGGAAGCAGGCAGAAACAGGGTTGAATTTTCGACCCTGCCCTAAAAATTTACAAGAACCCGGATAGTTTTTAGCTTATTCCAGCCGCAAAGGATCCCAATGCGATGTTAAAAGCTTGCGGTTGTTCCATCATGACCAGATGCCCGGCATTTTCGATCACAGTCAGTTCAGACCCATGAATGGCTTCATTCAAGAACTTCGAATACTTGACGGGTGTAAGAAAATCATCGGAGCCGACCACAATCAATGTGGGGATTTTAATCGCTCCGACCTGTTTGATCACATCGAATCCGTCACAGGCGCTCAAATCTCCATGTACTAGCAAAGGATCTGTCTTCAGAAACTTTTGTCTAAGTGCAAGTTTGTGCTGTTCAGACGCCGATTTCGATAGACAATATCCTGCTAGATCCTCCAGGGCTTTGTCGGGCTCCTCGAGCAGCGCTCTTAAAAGCTCAGGCATGACCCGCAGACGCGCTCCAGACCCTACCAGACCTATCCCTTTGAGCCAGGGCTCAGGATTCAGGGCCATTGTCTGGGTTATGGCGCTGCCAAGTGAACAGCCGACTATCATTACTTTGGTCAGATTAAGAGATTCAACAAATCTTTCCACCCAGTGGGCATAACTCGCAACATCCGTCTCGCCCGGCTTGTCGGATAATCCGTGACCCGGCAATTCAATCGCTATTAAGGTGTGCCCGGACATGGCCGGTCCATCCAGTTGATAACGCCAGTCATCCCGATCACCGCCACTTCCATGTATTAGTATGATGGCGAGACGGTCCGGGTCAAAAGACCCGGGATGAGCTTGGTATGCAATTCTACGTCCTTCAACAACTACTTGGTGCATGATCCTAACCCTGAATCAAATTTTAGGCATTGATTTTAGCTCAGACTCATCCCTTGGGGCACAACGACGACCCCCTCGGGAGAAATGCTGAAACGACTGCTGTCCAACTCCCGGTCATAACCGATAGAAAAACCATCGGGAATTTCTACGCCCTGATCCAGAATTGCCTTTTTGATTCTGGCTCCGGCGCCTATTCTCACACCATCAAGAGCAACAACATCAGTCAGTGATGAACCGGCTTCAAGGGCAACATTGTGGGACAGCACCGAATTCTTGACTTCAGCTCCCTTTATCAGACAACCACCGGAGAGGATTGAATTGACAATCTGAGATTTTTTGGCCGTGGACTGGCCTTCGATTTTTGCGCTTACCACTTTTGCCGGTGGGGCCTGTACCTGATAGGTCCTTATTGGCCAAGACTCATCATAAAGATTGCATTGTGGATTAGATGAACTCAAGTCAATGTTGGCCCCCCAATAAGCATCGAGAGTCCCTATGTCCCTCCAGTAACGGCCACCTTTGCCATCGGGTTCCTTGAAACTGTGAACCACCACTTTGTTGGATTCAACCATACGTGGAACTATGTCTTTTCCGAAATCATGGGAAGAATTTTTATTCTTGGCGTCACCAATAACGTTTTTGACGAGAGTGTCCGTGTTGAAAATGTATACGCCCATTGAAACAAATGATGTATTCGTATCACCGGGTATGGTTTTGGGATTCTCGGGTTTTTCCTCCCAGTCTATGATCCTGTAATTCTCGTCACAGCCAATGACCCCAAAGGCTTTGGCTTCCGAGCGAGGAGCTTCCACACCGGCGACGGTGAGTTCGGCGTTACTTTCAATGTGAAACGCCAACATATCATTGTAGTTCATTTTGTAGACATGATCGCCGGAGAGTATGAGCACGCGCTTGGGGCGTTCCCTCTGCAGCAGATAAATGTTCTGGTAGATGCTGTCGGCAGTTCCCCTGTACCATCGGTCCAAATTCCTCTGTTGAGGAGGAACACACTCTATAAATTCTCCGAGTTCGTGGTTGAAAATGTTCCATCCAAGTCTTATGTGGCGATCCAGCGACAAGGAACGGTATTGAGTCAGAACATAGATTCGTCTGATGTCTGAATTCAGACAGTTCGACAAAGTAAAGTCAACAATGCGATACTTTCCACCAAATCTGACAGAGGGCTTGGCCCGGGCCTTGGTCAACGGGTATAGTCGCTCACCCTTACCACCCGCCATCAATATACAAAGCGTGTCTCTCATTTCATTCTTAAGATTCATCAGCCTATTAACCTCTTTATTTCAGCTTTCAATTTAGAGGTATCCGAGGATTTTACCACATATGCGTCAGCCCCCCATGTGGTGAAGTCATCCTTGTAGTGGCTGTAGGCCGTATTGAGGATAATAGGAACGCCTTTGTCCTTACCTAACAATTTTTCAAGCGTCTCTATCCCGTCCATTCCAGGCATTTGCACATCCAGCACTATCAAGTCCGGTGGATCACCATCGACCGCCGTGAGAGCGTCACCGCCAGAATTGACAACGGTTACGGCGTAGCCTTCGTCCTCAAGTTCGATCTTGTACAGCTCTCCTATGTGAATTTCGTCATCAACCACCAGTATTCGCTTCATGGTTTTCCTCACGTTCCAATTTGTAAAAAGATTGATGTCGGTTGAAGTAGCAATTCGGAAACAGTTTATTGCAAAACCTGTTCAACTAAAAGTCTAAATCGGACATTTTTTTGATAATTAACCAAACTTTTATTTTTCGGCTCCAGGAGTTGGACCTGCGGAAGACTTCATGAGCTTCATGCTGGTAGAGACATCGTCACGAATATTCTTTGAGAGCTTCCTTACAGCCCTGTTCATGGCTTCGGCTATCTTTGCCGGGGTCTTTACTTCACTAGGCTCTGAGATTCTGTAAGACTTTTTGAATATCACTTTCTTGCCTAGCTTTGGAGCATCAAAATCGATGAATGACACTTCTGCCTCCAACAGCGCATAAGCGCTTTTTAAAGCGATCTCTCCGCTCAGGTTGCGCACGGTCCCTTCGAGCGCGTACCGATAGCGCATACTACTCCACTGATCAACAGCCTTTTCGAAAAGCCGGGAAGTTTCGATGTCCCGTAAAACAAGATCCGTTATCATGTCTACCGGGTTTTCCTGCCAGCGATGTTGCCCAACTATAGAGTCACTTGATTTGACATCTGATATGGTTAACAAATGAGTGTCCACGGATGGATCTGACAAAAACTTGTAGACCATCAAAGTATCCGGCGATGGATCCAGATATTCAACCGGCGGTGATGGATAATCCAGATTGTGATATGTTACTGACGCCTTGCTTACCAGGCCACAGCCGCTCATTAACAAAAGGAGAGCAATACAACAAAAATATAACAAAAGGCTGCTGGGTATTAATACAATTGTTAATTTATCCGGTACCATCATCCCATTTCAGAATAGACCCACCATAGTCTCAAGTCATTAAGAAATTTTTTTGTTTGAGATTGTACAATAACAGATTTTCAATCCGCCGTGTTTCATGGATCGAAATCCCTAACGTCCCTCATTAGGTTTATCGCCAGGCCCGAAAATTATACTGGACGGCTTTAGTTTAATCATCCTGGTAAAATCCATGAGGTTGTCTGCGCTCCGATCCAATTTTTGTGTGAGCAGATTGATGTTGTTGTCTGATCTTCTGATCATCCTGTCTGCGCTTTTTGCGGCCTCTGAACTGGTCTGCAAAAACTCATTGGCTTTTTCAAGAGTTTTAGTCAACGATTTTATTGGCTGGTTGCGGGCCAGGTCATCATTGATTTTTCGGCCTATTTCCTTCATTTCTCGTATGGCTTCCGAGGCGTCCACCAGAGTGTTGTCGATCCTGGGATCTGCAAGCATTTTGTCCAGCCTGGCGCTAATTCTGATAAAATTGTTGGTCACACGTTCAAGTTCAACGCCTTTGACTTTCTGGAAAAGGTTCTCCAGCGCATTCCCGATCTCCCGAATGTCCGAAGGATATGTAGGGATGACTGGGTAACGAGGGGAAAAATCAAGCGACATTGGTTCACGAAGCTGATCAGGCCTGAAATTGTCCATTTCCAGATACTTCTGTCCGGTCAACCCAAGAAGATTTATTTTAATGCCAAGATCATCATTCAACTTGAAGTTCCTGTTGAGGCTCATGGTAACCTCGATCAACTTTGCATCCGGGGCCATCCGTATGGCTTTGACCCTTCCGACGGGAACCCCCCTGTACTTGACAGGACTGTCGGATTCAAGACCTTGAACACTCTCCGTGAAATAGGCTACCACCATTTTTGAGTCTTCAAAATAGCGTGAGGCCCCCAACCACACTAAAACCGTCACCAGGAGCAACAACCCCGTGACAACAAAAAGACCTATCTTGAATTTTGAGGCTTGACCTGGCATTCAAACTCGCTGGCTTACAATATCCGTTTCTGGCTGAACCGTTTTCCCATGAACCGAACTCTTTCTTATTTCAATATCATACAGTCATTTCAAACTCAACCGCTTGACAATAACCTTCATCTAATTTAGAGACACAAAAAAGTCCCTTATCCTTTTGTCATCTGTAACAAGCTTAAGTTCTTCAACTGTTCCTTCTGCTATTATTCCTTTTTCTTCCTGATCAATCATGACCACTCTGTCGGCAATTCTGGTCACGCTCGAAAGTTCGTGAGTGATAATCATGATGGTAGTTCCCAGGTCGGCGTTTATGGTCGTAATTGTTTTATCCAACTCAGCGCTGGTGACAGGGTCCAAGCCTGCCGATGGCTCATCGAAAAACAAAATTTTCGGATCAAGGGCCATAGCCCGAGCCAAGCCGGCTCTCTTCTGCATGCCACCGCTCAGTTCCGACGGAAATGAACGGGCGTGCTTTATTAACCCGACTTGCGCCAACTTTAAAGCGACGAGCCTCTCTACAATATTCCGTGGCAAATTGGAATACTGCAGCAATGGCAAGGCGATGTTTTCAGCTATTGTCAATGAACTGAACAGTGCGCCGGATTGAAAAAGAACGCCTATCTTTCTCATGAATCCATCGGAGCCGCCTTCGATTATGGGGACACTTTTTTCCCCATCGATGTAAACTTCTCCGCTCATCAATTCTACCAACCCGATCAGGGCCCTGAAGAGGGTCGTCTTTCCACAACCCGATCTACCCAGAACAGCCAATATTTCCCCACTGAACACATCGAGAGACACG
This sequence comes from uncultured Desulfomonile sp., assembly GCA_964401595.1. Classification (GTDB taxonomy): domain Bacteria; phylum Desulfobacterota; class Desulfomonilia; order Desulfomonilales; family Desulfomonilaceae; genus CAITZA01. The sequence continues at coordinate 11,601 of CAYNZA010000016.1, forward strand.
TCCTGCAGAATTACGTCGGAACCGTAACCGACGGTGATGTTGCTGGCGGTAATTATGGGAAAATCTTTTTTCAGGTTTTTATTGGTCATGGACTTTGAACTATAATATCCATATTCTCGGAAAATAGTAGAATAATAAGGCAAAAACAGCGCTTGTCACCGTTATTACAAAAATACACGTAACCACGGCCGATGTTGTGGCCCTTCCAACGCCTTCTGCCCCTCCGCGTACCTGAAATCCCCGCAAACAACCTATTGAGGCAATCTGAATACCAAACACGAAGCTTTTTATCAAACCTTTCATTACGTCACTGATTTCAAGTACTTTCTGAGTCTGGTTGAAAAATCCAGTCGGCGTTACATCCAGAGAAAAATATGCGACCAAACATCCGCCCATGATTCCGAACAAATTGGCAATTATCGTGAGGCATGGCGCTATAAGGGCCACGGCTACAATTCGTGGAGTCACCAGGTAACGAACCGGGTCAATGCCCATTGTCCGAAGGGCGTCCAACTCCTCACGAACCTGCATGGTTCCAATGTGAGCAGCATAACCGGCGCCAGAACGCCCGGCTATGATTATCGCCGTCAACAAGGGCCCCATCTCCAGGCAAATGGACAGGCTAACCAAATCAGCCACAAATATGTTCGCCCCGAATTTTCTCAATTGAATTGCCGACTGGAAAGCCAGAATGCAGCCCATCAGAAAGCTGAGCAGACTTACAATCGGCACGGCATCCGCTCCGGCGTGCTCCACCAGTTTTCCAAAACCGTCCCACCGTATCTTTGACGGGTTTCTTATATCCTTCAGCAAGGCGAGTACAAGAGCCCCTATAAAAGTGAGAATTTCCCGGATGCTGTTAAGGAAATTCAGTGAGGCCGATCCGACCTGCAACACTAGTCCGGGTTCCGGCGGTTTCTCCAGGATATTGATTGGACGTAACCTGTCCAGTTCAATCAGATCAAGATACCCTCTCACCAATTCCGGAACGTTCGTGAACCGCAGCAAATTGCTTCTTGAGCTACATTTTTGATGCGCCTCAATCAATATTGCCGCTGCCGAACTGTCGGAATGAACCAGTTTTTTTAAATCAATCAACACGTTTTTCAGAGGGTTCCTGTCGAATATCAAATCCAGTTCCTCAGACACTTCAGCAGCATTTTCCATGGTTATGGAGCCGGCAATAATGATGATCAACTCGTCGAAGGTCGTTTCAGACACTTCGATGTTAACTGAACCACTGCAATGTTCTGACTTAACCGACAAAAACCCTCTCCCTTTCGACATTAATTCCGCTCTGAAAAAGTTCTCCCAATCGAAAAGAATTGTTCCACGTCGTTAATTTTTCGGCTTATAGGGCTGCTATGAAGGCTTTGGATAAACATTTTGCCGTAACGTTTCGTAAGAATTCTCTGGTCCATCAGACATAAGGCTCCTCTATCCGTTCTGGTTCTTATCAGCCTTCCCAAGCCTTGTTTGAGTGCAATGACGGCCATGGGGACCTGGTAGGACGAAAAAGCATCTCCCCCTTCCTTTTTCATTCTTTCTATTCTTGAGAACACTATCGGGTCGCCTGGTGGCGCAAAGGGCAACCTGTCTATTATAACGCATGAAAGAGATTCACCTTTTACATCTATGCCCTCCCAGAAAGAACTAGTGCCGAACAGGACGGCCCCATCAGTATTCCGGAATTCATCCAGAAGCGCAGTGCGAGGTTTGGATCCCTGAATCATCAAAGGGAAAGGAAGTTTTCCCTTCAAGAGATTGAACACCGCGTCCATATTCCTGTAGGAAGTGAAGAGCACAAATGCCCTGCCTCGGGTGGCCATGAGTATTTCAGAAACATTTTCGGACATGACGTCCACGAAATTTTCAGAGGAGGGTTCAGGAATTGATCGAGGTATGTAAAGTAAAGTCTGGGTGGAATAATCGAAAGGAGAATCCAGAATGACTTCAGTGGGCTCAGGCCCTGAATCAAGTCCTACACGGGTCTTAAAGTAATCAAAATTACCTGTAGTTGACAGAGTGGCTGAAGTAAAAACACACGAATCCAGTTTTTCATAAAGTTGAGCCGCCAATAGAGCGCCTATCTCAACAGGAGCCGCATTTAAAGTCACGTTCCTGTCTTTACGTTCAGCCCAGCAAGCATAATTGTAATCAGAGTTCAGGTCAAAAACGGTCTGAATCTCCATCGCCATTTCTGAGGCTCTCTTACCCAGTAGTCGCAATTCTTCAGAAACCTCTGGCAAATTGAGAATCATTGATGAAGTGATATCGAGCTTTGAAGTCAACAATTCAACAGTCTCCCTAATTCCAGGGTTCAATATGGAATCCAGTGTCCTGCTTCCCACTACTTCATCAAAGTACTTGAACAATCGCCTGGAAGCATCCTCAACTTCAGAGATATACGGCAGTAACTTCGAGGCGTCGTGTTTCTGTTCTCCCAATTTTGTTTTCACATCACGGCAGTGTCGGGATATTCTGAAAAGACTTATCTGAAAACCCAAATGTTTCGTGGCTACATCTTCAAACCCATGGGCCTCATCCACTATGAGAGCCTCATACCTTGGAATTACTTCTCCGTAACCGGCCGCTTTCACCTTCATGTCCGATGTCAGGAGACTGTGATTTACTATCATTATATCAGCTGACAAGGCCCTAGCCTTCATCTTCTGTATGAAACAGCGCTCATTGTCCGGACATTTCTTGCCCAAACATGTTTCAGCGGTAGAGCAGATTTCCGACCATACCTGGCTGTCATCAGGCAATTCAGTGATTTCAGCCCTGTCTCCCTCTCCATGACGATTGGTGTCTCTGTACCATTCGAGCACTTGTTGCATCTGTCTTTCGTCGTTGACAGAATAGAGGCTGGGTTGCCGCAAAAAATTTTTTAACCGCTGGTGGCATACGAAATTGCCCCGCCCTTTAAGCAGAGCTGCATTAAGGTTGCCGAAAATATTCTCTTTTACGAAGGGAAAATCCTTGTAAAATAGTTGTTCCTGAAGATTTTTTGCTCCTGTTGAGATGACGGCCCGTTTTCGGGAAAGAGCGGCCGCGATTAAATAAGCCAGGGTCTTGCCTGTTCCAGTCGGAGCCTCAACTATCAGTCGGTCTGAAGATTCAAGCGCATTATAAACGTGATGAGCCATTTTGATCTGCTGACGACGATGTTCGTAATTTTCGATACATTGAGCCAGGACTCCGCCTGGTCCCATAATTTCATCTATTTTTTGTTTGGCGTTCATTTATTTTCTGATTTTTCGGCAATTGTTTTAAGATGATTGTGCTTTACTGCCATTTGCAGGATGCCTTGCGCCCACAGCGATTCCCCTAAAGCATGGACATGCGCATAAGTTCCTAACGCATTCTTCCGAAATATTCCGTCGTGTTTCCCGTCTATTCCGTGGCCACGAGTTACTTCAAAAGCATAATCACAAGAATCATGGCGCACATTGGATACAAAAGAATAGTGAAATTCGTGCCCAACCAATGTTGAGCCCACGGGGTAGAAAGGGTTTTCGCGAATCGTTTTTACATGTATGTATCCGTGACCCTGCGGCCGCATTGCCAGAACCGAATCCATGTCAAATACTCCAGTCATCGGGTAAATCCGATCATCTATCAGGAGTCTCCTGGAAAGGAACATCAAGCCGCCACACTCTGCATAAACCGGCAACCCCTCATCCACTGCTTTCCTGAGTGACTCCCTGAATGTCACGTTGTCGGCAAGTTTCTCCGCATGAGTTTCAGGGAACCCCCCTCCAATGTACAAGGCGTCCAGATCTGGCAATTCAGACCGTTCAAGCGAATTCACTTCTATTAACCTGGCCCCCGTCTCCTTGAGAGCAGCCAGGTTTTCGGGATAATAAAACTGAAAGGCGGAGTCCTTGATGACCCCCAAAGTAAGGTGTCTATGAATCTTCGGATGCTCCTCAATGTCCAAATCAGTTGAATGAATCGAAACATTGCACGATTGTTCAGCTATTGCCATCAACTGGCTCAAATTGACACTGTTCTCCACTATGTCAGCTGCCTGTTCTATGAAACGTAATGCTTCAGGATGCTCCTGCAACGGCAAAAGCCCCAGATGTCTCTGAGGGAAGCTCTCCAGACCCAATTTATTTATGGAGCCAATGACGGGGATCGAACATATCTCATGTATGGAATCAGTCAAAATTTTTCGGTGTCTCTCTCCGGCAATTCTGTTGATTATTGCGCCTTTGAGCAACAGTTTCGGGTCCAGGGCCTGACAGCCCAGAACCAGAGCGGCCCCGGTTCTGGTCATTTTGGTGGAGTCGATGATCAGAACGAGAGGAGCCTTCAATAGCTTTGCCAATTCAGCAGTCCCGAACGTTCCGTTTGCGTCCACCCCGTCGAACAACCCCCGGTTTCCCTCCACAATAGAAAGATCATACCCTGAAGAGCCGGCCACAAACGATTTCAGAATGTGAGTCTCACCGAACAGATATGAATCGAGGTTACGACAATCGGCGCCTGCTGCCAGTCCTAGCCATCCTGCGTCTATGTAATCAGGTCCTTTCTTGAAGACCGCAACTCGTAACCCACGTCTTCTAAGGGCGGCTGTGATGCCTACACTGATCAGGGTCTTGCCCGAACCTCCTTTCAGAGCCCCTAGCACTATTCTGGGTTTCCTGAATTGTTTCATCATCTTTGCAGGCCTGACCTGTATTCCACAGCTCTCTGGGCCATCGCATCCGCCCAGGTTCCAACTCCTAAACAATGAACATGAAGATATGAGCCTATGGCATTGTTCACGCATATCCCATCGTGAGTTCCATCCATTCCAAATCCTCGCAACACTTTGAAGGCATATACGGGATTGTTTTCATTCTCCATGACCACCGTAGAATAATGAAATTCATGACCCTTGATTATGGCGCCAACAGGGTAAAAAGGATTTTCACTGACTACTTCCACCTCTATGTAACCCAATCCCTGAGGTTTTCTCTTTAAAACGGTAGCCATTGGGAAGACCCCCACCATAGGGAACTCTCTGTCATCCACAGCCAGACTCCGGGACAAGTACATTAGCCCTCCACATTCGGCGTAAACTGGAAGACCTTTAGTTACGGCTTCTCGCAGAGATTTCTTGAATGAAATGTTTGACGCCAACGCCTCTGCGTTGGTTTCAGGAAATCCGCCTCCAATGTAAAGACCATGGATCTCAGGAAGATTAGTGTCAGCGAGAGCGCTGACCTCAACCAATTCAGCTCCCGTAGCCTTCAAGGCGTCCAGGTTGTCTTCATAATAGAATTGAAAAGCTGCGTCTCTGAGGAATCCGATCTTCAAGCCGGCGGTGGCTTTGTCCAACTTTTTTGACTTTCTTCCCGATGTTTGAACCTGAATTTTTCCAGCTTTTCCAGCTATATCAATTATGGTGTCAATGTCTACCGTTTGGGAAATTACACACTCAACCTGGTCGATCAAGGCAGAGGCCGCCGGATGTTCATCTATAGGGAGCAGCCCCAGATGACGCTGGGGAAAGTTCTTCCATGTCTGTTTGGCTATGCTCCCTATGGTGGGAATGCCGCAAGCTGAGAATATTGATGTCTTGAGAACATTTTCGTGCCGGGACCCGGCAACTCTGTTAAGAATCACCGCTTCAAGCATTAACTCCGGATCCATCACCTGGCAGCCTTTGACAAACGCAGCCGCCGTTCCCGACATTTTGGAACCTTCTACAATCAGGATAGTCGGCGCCTTCAAGGTCTTTGCCAATTCCGAAGTGCTATACGCTCCGGAAGAATCAACTCCATCAAACAAACCTCGGGCCCCTTCAATAACTGCGATATCGGAATCCAGGGACCGTTTCACGAATGAATCCAATATCACCTGATTGTCCATGAGATAAGAATCCAGATTGTAACATGGTCTGTCGGCGGCAAACCCCAACCAGTTCGCATCGATATAGTCTGGCCCCTTCTTGAAAACACTGACTCGCAAACCACGTTTCCTGAGAGCTGAAACTAAACCCATGGTAACAAGGGTCTTCCCTGCTCCACCCTTTAACGCTGCGATCATGATTCGCGGACTCTCAGTGCTTGTTGCTTTCATGCCAAAACAATCTCATTTAAACTTGTGTTACCGTCAGTCTTTGCTAAACAGACGGTAAACCTCGAATATGTGATCCGGAAGATGGATTTCGATCAGATCAAAATCCGGAGCCTGAGGATTAAAGGACTCCAGGGTTCCTTCAAACAGTTGAGTCCAGGCTACCACATCCAGCCTTTCACAGACGGACCTCAAACCTGCGGTGAATCCCGATCTGACCGAACCGCCGGTCTCTCTGGCTTGCAGACAATCAAAAAATCCACATACAGTAGCTTCAAGGAAATCATGAGGCGCCCAAACCATGTCCCCTACACCGTCAAGTCGATCCACCCTGTTCCTGATAGTAAGGTTACACAAAAAAAGCAAAGCCGCTTCCTGAACATCAAGCTCAAAAGCCTTGTCCGACTGTATTCGTGGAGCATATTGCCTCACTGTAACGAGCTTTACAGCCGGCGTGGGCTTCAATCGGACTACAAAATCTCCAGCAGCATGATGCCATGGGAAAATTTCCCGAAAATCGGTCAAGTCAAAATAATAAGTTAATATGAATGCCGTCTGGCGATAAATTTCCTTGGATTGCGGCGTCGATACTAACTTGAGGCCGTTGTCAGTGTCCCAGACAACCAGGGGCAAATCACCCCCAACGTTTGATCTTGTGAGGTGAAATTCGTGATAACCGTCAAGCCACTTCCCGAGAAACATCAACATGGAATCTTCGGATTCAGCCCGAGCAAATTCTTTTTGCGAACTTATGAGATAAGGTTGCGGTAGAAAACCCCCCATTCCTCTCCGGTGAAAGTCCTCCAGGAGTTCAAAGTCCATCCGTAGACGCGATCTTCCCCTCTGATTGGTTGCGACATTGGCAACAAAGGAATTGAACCCATTTGGCGTGACGAATTTCACGGAAGCTGGATGATAGTCGCTACCACTCTTCTCCGCCACAATCTCCACCAGATCAATTTGCGGAATTTTACCTCCAGATTCACTTTCGAGTATATCAACAACCTGCTCCCATCGTGAAACCACAAATTCCCTGATGAATCTGAAGTATTCCCGATATGAACTCCTGAGCGCTCCCTCTGTGGATGAACACGGCTTATGTTCATAAATGGAGGTTTCCATCATGTCCGGATTAAAAGGCTGCCTCGAGTTCTCGGAAGAATGAAAATATGAAAACGGTGGAACATCAGGAAGTTTCTGTTTCATTTTTGTCTTTTTAAATCCTGTAGGCAAGTAATCGCGCATTTTTTGATATCGAGCATAATGATCAAATTTAACCTGGAGTCAAGAACGCTTTAATCAACTTGAAATTATAGTTGAGTTCTCAATCACCATCAATTTACTGGTACAATTCCGGACAAATTCATGCAAATTAGACATACTTTAATGAATCTCATTGATTTACAAAAGTTTTTATATTATGCTGAAGAGCGCGTTAGGTAGCGTTATCAAACCGCCATGCCTCGTTCGACTCGACAGTCGGTGTGATGCCATAAGATCGGGTCTCGAAAGTGTTATTTAGTTTAAATATCGGGAATTTTCTCTTGACTTGACTTGCAGAATTGAATTAATCTCTGTCGAATCTACGTTCAGGTGGCCCTAACCATTTGTGCCATAAGCAAATTACCGTAAAATCGGAGTCACAGTCACCGAGGAAAGCTTTACCGGGTAGGGACTTTCCAGTGGTATTATTTTTTTTGGCAGGCGCTACATTAAAACGCGAAGAGTTAAAGATTGAGCAGACCTAAGTAGAGAGGAGGAACCTTTTATGGGAAAACACAAAACCCCTATGCTTGACGAATTGGAAAAGGGGCCTGGCCTAGTTTTGTATCCGACATCAAGCAGCAGGCGGAGAATGGTAAACACATTTTAAAAGATGCTCCAGATGATCTTCTCGGAGTGCTTGAAGTGTCTTACGAAGACAGAGTCACTCACTGGAAGCACGGTGGTATCGTAGGTGTTTTTGGTTATGGTGGTGGTATCATTGGTAGATATTGCGACCAGCCTCAGCAGTTCCCCGGAGTAGCCCATTTCCACACAGTCCGACTGAATCAGCCATCGAGCAAATATTATACAACGAAGTTCCTTCGTGATCTCTGCAACTTGTGGGAAAAACACGGAAGTGGTCTTACCAACATGCACGGTTCCACAGGTGACATCGTCTTTTTGGGAACCACGACAGATCATCTCGAGCCGATGTTCTTCGAAATGACCCACGAATTGAATCAGGACCTTGGTGGATCCGGTTCGAACCTTAGAACCCCCGAATGCTGTCTTGGTAAATCACGATGCCAGTATGCCTGTTATGATACACAGGAAGTCTGCCATCAGTTGACCAACGAGTATCAGGACGAGCTTCACAGACCTGCATTCCCATATAAATTCAAATTCAAATTTGATGGTTGCCCGAATGGATGTGTTGCTTCGATAGCTCGTTCAGATATGTCCGTTATCGGAACCTGGCGCGATGACATCCGCATCGACCAAAAAGCAGTTGCAGGTTATGTCAACGGCGAAATCAAGCCAAATGCAGGCGCTCACTCCGGCAGGGACTGGGGCAAGTTTGACATTCAGAAGGAAGTCATCAATCTTTGCCCGACAAACTGCATGTGCTACGACGGCAAGACGCTTGAGATCAACAACCGCGAATGTACACGCTGCATGCACTGCCTCAACGTCATGCCACAGGCCCTGAGAATAGGACTTGAACAAGGCGCGTCAGTTCTCTTCGGAGCAAAGGCCCCGATCCTTGAAGGCGCCCAGATGTCAACTCTTACGGTTCCTTTCATTCCAATGGAACCGCCTTATGACGAACTCAAGGACCTGATTGAAAAAGTTTGGGATTGGTGGATGGAAGAAGGCAAGAACAGAGAGCGCCTCGGCGAACTCATCCAGAGAAAGAGCTTCCAGGAATTCCTCAAAGTTCTCGAACTTGATCCGGACCCAAGAATGGTTGATGAACCAAGATCCAACCCTTACATCTTCTGGAAAGAGGATGAAGTTGAGGGTGGATGGACCCGTGAAATCGAAGCGTACCGCGCCAAGCATCAGAGGTAAATGGAGGTTTAAACTATGCCTTACGATCCAAGCGATCCATTGAAAGATAGAATTACTGATATAGGTCCCAGATACTATGCGGATTTTTTCCCACCTGTTATCACCAATAACAAGGGAAAATGGCTTTATCATGACATCCTTGAGCCTGGTGTTCTCATGCACAAGTCAGAGACAGGCGACGAGGTTTACACGGTGCGTGTCGGTGGATGCCGCCTGATGAGCATCGAACACATAAGAGAGATATGTGAAATCGCGGACAAACACTGCGATGGCTATCTCAGGTTCACCACCAGAAACAACATTGAGTTCATGGTTGATTCAAAGGCTAAAGTTCAGCCTTTAATCGATGACCTCAAGGGCCGCAAGTTCCCGGCGGGTTCTAACAAGTTCCCCATCGGTGGCACCGGCGCTGGCGTAACCAATATCGTTCATACCCAGGGTTGGGCTCACTGCCACACACCCGCTATTGACGCCTCCGGTGTCGTCAAGGCCGTCATGGACGGTATTTACGATGAATTCGGTTCGATGAGCCTGCCGGCTCCCGTCAGAGTATCTCTGGCCTGCTGCCTCAATATGTGCGGCGCCGTTCACTGCTCGGATATCGCCATTCTGGGTATTCACAGAAAACCTCCCATGATCGATTCCGAATGGATCGACAAGCTTTGTGAGCTTCCGCTCGCAATAGCAGCCTGCCCCACTGGCGCAATCAAGCCCGCTAAAACAGCTACCGGTCTGAAGTCACTCGAAGTCAACGGCGAGCGTTGCATGTTCTGCGGTAACTGCTACACCATGTGCGCCGCTATGCCTCTGGCCGACGAAGTCGGAAGTGGCGTCGCCATTCTCGTTGGTGGCAAGCTTTCCAACAGAATCAGTAAACCCAAGTTCTCCAAGGTCGTTATTCCCTTCATTCCGAATGAGCCTCCTCGATGGGATACTACAGTAGCGGCAGTTAAGAATATCCTTGATGTCTACAAGGCTGACGCCCGCAAGTATGAAAGACTGGGCGAATGGGCAGAGAGAATCGGTTGGGAGAGATTCTTCGAGAAAACCAACATACCGTTCACCCATCACCTGATTGACGACTATCGCTTTGCCTATACAACCTGGCGTCAGTCAACCCAGTTCAAATTCTAGTTATTTTTTTCGGTGGAAAGGAGCTTTCCATGACCGAAGACGAAGCAAGACAATTAATCCTTGAGACCTTAAAGGCAAAATCCAAAAGCAAGTCCAAATTTTATCTGAAGGACTTTTATGCCATCTGTCCGGACATGAAAAACCGGGAAGTCAAGAACCTGGTGAACAAAATGGTTATGGAAGGACACCTGGAATACTGGTCAAGCGGGAGCACCACGCTGATCGGTCTCAAAGGCATGGGAAAACAGCATGCTGAAGAGGATCAGGCTGAATAATTAGCATTCAGATTTGGTTATCTTGATTCACGGGGAAGCAACCGAAAGGTTCTTCCCCGTTTTTTATAACAGTCAGGAGCCTTTAACTCCGGCGCGTAAACAATCCTGATCTCCACTCACCACTGGACCTGCCTTCAATTTTTTCAAATCCTTCTTCTCCGAAGGCGTCGATCACCTCAACAAACATTGTTTCGAATATGCCTGACACCAACAAAAGGTTGGATGAATTGGCGCAGAGGTCCTTCCGTATCCTCACGAGCAAAGGGGCTACAAGGTTGGCCATAACGATGTCAAAACTTCCCTTGACACATTCAACGCCCCCCAGACAGTGAAAAACGCCACCGCCGGGAGCTTCATCAAAACTGACTTTATTTACATCACAATTCCGTTTTGCAACATGAACGGCAATCGGGTCTATGTCCACGGCCACTGCGCATTCTGCGCCCAACAGGATTGATGCGATGCTTAGAATTCCTACCCCGGATCCAACATCCAGGACTTCCGGATGTTGCATTCCGCATGTTAGTTGCATCATGGCCACTTCAAGAAGTTCCAGGGCCATTATCGTGGTTGGATGGTCACCTAACCCGAAGGCGGCCCCGGGATCTATTACAATTGAAATGCGGTCTCCAAAAGTTTTGTGGGCCTCCCAAAAAGGGACAATTCTCAATTTGTTGCCGGCGTTAACCGATTGAAATCCCTGGTTCCACCATTTGTTGCTTTGGGGTCGGCGAGTTTTCCGTTGGTTCTTTCCTGATTCAGACATGCCATTCACAACGGGATTTCAAAAACAGGAAACCTCGTATTGTTCCTGGTGAAGGTTTGGATCCGGGTTGGGGTGAATCATAATATTATGTTTATGCTGAATTTGGACTATTTTGTCATTTTCCTGTTCAAACAGTATTTTGATTATTTCGGGATGAGCGGTGACTTTCATGGCTCCGACGCAGTCATAGGACATGTTTTTTACAATGGCCCGCAATATTTCATAACAAACAGTGGTCTTTGATTTAAGAAACCCCTTGCCCTCACAGTAAGGACATTGCACACACAGGGTTCTGGTGAGACTTTCACGGGTCCTTTTTCTGGTCATCTGAACAAGACCCAGCTCGGATATTTTCAGGATGTTTGTTTTTTGTTTATCTTTCTTCAAGGCCTCCATCAGGGCGTTGGAGACTTTTTCCCTGTCAGCCTGCCTGTCCATATCTATAAAATCTACTATGATGATTCCACCAATGTTCCTGAGACGTAACTGATAGGCTATCTCCTTGGCAGCTTCCAGGTTTGTTTTCAGTATGGTTTCCTGCAGGTTTCTTTTGCCGACATACCTCCCTGTATTTACATCTATGGCTACAAGGGCTTCCGTAAAATCTATGTTGATGTAACCACCCGATTTCAGCCATACCTTGCGCCCAAGAGCCTTGTTCAGTTCCATTTCTATGCCGTAGTAATCAAAAATGGGCTCTGCGCCTTCATACAATTCTACACAAGGCTTTAGAGATGGCATAAATGTGTCGATGAATTCAATTATTCTCTGAATTTGTTCAGGTGAATCTATGACCAGCCTTGTGACATTTTCTGTGAACAGATCCCTGACTCCCCGCAGACACAGATCGAGATCTTCATAAATCAGATTGGGCGCCGGCGACCGTTTTTCCTTTTCGAGAATTCGGTCCCATGTGCCCTGAAGGAACGTGAGGTCTGCCTTGAGCTTGTCGACATTTTCATGCTCGCTGACCGTTCTTACGATGATTCCACAGGAAGGTGGCTTGATCTCGCTGATGATGTCCTTTAATCTCAGCCTTTCTGACTCATTCTCTATTCTGCGGGATATACCGATGTGATCGACGGTGGGCATGTAGACGAGGTATCTTCCAGGGATGGAAACATGGGATGTTATTCTGGCCCCTTTTGTTCCTAGAGGCTCTTTAGATATCTGGACCAGGATGTCCTCCCCCTCTTCTATCAGGTCCTCTATAGGCGAGAAGAAAGGGATATGTTCTTCCATTCCTTCCGACATCGACATGTTTTCTTCATGCGCTTCTTCTTCGGCGTCTTCACTGGCCATCATATTAAAATCATTTGAATGGTGATAGACGTCACCAACATAGAGAAAGGCCGCTCGAGGTAATCCGATGTCCACAAAGGCAGCCTGCATGCCCGGCAACACTTTTATGACCTGGCCCTTGTAGATATTTCCTACTATTCCCCTTTCGCCCTTGCGTTCCAAATGTATCTCCGCAACCTGACCATCCTCCAGCAAGGCCAGGCGGGTCTCTCTGTCAGTCACATTCATTATAATTTCACTGGTCATCTAGCGTTCCTTGTTAGAGAGCTTCACTGTCTCCCAATACAACTGATTTTTTCACAATCCCCAGGTCCTGAGCGCGCGAGGAATCAAATCCGAAAATGGAGGCTAACGCTGCAAATGGATTCAAGGAACCTGTGACGCTGGATAACATTGTTAATCTGATGGAATCATCCAGAATATCAATGCTGGAAATCCACTCCTTGATATTTCTTGTTCTCTTTTTCCCTTTTCTCTCAGAAACAACTTCTAGGATATCAGACTCACGGTATTTCCGAATTTGATCCTTTATAAATTCGATGTCGCCCAACTGGTCATGTTTGATTTCATAAATTATCTTTGTAATGTTAGCAGAAACAGACTTCTCATTCAATGAAGTTTCACAGATTCGGAACACTTCGAGTCCAGTTGGAAGTGACCTACCAAGAAGGTCAAGAATTTCCTCCGGTTTTAAAGAACACCCTATGGTTTCGAAATCCATTAATTCGCATTCACTCTCAATCCCAAAACTGGTCGGGGGAGAGAACCTCATTTTGGGATGAGGATGAAAACCCTGGGAATAAGCCAAACCTATGTTCAATCTTCGAAAAGCCCTGTAGAAAGCTTTTGCAATGTCATGGTGCCCGACAAATTTCATATAAAGTTTTTTGGAAAACTGGAGCCGGAAACACCTTCTTCCTGATGCGGCGCAAGCGTCCATGTCAGGGTTCTTTTTAGTGCAGACAGGTTCTGCCCCACTGTCCAGTCGATTGCGAATTTCCTTAAAATCGCAGACTCCGCATGAAGAGCAGATTCCGTGGCGGCAGTCCCCTGTGTTAAGTTCATTTAATGCTTTGTTCCACTCGTCAGAGAGGTATTGCCTGGAAATCCTTGAATCTACGTAGTCCCAAGGTAGAATTTCGTCAAGACTTCTCTCCCTCAGCCAATAAATTGGATCTATCCCCAAGGATGAGAACGAATCCATCCAAACCTGAAAATTTAGCTGGTCGCCCCACCCATCAAATCGGGCGCCTGATTCATAGGCTTTTTGCACAACTGCCCCGAGACCCTCATCCCCTCGGGCAAAAACTCCCTCCAGGAATGAAGCCTTGGGGTCATGACATTTCAACAGGGAAGCCTTTTTGCCAAGCGCCTGCCGCAAATAGTTCTGTTTTGTACGAGTTTCTTCCATCGATATTTGTCGTACCCACTGAAAAGGCGTGTGGGCTTTGGGCACGAATGTGGAAACAGAGGCCCTGACCGTCCCTCCCTTGGCCCATTTGGCTGCCTTGGATATGAGTTCGGCCATTCCGTCAAGGTCTGCGTTGGTTTCGGTGGGCAGCCCTATCATGAAATAAAGCTTTATCCCTTGCCATCCCAGTTTAAATGCGGAGTCAACAGCTTTCTTAAGATCTTCCTCAGTGTTCCCCTTGTTAATGACTCGCCGCAGACGATCCGTGCCGGCTTCCGGAGCCAATGTGAACCCTGTTTTTCTAACCTTTCTTATCTGCTCCGCCAATTCGCAATCGAAGGTGTCCGTCCTTAGCGATGGCAGGGAAATCGCGACCCTGGAATCTGTAAATTCGTTTGTCAGTTTTTTGACCAAGGGGCTTATCTGCGAATAGTCCCCTGTCGATAATGATAGTAAAGAAATCTCGTCCCAACCCGTATGAGCCAATGATTCTCCTGCGATATCCATCACAGTGGACATTTTACGCTCTCTTACGGGCCTGTAAATCATTCCGGCCTGACAGAAACGACAACCTCGAGTGCAACCTCGGGCAACCTCTATACCAATCCGATCGTGAGCTATTCCACAAATGGGAGTCACCAATCGAGTGGGAAAACCAACACTCTCCAGGTCCTTCACTATCCTCTTGGTCACTGTTTTGCCGGAGACCATCACAGACGGGACAAAGACACCTGGAATTTCGGACCATTTTTTCAAAAGCTCCGCCCTCTCCGTCCGGGCAGATTTCCAGTCTATTTGAGCCTGTATCATCTCCACCAGGACTTCTTCTCCATCACCAATTACCATGGCATCAAAAAATCGTGACAAGGGAAGCGGATTGAAGCAGACTGGGCCGCCGGCAATTACAAAAGGCTGGTCACTGTTGCGATCAGACGCCAATATCGGAATCCTACCCAAATCGAGCATTTGGAGCACATTGGTGGCGCATAGTTCATACTGCAGCGAAAAACCGATAAGGTCGAGTTCATAGAGTGGAGTGCGTGTTTCCAGGGTGACCAGCGGATTATCAGAATCACGCAGGAGTTTTTCCATGTCAACCCACGGAGCGAATACCCTCTCCGCGTATACATCCTGACAGCCGTTTGCGACCGAATAAAGGATCTTTAAACCCAGATGTGACATTCCGATTTCGTAGACATCAGGAAAAGCTAACGCCATGCGCAGTTTTACCGTGTCTAAGTCCTTTGTGACCGCGTTTAATTCCGACCCTATGTAGCGCGCCGGCTTTTCTACAAGTTTTAAAAGATTATGATTGATTTTGGAGTCAATCGGTATATTCTTATGATCACTGGATATATGAAAATATTTAGCCATTAAGCGTGTTTTTGTACTCCTGGGTTTACCACTATATTTTTTATGTCTGATGATAACATATGGAAGATGTCACGAAATAGAGCCATATCCCTTTTTTTGGGCGGCATGGTCGCCGCAGCCACTTTCGCAACCGGATTGTGGATGATGATATTCGGGTCTTTATTTCCTCAATCCGATCTCATTTTTGTTGTTTCACTGGCGATATCACCATTAGCCGTTGTCGCTGTCGTAGCCGGTTTTCTTGTTTGGTGGATTTGCCTGTTTTTGTTGACCTTGATCTGGAGTGACTCAACCAATGACTCCTCTGACAAAGTCAACTGACGCAGACGTACGGTCTCAAACTATAGTGCCTTAACTTTTTCAGACCATCTACTACCAAACCATCAGGATGGCGGCTTTTTTCCCGGAGGTCAATTTGAGCAAGTATGAAACTCACCCACTGTACAAGATCATGCATCCCAGGAGCATAGCCTTTTGGGGAGCGTCCAACAACTCAATGGTCATGGGCAGTGTCCAATTATCCCACGTGCTGTCAATGGGGTTTGACGGCCCAGTATACCCGATTCATCCCAAACATGAGATAATACAAGGTTTGCAGGCGTATTCCAAGGTGTCGGAAGTCCCAGGCCCAGTTGATCTGGCAGTTCTCATCCTCCCCACTCATGTCGTTCCTGAAGTTCTCGAGGATTGTGGCAAGTTCGGTATCGATCGAGCCATAATTGTTTCGGCAGGATTTGGGGAACAGGAAGGAAGCCATGGAAAGGAACTCCAGCAACAAATCATCGATATTGCGAACAGGTACAGCATTAGATTCATTGGCCCCAATTGCATAGGTGTCGTTAATCCCTATCAGAAACTCAATACAACTTTTTTCCCGTACGACGGGAAACCGGGATTCATAGGCATGGCGTCTCAAAGTGGGAGCTTCATCACCCAGATGTTTGTTCACCTGGACAAATTTGGTCTGGGTTACAGCGAGGGATTCAGTCTTGGTAATGAGGCCATGACTGACCTCACCGACTGCATTGAATACCTCGCAGAATCAGAGGAAACAAAAGTAATAGCGCTTTATATAGAGGGCATAAGACGTGGTCGTGAATTTGTTCGAGTGGCCTCGGAAGTGTCGCGCAAAAAACCCATTGTGGCCTTTTATGTTGGAGGCTCGGAATCCGGACGTCGGGCGGGAATGTCGCATACGGGGGCAATGGCGGGATCGGACGCGTTGTATGACGGAATTTTCAAACAGTCGGGCATAATACGCGCCCGCTCCATAGAGGAACTTTTCGACTATTGCTACGTGCTGGGAAGTCAGCCGCAACCTAAAGGCCACAATCTGGCAATCCTGACTCATTCCGGAGGTCCAGGGGCAGCCGCCTCGGACGCGGCTGAACGAGCCGGACTCAGCATGGCGGCGTTTTCTCCTGAGACCTGCGATAAGCTACAAGCCCTCGTTCCTGGAACAGCGAGCATAAAAAACCCTGTAGACCTTACTTTTGCCAAGAATTACAGCGACTACCTGGGGACCATGCCCGAGATTCTGCTATCGGATGAAAATGTCGATTCACTTTTTATTTATTGTCTTATGCCCCACCAGCGAGTGATTCAGGCGGTAGTAGGAGCTGGAATAAATCAGGACCAGGCGAGCGCGTTTGCAGACCAGTATATCAAGACTCAAAGCGTTACGGTGGCGGGGATCACGGCCAAATACAACAAACCGGTAGTTGGCGGAAGCTATTGTGACAGGTCCGAGTTTTTTGTCAGACAACTCCAGGATAGTGGACTGCCGGTGTTAGCCAGCCCGGAGAGGGCAGTCACCGCTATGGGGGCGCTTGCCAGATACGCAAAATGGAGACGTGATCACCAGAACGATTAATCACGAGGTAGACCGGATTCCTTGGGAAAACCTTTAATATGCCAGATCCAGAGCGACAAACGTTGAAAAAATTTTTCTCTTATTTCTCTGGATCTGCCCAGCGTGAGAATTGTCCCAAATCCCAAGACAATGGCGTTCAATGTCAAATTTATCGTAAGGGCTGTTTTTAGAATTATTTCTCCAGGCTTTCCATATCGTTTCCTGAAAAAGATGTACCGAGATCGATAATATTCGATTCTTGGAGCAGCGTTATACTTTTTTGCGGTGGCGCCCTGGAGATGAATCGCTCTTGCGTCTGGATCGTGGTAAACTAGGAATCCAGATTTTCTCATACGGTACGCCAGGTCAGTTTCTTCAAAGAAAAAGAAATAAGCCTCATCAAATCCACGCATGGCCTCCCACGCTTCTCGGCTTATCAAAATAACGGCCCCGATCAAGGTTTCAACCTCAATAGGGCCCGAAGCTTTCAGATTTCGACTGGGATAAAGCCGTGGGAACAACACCTTCAGAACCCCTCTTCCCACAAGCTCTGTGAGTAGCGTCGGTGTCGCCTCGTAGGATGTCTGCAGGGTGGTGTCCCTGTTGAGCAACTGTGGGCCAATCATACCGATTGAGGGGTTTGCTTCAATTGTCTGAAGAAGCCTTGCAGCGCAGTCCTTCTGAAGCATGGCGTCGGTGTTGACCAACAGAATTGATTTGCCTGTGGAGCTTTCGAATCCCAGATTATTGGCTTTGGCAAATCCAAGGTTTCTTC
Organism: uncultured Desulfomonile sp.; assembly: GCA_964401595.1. Classification (GTDB taxonomy): domain Bacteria; phylum Desulfobacterota; class Desulfomonilia; order Desulfomonilales; family Desulfomonilaceae; genus CAITZA01. The sequence continues at coordinate 29,619 of CAYNZA010000016.1, forward strand.
CTGCTTCAATCAGATGGACCTCGGGGAATTTTTCCCTGACCAAAGAGACCGAGTCATCCGTGGAACCATTGTCCACGACTATGACCTGGAGGGTCTTCATGACTTCGGATTCATATATATGCCTGAGACAATCGGAAAGAAGGCGTGAGGTATTTCTGTTGACAACAATTATTGAAAGGGTATCAGCCGCTGAGTCTGCAGCATGGGGTGTTTTCCTTGAATTCGATGAGAAAATGTTTGTTATCCTCCGATACTGTTCATCCCATCCGACAAGGAAGAAAGCTGACTCGCCCTACCAACCGGTTTGGAATATACTGCATTTCTTATTATTTCCGCTATGGCCGTTCTACCAGAACCCGACCTCAGCGAGGATTTCAGATCTATCTCTCTGGAACTAAGCAGACATGGACGTAAAGCCCCTCTGGCAGTCAATCTAAGTCTGTTACAAGTCCCGCAGAAATGTCCTGTCACCGGGTCAATGACCCCAATTCCTCCTTTGGCGCCAGCGAGGCGGAACATGCTTGCAGGGCCGTCCATCGGGCCTCTCTCCACGGTAAACAGTTGGCCTACTTCGCTGCGGATCATGTCCAGAGCCTTAAAGGCGCTGAAAGAATCCGGCGAATTCAGTGGAGCGTGCTCTCCACCAAAAGGCATGCGTTCTATAAATCTGACGTCCACAGGATAATCCTTTGTAATCCGTGCAAATTCCGGAACGTCAGGCTCATTGACACCCTTTAACAGGACTACATTTATCTTCACGGGATGAAACCCGCACTCAAGCGCTTTCTTTATTCCATCGATGACTGTGCCCAGCATGTCTTTTCCGGTAATGGATGCGAAAACCTCACGCCTCAGAGAGTCCAGGCTTATGTTGATTCTGTTCAGTCCGGCATTCTTGAGATCCGCAGCCATAGCGGCCAATAGTGCCCCATTGGTGGTCAATCCAACGTCTATTATCGAATCTATGGCGGTAAGATTACGGATGAAATCTACCACCCCGCGACGGACCAAAGGCTCACCTCCGGTAACCCTGATCTTGCGGATCCCTAACTCGGCAGCCACACTCACAATTTCAAGGATTTCCTCGTAACGCAAAATGTCCGTGTGAGATATTAGAGGAACACCTTCCGGTGGACGACAATAAACACACCTGAAGTTGCACAGGTCTGTTATGGATACACGCAGATAGTCTATTTTTCTGTTGAATGGATCTATGAGATTGTTTTTCATGACAATATCCGGATGAATTCTGGATGAGGTCTTTCATCCGCTTTCTTCTCTACATCATTACTCTAAATGTAGTTTATTCATCATAAACAATAATTCAATCATAGCTTGGCTATAAGGTCAACAATAGAGGACGGGGTTTTCCCGAATAATCTGATGAGGGGCACTTTTCCCAAAGCCCCTCTATCAAAAATGGCGTCCGGAACTCCGCTCAGTTCTTCCATGACATCCTGAACCCCCCACGCCAACGTGCTTCCCTCCTCCTTCTGCAAATCCGGGGGTGTTCTGCGTCGATCAAATTCGGCGACTGAGTATCCCAGCGCCTGAATCCTCTTCACCAGCGTGTCTGAGTAGATTATCGTCATGGCGGCTCTTCGTTTCGGATCGTATTCCATTGCGGCCAGCACCAGATAATGTATCTGTCTGGAAGCCCCAAACCTTGGCGATCTGAGAATCGCTATTGTATTCACAAGTTGAATTATTCGTCCCGGAAATGATGCGACATCATGAACCGACTCGGCATGAGGTATGGCATAAGCCAGATTCGACTGAACCTCAGGTATCAAGTGCCCGATATTCAAACGTTTCAGTCGCTCAATGGCAACGTCAAGTTCCTCTATCACATTTGTTCTCTCTATTTCCCGGGTTATGGAGGCAAAATGGTTCAGAGGACCTATTCCGTGTCCGATACCCAGAGAAAACCTCAATGCCCTGTAGAGGTATCGGCGAGCCTTGTCTATGCAGTCCATCAGGGGCAACCCACGCGCCAGAAACGTTGCTATTGCAGCAGACAGTGTGCATCCTGTCCCGTGAGTGTGTCGAGTTCGAACCCGTTGTGTCTCAAACTCATAGTCCTGAACGCCGTCATGCAAAACGTCTATCGGCGCGTTCGGCAAATGCCCACCCTTGATGAGAACAAACTGGGGGCCCATTTTTCTTATTTTCTTGGCGGCCTTCTTCATGTCTGAAACATTGGAAATGGTTTTGCCGATAAAGGCTTCGGCTTCGGGAATGTTCGGGGTAAGAAGGTAGCATTGCGGGAAGAGGCTCTTGATCATTGCCATCCTTGCCTCTTCATCCAGTAGAATGGCTCCGCTTTTCGAAATCATTACCGGATCGACTATGAGCCTCTCAATTTTGTATTCTTTGAGTTTTTGCGCAACCGTATCGACTATGGCCGCGTTACCCAGCATGCCGGTTTTAACGCAGTCAGCCCCAATATCTCCTAGAACGGCGTCTATCTGTTGTGAAACAAATTCCGTATCCATCATCCTTACGGCTTGCACCCCAAGAGTGTTCTGCGCCGTTAGAGCAGTGATTACACTCATCGCATAACCACCCAATGACAAAATCGTCTTTATGTCGGCCTGAATACCGGCGCCTCCGCTCGAATCAGAACCTGCTATTGATAGAACCTTGTTCATTCGTTACCCTGACTTAAACATTGTTGCTGAAAGTGTTGGAATTTTAAAAAATCTATTATAATCTAATTCCGATGATCTTTCCACGTTTTAGCGTCATCTCTTCTGCATTTTGTATTATTTTACATTTTGGTTTATAAATTTGTCCGTTTGCAAATGAAAGGACGCCCCAATCACCCAGCTAGTTCTTTCATAATTGAATTTGGCTGTGAATTTAGTCTCTTACGTTGTATTTTCTATCGTGCGAGGGCCTTCAAAGACGTTGGGCGCTCATCTTTCAGGAGAATTCAGATTGAACGAGAGCTTGATAAAAAAAGTTAAACCGGCCTCAATACTTGTTGCCGGTGATGTGATGGTAGATGAATATGTTTTAGGCGATGTGGAGAGAATTTCTCCGGAATCTCCCGTTCCGGTGCTGGTCGCCAAACAGCGTTTGAGACGCTTGGGCGGAGCGGGAAATGTGGTGCGCAACCTTGTCTCGATGGGGGCCACCGTGGCGTTGTTTGCCACAATAGGCTCAGACAACGCCGGACAGTGGTTTAAGAAGCATTGCTACGAAATTGGTGTTGACACTTTCTGGCTCAAGACGGACAGACTCAGGCCCACGACGGTTAAAACCCGTGTAGTGGCCAGAAATCAGCAAATTGTTCGAATTGATGAGGAAAACACCGGAGTCATATCCCAGGAACTTGAAAAAACTGTCATCGATGAAATAAAGTCCGTTGTCCCTCAGGTCAAAGCCATCATCATATCGGATTACGGCAAGGGTTTCCTGACTCAGAATGTTCTACAGACACTTCTGTCGGAGGCAAGGTCTGAAAACATTCCAGTGCTGGTGGACCCCAAGGGCATGGACTTTAGCAGATACGAAGGGGCTTCGTATATCACGCCTAACGTACGGGAAGCCTCGCTGGCCTCAGGCGTGGACGTCACGGACAATCTGTCGATGGAATCGGCCGGAAAAACACTGCTAAAACAAACCAAGGCGGACGGAATAGTTCTTACCCGTGGCAGGGAAGGCATCAGCTTGATCACACCTGGCGGAATGGAGCATTTTTCGGTAAAACCCGTCGAAATAGTGGATGTCACTGGAGCTGGAGACACTGTAATTTCGACCATAGCATTAGCTGTGGCGTCAGGACTGAGCATTCAGGACGCAGTTCAACTGGCGAATCTGGCTGCGTCACTGGTAGTGGCAAGATTCGGAGCCGCCACAGTCACCCTTGAAGAAATGATCGACTCCATCAAATCTGAGAGTCTGCAAAGAAAGATTATTTCATATTCCGATCTGGAGAGAACCCTGAGACACCACAGGATTCAGGGACACTCAATAGTGTTTACAAATGGATGTTACGACCTTTTCCATGCGGGTCACCTGCAATTGCTGAAAAAAGCCGCTTCTTTCGGAGACATTCTCGTGGTGGGTGTGAATTCGGATAAATCGGTAAGACGCATAAAGGGCGAGCAAAGACCCATTGTGCCGGAAACTGATCGCCTGTCGATCTTGAGCGCGCTCAATTTTGTCGATTATGTGGTGGCTTTTGATGAAGATACACCTCTGGAGTTGATAAAAGAGGTGAAACCGGATGTGCTGGTCAAAGGGGAGGATTGGAAAGGAAAACAGGTTGTTGGAGAAAAGTTAGTGGTGGATAGGGGCGGAAGGGTCGAACTGGTGAAATTGCTTCCTGGAATTTCCACAACCGAATTGATCAGAAAGATAAAGAAATCCTGATAAGTGAATTCGCAATGGGGGTAGTTCTTGTAAATCAAGTTTCATCTTTACAAAGACTCCGCATTTGTTACCATTCATGAATTGATGAAGCTGATGGAATTCCCGCAGACAGAGGAGCCTCCGGTCATGACGGCGGAGCGTTATGCAAAAACACATGCAATGATAGAATCAAAAGCCTGGACCGTGGTCGGGGCTTTTGTTCTGGTTATTGGACTATACTGGGTCAGCCTTTACAGTTACCTGCTGTTCCACTTCCTGATAGAAATGTTTGCTGTGGCGGTCGCCGTTTGTATTTTCTTCATCACGTGGAATTCCAGCTCCTATATCAAAAACGGATACCTGATGTTTGTGGGTATCGCCTATCTGTTTGTAGGTTTTTTTGATCTCCTGCATACCCTTGCTTACAAAGGCTCTGGAATCTTCCCGGGAGAAAACGCAAATCTCCCCACCCAACTCTGGATATCGGCGAGGTATATCGAGAGTCTGTCACTTTTAGTGGCGACGTTTTTCTTTGATCGTCGGCCAAACCCGACTCTTCAGATTGTAGGCTATACAGCGCTAAGCGGCGCCCTGCTGGCGTCAATTTTTTATTTCAATCTCTTTCCAGTATGTTATGTCGAGGGCTCAGGTCTTACTAATTTCAAATTACTGAGCGAGTACATGATCTGCGGAATTCTGGCGGTGGTGCTGGTTCTGCTGGTGCGAGCCAGATCGCGTTTTGAGCCGAGAGTTTTTTCCCTCCTTGTGGGGGCCGTATCGGTAACCATAGTTACTGAAATGGTTTTCACGCTCTATGTTTCGGTTTATGGATTTGCGAACCTGCTGGGACACTATCTCAAACTGCTGTCTTTTTACCTGGTTTATAAAGCCTTGATTGAGACCGGTTTTCGTGAACCCTATGACCTCCTTTTTCGGGAGCTGTCGTTCGAACGCTCAAACCTTGAGCAGGAGATATCCCGGAGAGAACAACTGGAGCAGGCTTTAAGGAGCAGCGAGGAACGTTACAGGATAGTTGCTGATTTTGCTTACGATTGGGAGTTCTGGATCGATCCTCATGGCAATTTTGTCTATGTATCGCCTTCTTGCGAACGAATAACCGGTCATTCATTTCAGGAATTCCTGTCTAACCCCGGGCTGTTTGTGGAGATTGTGGTCGAAGAGGACAGACCACTGGTAGAGGAGCACATGCGCGCTGTTTTGTCAGGAGATCATGCTCAGCCTATAACATTCGATTTTAGAATTAGCCATACAAATGGTGGAATCAGGTGGATTAACCACTCATGTCAGGCGGTCACCGGCAGTGATGGGACCAACCGTGGCAGAAGGGCGTCCAACCGCGATGTCACGCAAGTCAAACGAGCCATGGACCTTGTGCGACAGGCGGACAGACATAGAGCCGTAGCGGATCTGGCAGGAGGAATTGCTCATAACTTCAATAATCTACTTCAGATAGTCATCAGCGGAATCGAGAATTCCATCAGTGATATGGAAGAAGGAGATCTGAAAAAGGCGCAGGAATCTCTTGAACTGATACTTGACAGTTGCGACAGGGGGGCTGACACTGTCAGGAAGCTCCTCCATTTTGCATCAACACGTTCAGATAGTCAAAACGACGGATTCAAGATTCTGGATCTTTCAGAACTCGTCATGGAAGCCCTGGAGGTATGCAGACCAATTTGGGGTGATGAATCTGCTCGTGATGGGAACAGAATCAGAGTAAATACGGATTTCCAATCGGACGTTTTCGTGAAAGGGCGCTTTGATCAACTCGCTGATGTGGTCATTTCGATTATTCGCAATGCCGTGGAGGCCATAGAGGCGCATGGTTCGGTTGATGTCAGCGTTTCCCGTGACATGAATGAAGGTGTAATTATTGTCAGGGACACAGGGATTGGAATGAGCCCTGAGGATCAGAACCGGATTTTTACGCCGTTTTTTACAACTAAAGTCGCGGCAGGATCAGGTCTGGCCTTAGCCACTGCTCTAAAAATAGTCAACAATCATGGTGGAAAAATACTTGTCGATAGCGTTCTCGGGCAGGGTACCACGTTCAGGATCAGGATTCCTCTGTCCGATCAGGCTCCGAAGCCTGAATTCGATGAAGTTTACCATGAAGTCAGTCGAGGAATGACCATACTGGTCATTGATGACGCCAAGGTTGTCACAGATATGCTGGCGGCTGCGCTGACCAAAGAAGGTTATGTGGTGTCAACTGCGACATCAGGGGCGCAAGCGGTAGAAAAATTCAGGGATGAATCTTTCGATGCAATAGTATGCGATCTGGGAATGCCGGACATGAACGGCCTGGAGTTGTCTCGCACAATAAAGGCCATCTGTGATCATCGAGGAGCGCCAAAGCCTCCCATCATAATAATTACAGGATGGGAACAGAAATTGACTCCTGATTTTGTTCAGGCAGGGGTAGACGAGATTCTGACAAAACCTGTAAAAGTGGGCATGCTATTGGCAAGTCTCGAAAAAAGCTTTGCCTACAACTGATCCATGGATCGGCAAACTGACTCAGCCATGTTCATTTAATTTTGCCTGAATTTGTCAGTTCATTGACTACCGAGAACAGCTCGGCCAGCCTGAACGGTTTCTCCAGTACCTTTTCGGCTCCGAATTTCAGCGCTAAATCCAGGTGGGTTCTGGCGCCAAGTTTTCCTCCACCCGAAATTGCCATAATTTTCTGGTGAGGACTCTTTTTCTTCAGCTCTATGATGGTCTCAAGCCCTTCCATTTCATCCATTATGATATCCGTTATCACTAGGCTGAAATCACCTTGGGAGAAAATCTCGAGCCCTTCCATTCCATTCTGAGCCGGAGTCACTTCATGGCCTGCAGAAACCAGCGCTGCAGAAACAGCGGCCCGTACCATGGGCTCATCGTCAATTAACAGTATTTTCGCCATGTCACTTTAATGACCCAATTCTCAGCGTTTTACAACTTATTACTTCATCGCCACTACGATTTTAGCTCCGACAGGGCTTTTGAAACCGCCTCGGCAAGGACTCCACGCCGGAGAGGTTTGAGCAGGAAGTCTCTCAGACCCATGGCTGTAGCCTTTTCTTTATCCATTAGTTCAGCGAACCCACTCAACATAATGATAGGCATGTCAGGACGAATCTTTAAGATGGCCTGAGAAAGTTCAGCTCCGTTCATTCGTGGCATACCCATGTCGGTAATTATAAGATCAAATGCGTATGGATCAGATTGGAAAGTTACAAGAGCGCTCAGTGGATCATTTTCGGTTTCGACCTGGTATCCCAGATTCTGCAAATTTGCCTGAGTAGCTCTGGTCACAATCTTCTCATCGTCAACCATAAGTATTCTGCCCTTTACCAGAGACCCAGACTCCAACTCATTTATTACAGGCTCCTCTTTCTGGACAATCACCGGCAGATACACTTCAAACACGGTTCCCTTGCCGAGTGAGCTTTTTACACTTATGTGACCCTCATGACTCCGAATTATACCGTCTACGACACTTAGCCCGAGACCTGTGCCCTCCCCGACCTGTTTGGTGGTGAAATATGGATCAAAAATCCGATTCATGATCTCCTGTGGAATTCCATGCCCGGTGTCAGAGACCCTTAGCCTCTGATAAACTCCCGGCGCCATACCGGGCTTTAATTCCTCAGACTTGGCAGATAGTTCAACGTCCTCCAGGTCAACTTCCAGGATTCCGCCCTTCTCTCGCATAGAGTGCGCCGCATTGGTTATCAGGTTCATTATGATCTGATGAATTTGAGTCGGATCGGCATTTACCAGACCGCCATCAGGATAAATGTTGCGCCTGATCTCTATTCCGGCTGGAATCGAAGCTCTAAGGAAATTTAGCGACTCCTTTAATACCGGACTAATCCACAACGGCTTTCTCTCACTCTCAGCCTCCCGACTGAAGGTCAGGATATGACGTATCAGGTCTGCCGCCCTTTCAGCAGCCCCAAGAAGTTGATCCAGGTGGCGTCCGGCCCTCGGATTAGATTTAGACGCGTCCATGGCCAATTCCGCAAATCCCGTTATGGCAAAAAGTATGTTATTGAAATCGTGAGCTATTCCCCCTGCCAGGGAACCCAGCGCTTCCATCTTTTGAGACTGGTTCAAATGCGAACGCAACTGCATTTCTTCTGAGACATTTATGAAAAAGCCTATGACCGAAGGTTTGCCCCTCAAGTCCAAAGGTTGCAGCCATATGTTGAAGACTAATTCTCTGGCTGCGCCCAACTTCACCTTAAGTTCGCGCACGTGTAGAGGCTCAGATTCTACATCACAACGGTCCAGGAACTTCTGAAATTCTGCCACCAGTTTCTTGCCGCCAAATGAGCCGACTAGCTGTCCAACGGCTGATTGTCCGGATTCAAAACCCAATAGTTGAATAAAACTCTCGTTCACATAACTGTATCTGCCGTCCTGAATGACAACAATTCCTATGGGAGCGGAATCGAGTATTATCCTTAAATTATTTTCAGAATCGCGCAGGGAAGATGCAGTTTCGGAATGTTTCTCAACCTCCCTGATCAGTTCTGAGTTGATGGTTTCCAGTTCTTTGGATCTCTGTGACACTCGTAATTCGAGCGTCTCGTTAGCTTCCCTGAGGCTTCTTTCTATTTGAGCCAGTTTGTTCTGTGCCGCCACCCTTTGTGAGACATCTATTACAATGGCGAACAATAAAGTCTTATCACCGAGACTCAGAGGACTAGTGAACACCTCCACGTCGAAAACCTTTTTCTTGCGGTTCACGTGCTGCGTGTTAACACTCCTGATGTGTTTAGCGGCCACAGCCTGCATCACCACGCGGACTTCATCAGGAGACATCAGGCTTATGTCGAAAACTTTCATGGTCTTGAGTTTCTCGATGGTATAGCCGTAAAAATCTGCGGCCGCCTGATTGGCGTCAACTATATCCGCAGTCTCGGGGTCCACCAGGAGCTTCACCGCCTGATTTACCTGAAACATCTGTCTGTATGTTTCTTCGCTCTTTTTGAGGGCTTCCTGAGTGGAAATCATTTCCGTCATGTCGCGGGAGACACCATAAATGTATTGTTTGCCATGCCATTCACCAAGGGACACCTTTGTTTCAACCGGTATCAAATTACCTGACTTTGTTACCAAGGGAATGACGCAATTGCTTCTCTCTCCTTTCAGCATCGCATTTACAACGTCAATGGCTTCCTGCCGCCGCCCCGCCGGATGTAACTCTGCAAAATTTTTTGACATCAGTTCCTGATGCGTATAGCCTAGTCTTTGAGCGACGGCCGGATTAAATTCTATTACCTCTCCTGATTCATTGCCAATAAACAGAAAATCCTGAATTTGGCCGAACATTGTTTTCAACCGGCCGTGACTTTCTAACAACTCTCCATACTTCCTGAAACCGACAATCATCAGGGCACACTGAGCTGCAAAGGCTTCAAGAAGTATTTTTACGTTTTGAGGAGTATCGTTGAAAACGCGTGATCCAACGTTCATGCACCCCAGCACATCGCCCTTGTGCCTGAGGGGGATGACCGAAATCGACTGAAATCCGTTATCACTACTGAATATCCATGGAAGATCACTCAATCCTGAGTGTGACCCGTAAAAAGGCTCCCCGTTCAAGACAATTTCCACCAGTGAACTTCCAGATGTGTATAGAGGATCGTTGAACACAAACCCTTCAGATAGACTCTTATGCGTTTTGAGATGTAGATTCGAATTCCCATCCATGGTGTAGATGGCAGCAGAGTCCATTCCTGTTGCCTGGATGAGACGTCCAACAAACTCCCCGAGCGCCTCGTCGAAGGTGTCGGACATGGTGTCAGGAATTTCGACAGAGAGTGTTGAGTTACATTTTTGACTGTCGGTTGCCAGGCGCAGAGCCTCGTTCTCTCTTTTCAGGAACTCAGGTTCAACCAGGAGTTCCTCATGAGTACTTTTGTCAGGGCTCAAGTTCATACCCCCGGAAAGCTACGGAAGCGGGAAGGTTGTTCATATGGATCAAACTGCTTTCCCGATCACCTTCTGTCTCTTCTCTGACGAACATTCTGTCTGTTCTGCTGATCCTGGGGCGGAGGACGTCTCGGTCGTGGAGGTCTTTTGATGTCCTCTAGAGCCACTCCTAACGGGCCCCCGGGAACTGATATGGTTGTAATATTCTGGTCGTTCATGACACTCAAGGTGATTTTGTCCAGGCCCTGGAAATCATCTACGAGTTTCTTGAAAGCGGCAACCCGAAATCCGGTTTCTCCACCATATTCTACTATAACATCACCGGTCACAATTCCTGCGCGGTCGGCAATGCCACCTTTCTGGATTTCGACGACCTTTACCCCGGGTGACGTCTCAAGCTCCTGTAGCCTTGCCAAAATGACCGACGCGCTCGAAATGTCACCATTTTTACGAAATTCCGACAAAGCCTGAGTGTAAAGTTCCTTGCTCTTGTAGACCCGGTTGCGCTCAGCATAAATACCCGCAAGTGTAGCTTTGACTCGGGCAGTCCATTTTGGGTCTTCCCTTCTCTCGTAAATCTTCAGCGCTTTTTCAAGATCATCAATGGCATTGTCCCATTGTTGCTGCTGCGCAGCAAACATGGCCTGCCTGAAGAGCCTTACCCCATCCTCGTCCGAAGGTGGAAACTGTGAAATTTTAGTTTTTTCAGCTTCGCGCTTTTTCTCTTGCCTGGACGCGCCTTCTGCCGTCTTTAGCTCCACGTCATCTTCAAGAGCCTCCAGGACGACACGAAATCCCATGTTCCAGAAACTCATGGTCTCCCCGGAAAAACCACGGAAAGCGCAGCGGCAGTCAGCTGGACTGGCAAACCAGTTGCCTCCTTTATTAACGCGCGAACTTCCAACTGATGGCCCCTGAGGGTCCTCAATGGGTGAACTGTCGTAATAGTTGCGGTCATAATAGTCCTGAACCCATTCCATAACATTGCCGCCCATGTCGTAAAGCCCCAGACCGTTGGGCGGGTAGCTGCCAACAGGAGATACAAATTCGTATCCGTCATTTGTAGTAGTCATACTTTCCGGAAGCTTGGAATTGCCATCGCCGAAGTTGTCATCCGAATCCCCGGGAAGATGGTT
>CAYNZA010000017.1:0-34717 GCA_964401595.1 uncultured Desulfomonile sp.
GCGCACTGCTCGAGTTCCACCAATCCCGACGCCAGTTTGATTGCGAAGTTGTAGAGGGTGTTCTCTCCACAGACTTTACAGTTGGTCTTGGGCATCAACTTGAACAACTCCAGAGGTTGTCTCTTTTCGTGGGTGGTCGTATCAGGCAGAATGTCTGAGCGCCGTTCCCATATTTCATTGACCAGCCTGACCAATTCCTCGATGATTTGGCCGGCCTGTTCACGGCTTTCAAGGTGGTCTGCCGCAATCCTGTTTGGCCAAAAACCTATTTTATGGCTACCCTTTCTCCATGAGAAAGCTGGACCATCAGAAAAATATGTGCCGCTTTTCAGCTCCGAATTCAGGTAAGGAAGCGCATCGCTTATGTCGACATCCAGATGGGCAATGGCCTCGTATTCAAAAATCTGGTCACTGTGGTCAGCCACCTCAATTTTGAGATCGTATTTTTCAATCAACATGAGCTATGAAAAGACTCCTTCCCTCTCCGCATATTGAAAATCAGCTCAACTTCACGCCTATTCTGAAGGCCGCTGCGGCCGCAACGAACATCAGGGCTATTATAGCAAATGGTATCCTGTAATCAACTCCACTTCCAGCAATACCTATCATAAATCCTGCCAGAATAGGCTCCGATGCATGCCCTACATCGAAAATGGCGCCAAACGTGCCCATTGCAGAGCCTAGATTGTCCTCTCTGCAAAAATCGGAAACCAGCGCCGCTGCTGAAGAGGTTACAATTGCTTCCCCCAAACCGAAAACACCTGCCAGCAAGAGCAACACCTTCAAATCCTTGACCAGGGAACCAAGACAAATGGGACAGGGCATACGAACATGCCCCAGAAAAGGAGCCGCCCCTGCCATGCCTGTCGGATATCCTTCCCATGAGAGGTTTGGAGATTACTATTGCCGCAATCTGAAGGCCCCACAGCAGACCGGCCTCAAACGCGCTGAAGCCGCAGACAAATACGGAGTATATTGGCAAAAAAGCCTCAAGCGCTCCTACGGAGAGGTTCTGAATCCCTTCCATATTACTTGTCAACAATACGCGTCGGTCCAGTAATATCTCCTGGACACCGTTTTTGAACTGTCTGAGAACAGCACTGACCGTTTTTCCATTACTGTTCTTGAGATGATCCCAATTGCAAGCATGACCCATAGAGCAATGATCAGAGACGTCCTGCCTCATGACTTCGCTTTAAAGCGGGCGACAACTGGTAAGAAGCCTGACTGTGATGGACCGGCCCAACTGAAGTGCAGTCTTTCAATACCTTATTATTATAACGGAGATGTTGTCGTGACCACCTCTTGAATTGGCCAAATCCACCAGGTCGTTGCAGGCCGTTTCAAGAGAACTCGATTCCAGGATGGTGTCACAAATGAGTTTTTCTTCCACCATGTCCGTTAGCCCGTCAGAACAGAGCAAAAGAAAATCTCCATCTGCCAGTTTGACTCTGGCAATTCGAGGCTCAAATTGGTCATCTACGCCCAATGCCATGTAAAGTCCGTGTCTGGCAGGGTGGGTTCGGGCTTGTTCAGCAGAAATCAACCCCTGTTTAATCCACTCACTTATAAAAGTATGATCTTCTGTCAACAATTCGATGCCGTTTCTGCAGATGCGATAAGCCCGGCTATCTCCGACGTGCCCGATCATGAATGACGAATCACCTTCATTCAGCGCAACCACCAGTGTAGTGCCCATCTCATCCCAGGCGGAATTCTGACGAGATGCTTCTAATATAGCGTTGTGAGCCTCCAGAAAGGTCTGATTCATCAGGTCCGCATTTTTCAATTCGAGGCCTGCTCGACTTTTCATGAACTCACGTAAGGCGCTGACCGCTATCTGGCTTGCAATTTCCCCGGCATTATGTCCTCCCATGCCATCAGCCACAGCAAACAATCCCATGGAGGGTTGAACCAGAACAGCATCCTGATTGATCTTCCTCTTCAGACCGATGTCAGTTCTGAATGACACCTGTAAACGATTCCGACTGAATGTCACCGACATGGTTAACCTGCAACAGAGATTGTGGAACGGCCGTTGAAAATTAAGGAAGTCTGATCATTTTGCCTTAATGAGGGGCTTAATGCCACCCCAATCTGATTAGTCAAGAGCCTGTTAAGTTTTTGCGACTCAGGACAGTTTCAGTTCGACACCATGATTCTTCAATTTTTCGCAGAATTCGTCCAGGAGTCGTTGAACTCCTGACTCATCCTCGCCATTGTAACATATCTGTAAACTCCTTCTTTTTCTGCCTTCATCCAGACCAGCATCCAATAAGGCGTCTCGTTCTCCGCTCATCAATTCAAGTTCCCTCAGAACTTCCGCAATGTCCTGAAATCTTGAGTCAGGGTTCTTTTCCGTGGATTTCCTGATAAAACTGGAGAAGCGTTCGGGCAATTCAGGATTTAACTCTCGAGGGTCTGGAGTATTCTTGGTCATATGGTATTCGAGAACCTGACAGATGTCATCAGGATATGGTCTCACCCCCGTAGCCATTTCGTAGGCGGTTATTCCGAGGGAATAAATGTCGGTTCTTGCGTCTACCGGGTCCCCCTCGATTTGCTCTGGAGCCATATAATGGGGGCTGCCGGGCATGTCATCAGAACAACCGCCTATCGGGGTTGCCAATCCAAAGTCGACAATTTTGGCCTTGTCGCCTTCCTGAATGAAAATGTTTCCCGGCTTTACATCCTGGTGGACGACTCCCTGATGATGAGCATATTGCAGGCCCCTGCAAACTTGAGTGAGTAGTCCTGTGATTCTTTTAAGTGTTATTCTGTGGCCGCAGTCTATGACCTCCCTGAGTGTAATTCCAGAGAGATACTCCATAATTATGAATACGGTCCTGTAACTTTGCTCTATGTCATAAACCCGGACTATGTTGTCGTGGTTCAGTGCGGCGATTGTTTTTGCTTCTTTCTGAAATGTTTGAAAAAAATCAGAGTCTAGCGCCATACTGTGTTTGAGCATCTTGACCGCCACAGGCAAGTTCAGGAGAGAATGAAAGCCCTTATAGACGATGCTCCATCCACCTTCTGCCAGAACATCGGTGATTCTGTACCGTCCAATGTTCTTTTCTGCCGTGATTTTCCGGCTACACAGCCTTTCTGTCGCCAGGTCGGTCAAAAATTCAGTAAGTTCCATGCAGGACTGTACAATCTGCTCGAATCTTTCTTTTTCCAGAGACCAGACCACCACCTCTGTGAGTGAGTCCACGTTGGCGCTTCTGCAATCACCGGTAATTACAGCAAGTTCGCCGAACACGTCTCCGGGCTTCAGATGGCCAACAACGTGCAATTCCTCATTTTTTTCAAGATTTACCTCACACGATCCATGCTGCAGTATGAAAAGGCGATCACCTTCCTTACCCTGCGATATAATTCTGTGTCCAGCCGGAAAAGTCATCCGATTGAGCGCAGACAGCAGACTCCTTTTCAATCGTTCCGGAGTCACCCTGACCAGGCCGGTTCGCATCAGGAAATGAATATCTGAATCGGACATTTTGGGATCTGGTAGTTCAGCGCCAGGGTGATTAGTCGAATGTAATTTAGTTGACGGCGCGCCTATAGCGCCATAAGGCTGCTCACAAGAATTGGGGGTGTCGCAAATGTCTCCGGGTGGCCCCGAAAATCGTGTATCGGGATGTTTGAAGGTTCTATGCTTTATCTGACTTCGGATTGTTGACTGACCTGCCATGAGAATTCCTTTCATGTGTGTCGGAGAACAATTTGAAGAGCTTGAATCAACAATAAAACAGTTTTGAGACAGCCGTGATGGGGAACACCTCCAGAAGAGGTCCGGGATCAGTTCATGAAAAAGAGCACGCCCGAAGTCCGATTCTCAAATTTTTGTCCGCCAACAAGACAGGCTGAAGATTCTGGCGCTAAACCTGAGATTATTTACGTCCAAAAAGCTGCATCTACTCTATCTAATATTATCGGCAAACGAATGGCATTGACTTAAGTCAAGAAAAATTCGGTCGGCAGATTTCTGATGGAATCATTTTCTGGATGTGGTTCAAAAATGAATGATACGTGAAGCCAGAGAAGTAATCCAGTCAAAGTTTGGAATACCTGGTTTCCTTAAAGCGGAGTTGCGAAAGCCATCTTTAAATTGAGTCTCCTAGGTCGAAACAATCTTGGACTGGAGCCTTTTGCAGAATTCCATCGTCATGGAGCATAATTCATCGTCAAGTATTTCAAGGACCTTTGCTTTTATATTTTCCGGAACGCCATAAAAAGCCTCTGCGATACCTCCGGTTATGCATGCCAGCGTGTCACTGTCCCCGCCTAGTGAAATAGCCAGACGAATCGCATGTTCAAAACTCTCTGATTCAAGAAACGCGATAATGGCTTCCGGAACAGTCCTCTGACATGATTCGTTAAACTCATAAACCGGCCTGATCTCCTCGCATGAACGGTTCAGATCATATCCGAACGAATCGACGATGTACTTCCTGATTTTGGATTTATCCGTTCCTGTTCTTGCCAGAAAAATGGCTGAGGCCGTAGCCTGAGCCCCTTTTATGCCCTCCGGATGGTTGTGTGTCAGGGCGGTGTAGGCGGCGGCATGGTCAAGGACATCCTCTAATGATTCAAATGCAAAACCCACTGGGCTTATTCTCATGGCGGCCCCGTTTCCCCAACTGTTGTAAGGAGCGTTATAACCTGACCTGGCCCATTTGTGGAAGCTGCCGCCATAGCCGGCGTCAGGGTATCGACGGTAATAATTTTTCATTAAATCAGCGTAATCAAGTCCACTCATTATGGATTCGGCCAGAGCCACAGTTAGAACCGTATCATCCGTAAAAAAGCACTCCGGACTGAAAAGAAGGAAGTCAGTGGTTTTTATGTTGTTCCATTCGTAAACTGAACCTATAATATCTCCGGCAATGGCTCCTATCATGATGATCCCCTCTGTTATGGAGTTTTCATTTCATATTGCTTCCTAATACGACAAAAATTACTTCAAGGCAAATTGCAGATGAAGCATGAATCATATAAATTCCGAAAATCTAAAGTGAGTTGACTATATGAACCGGCCGGTTCTTAAAATCCAGTGAAACTCTCGAATACCATATTCCGGCAAAGGAGACGTTATGCCTGGCCTTTTTGACGAGTTGACCATAAAGTCCATCACATTGCGCAACAGGATCGGGGTGTCCCCAATGTGTCAATATAGCTCAACCGACGGGCATGCAAATGATTGGCATCTGGTTCACTTAGGGGCCAGGGCGGTTGGAGGAGCTGGCCTGATCATAGCCGAAGCCACCGCTGTAGAGCCTGAAGGGAGGATTTCACCCCGATGTGGAGGTTTGTGGTCCGACTCACAGATTGAGCCCTTGGCACGGATAACCCGATTTCTCAAGGATCAGAATACCGTTCCAGGAATACAGTTAGCCCACGCTGGGCGCAAGGGCAGCGCCGCCAGGCCATGGGAAGGTGATCATCACTTAAAAGAGGAGGAGGGCGGTTGGCAGACCTTGGGGCCAAGTCCTGTTGCCTTTGGGGAAAAGTTGTGGAAAGTTCCCAAGGAAATGTCAGTTGATGAAATCAAACAGGTTCAGGAGAGTTTTGCTTCAGCGGCCATCAGAGCAGTCGAATCAGGATACGAATGGATTGAACTACATGCGGCTCACGGCTACCTTTGCCACAATTTCTATTCTCCACTTTCCAACAAACGCTCGGACCATTACGGGGGCAGCTTCAGCAATCGGGTCCGTTTTACGGTTGAAACGGTTCAGGGGATCAGAAGGGTATGGCCGGAAAAATTCCCGTTCGCTGTTCGACTATCCTCAACTGACTGGGTAGAAGGCGGCTGGACACTTGAGGAAACCGTTGAGCTGGCAAAGATCCTCAAATTTGAGGGCGTGGACTTGATAGACTGTAGTTCAGGGTTCAATAGTCCGGATCACAAGGTTTACCCTTTTGGCCCCGGTTGGCAGGTACATTTTGCCCGGGCAGTCAGGGAAAGGGCCGATGTTCTTACGGCCGCAGTCGGACTGATCACTGAACCGATTCAGGCAAATGAAATTATAGCTGAAGGAAAAGCCGACATTGTTCTAATGGGAAGGGAAATGCTTAGAAATCCGCACTGGGCTTTTAAAGCTGCCAAAGAGTTGGGGGTCAATGTCAAGAAATTGGCCCCAGCGCCTTACATGCATTGGATGTGATTGAATGGAGGCTGATGTCTTGCCTAAAGTTGGTACTGACCGGTTGGAATTGGTTACAAACAGTGATCTTGGCCTGTTGAGGGTTAGCACTGCTTTCGTTGAATCTGCTGCGGTAGCCTTCGGACTGGCAGAAAATGAAACGCTGGCACTTACTTTGGCTGTAGAAGAAATTTTTGTCCATTTATGCGCTATCATTCCTCAAAAAGATGTCGTGCGCATTAACGTCACAGGCAAGGGATACCAGGTAGAGACTGAGTTCATCTTTTCCTCTGATAATTTTGATTTGCACGCATTTAACCTGGGTTGCGTTCCAGACCACTCTCAGGCCGATGAATGCAATGATGAAACCGGCCTTATAATCGCCTCAAGGATGGTTGACAGTTTCAGCCTGGATCAGGGCGGATCAAAACTTAGGTTAAAACTCGTCAAGGAGAAATATTACCCTGAAATAGATCAGTTGGCCGGCGCCAACCCCGTCTTGAAGGGCAAACTTCACATAGAAGAAGCCAACCCAGAACAAATGAAGGACCTGATCAGAGTGGTGTCGGTTAATTATTCCAGAATTAACGTGCCGGATTCGTTCAGGTTTCCTGGAAAAGTTATTGACATGGTTTTGCGAGGCTATTACAGGATTGCAGTGGCTTTGGATGAGGCTGGGACGCTTGCAGGAGGACTAGTGTGGAAATGGGAATCCGAACGGCTCGTAACTTTTCGCGGTCCATTTCTTCTTCCCGAATGCAAGGATCAGGATATTTCCCAAAGACTGGTTGATTTCTTACTGGAAAAGGTGGCTCGCACAAACGCCATTGGGGTTATGTCGATGTGGCCGACATCTGATCTGCCGATTGGAATGTTCGAAAAGTTGGGCTCTCACTATTTTTTTGAACATGACCAAAAGACGGAGGTTAATGCATACTTTAGACATCTGAACGAAGACTACGGTAGTGTCATAGTGGTTCATCCATGCATTTCAGAGTTTGTGAAAAAAAAGTATGGGGAATTGTTTTTGGCCAGAAATGTTGAGAGTCTGGTTTACACGGGTGAGACCAAGCATGCCCACTCAGTGCTATCAGCCAGGATTTTCCGAAATTTTAACAAGGTAACCCTCAGACCGGTGATCTACGGACATGACGCAGTGGACAATCTCAGGGTTCATCTGAATCTCTTGATTGGCGATGGAATCCCCAACATCTTTTTCGACATGGACCTGGGGTTCCCTGATTACAGCATGTTTGCGCCCGCATTGCTCGAATGCTCCTTCGAGCCATGTTATCTGGTCCCAATGGCTGGGAAAAGTGACACGGTAGTATTTCAGTATATCCCGGGAGGAATGCATTGAGTTCTTTTTGGCGACTAGAGCGTTTGCTTCCGGAATATGTAAAAAACTTTGAGGCTTACACACCTAGCAAACCGGACACCGAACTTATGAAACTTTATGGTTGTTCAGCGCTTCATCGCCTGAACAACAATGAGAATCCATTGGGTCCCAGTGTTGAAGCGCAGAATGCCATAAGTTCGTTCTCACCCGAAAAAGCTGCAATATACCCCAGCGGGGACAGTTATTGTTTGAGGGTCAGGCTGGCTGAGAAATTCACCAAAAATCCTGAACAGTTCCTTGTGGGAAACGGGGCCAATGAAGTAATAACCTTTGTGATAAAAGCTTTTTGCGAACAGGGTGACAATATAGTAACGGCGGACAAAACTTTCGCAGTTTACGAATGGGTCGCCAATTTTTCGGGTTATCAAGCTAAACTCGCGCCTTTAAGCAATTTTGAATTTGATGAACAGGCTATGCTTGATCTGGTGGACAAAAAGACCAAGATCGTCTTTATCTGTAATCCTAACAATCCAACCGGGAAATTCTGGAGTATAGACAGGCTCAGGGCCTTCATGAATCGACTTGGGGACGAGAAGATTGTCGTTCTGGATGAAGCTTACGCAGAGTTTGTGGAGGATGAAACATTTCCCAATGGTCTGGATTTGATCGAAGAATACGACAATCTGGTAGTCTTCAGAACTTTTTCCAAAATGTATGGGCTTGCCGGGTTGAGGATTGGTTACTTGTGCGCTCAGGAACCGCTTGTAGACTCAATTAGAAAGACATGTGTCGTTTATTCTGTCAATTCGCTCGCTCAGTTAGCGGCAAGAGCTTCTTTGGGATCAGAACTGCATGTTCACGAAACCCGTTCTCTTGTGGACTCGAGCAAATCATATTTTACAAAACAGTTAAGCAGACTTGAGTTGAGCTGCATTTATGGGGAAGGCAATTTTATGATGGTACGATTACCCATCAGCGATACGCTTGCCTATCGTAAATTAATGACTCAGGGGTTTATGGTTAGGACTATGTCCGGTTTCAGGTTTCCGGGATATATCAGAGTTTCAATGTCACACCAAATTGTCATGGAAAAACTCGTTGAGGCGATAGAGCGAATCCTGAAATAATTTTTGTCTGTTTTTCAGAATATCAAGAAAATTGCAGATCTGTAGAGTGACAAGAATCATGAATGATACAAACTCAAATTGCAGGATCATGAAAATAGGGCATTCCGAACCGCGTCTTGACGCTTATGAAAAGGCTACGGGTAAAACGATTTATGCCTCCGACTTCATTGAAAAGGACATGTTGTGGGTCGGGGTCAAAAGGGCCGGAATCAAGCATGGTCGACTGCTGTCTATAAATACGTCAGATGCGATCATCATGGAAGGGGTTACGGCTGTTCTAACTCACGAGGACATTCCCGGACACAAAAAACATGGTGTCGTGCGAGCCGACCGACCGGTTTTGGCCTTTGAAAAGATAAGATACCAAGGAGACCCTGTGGCCCTGGTGGTTGCAGAGGAAGAATGTATCCTTGCCGAGGCCCTTCAAAAAATCACTTTTGAATTTGAGTCACTGCCACCGGTAACGGACCCTCAGGAAGCTCTCAGTTCATCTTCAGCTCTAGTCCATGAGGACAATCCCGGTGGAAATATTCTATTGCAGGCTGATTTGCGATATGGGAATCCGGATCAGGCCCATGAAGAATGCGACGTATTGATTGAGAGAGTATTTGAAACGCAAGTCCAGGAACACGCTTACCTGGAAACTGAAGGAGGCTGGGCCAAGACCGAGCATGACGGCAGGCTGGTAATCTGCTGCTCTACACAGACTCCTTTCAGGGATGCACATGAAGTAGCTCAAATACTGAAAATGGATCCGAAGAATATCCGCATGATTGCCCCTTACTGCGGTGGGGCATTTGGAGGGAAAGACAGCCTGACTGTCCAGGCGTACCTGGGGCTGGCGGCCATGAAATCAAAGGGACGAACCGTCAGAATGCTCTGGAGCCGTAGCGAGTCGTTTGTCGCAAGCACCAAGAGACATTCGGCAAAAATGAATTACCGTCTCGGAGCAAAATCTGACGGAACACTACATTTTCTGGATGTCAGCATTTTAATGGACACAGGCCCTTACGACTTTCTGGGCGGTGTAGTCCTGACCTTGGCGTTGGAGCACTCGGGCGGGCCTTACAGGATTCCTAATTCCACTATCAAGGGCTGGCTTGTGTACACCAATAACTCTCTAGGTGGAGCATTCAGGGGCTTTGGCGTTCCCCAAGTCACAGCCGCCATGGAACAGATGATTGACATTCTAGCAACTGAATTGGGGATCTGTGGCCTTGAGCTAAGGAAAAAGAACGCTCTGCGTAAGGGAGATTGCACTTTTTTAGGAAAAAAGATCAATTGTTCCGTAGGCATGATGCAGTGCCTGGACACTCTCTCGGAAAATCCGGCCTGGAAGAATCGTCATCAATGGAAATCTGAGGCGCCCGTCGGAACCTTTAGAGGATATGGTCTGGCAGCAATGATCCATGGCATGGGATATGGGCCGTTTGTCAAAGACTACGCAAACGCCAGGGTTGAACTGACGGAGTCTGGAAAAATACGAATATACAGTGGGGTTGTTGACATGGGGCAGGGAAACTCATCGACCTACGCCCAGATTGCAGGCCACATTCTCAGCCAGAACGCAGAGCGCCTGGAACTGATACAACCGGACACCTGCATGACTTTACCTAGTTGTTCATCGTCCGCCAGCAGAACGACATACACATTTGGCATGGCGCTTATTGGAGCTTGCGAAAAATTACGTGACGGCATTCTGAACTGCGTTTCCGAGAAGTTTGGCCTTGCGGACTCTACTGAAATGGTTCTTGAGCCTGGTGGAATCGCCACAAAAGATGGCAGGCATTTTTCATTCCAGGAACTCTTTAGGATTATGCCAGATGAGCGCAAGACATGCGTTCATTATTTTGAAGCGCCTACCTCTTCCGAAATTCTTACTGATGATGAAAATCTCAGAATGCACGGGCTGCCTCATGAAATCTTTTCTTTTGCGGCGCACGCTGTATTTGTCGAGATTGACAAACTGACAGGAGTCTTGAGCATAAAGAGGTATTTGGCGGTGACCGACTGCGGCGCCGTCTTGAATCCTCAAATATATGAGCAACAGGTTCAAGGCGCGATAGCTCAGGGAGTCGGATACGCCATGATGGAAAATTATTCCTGCGAACAGTCCGGTCGCTATCCCGATGGATTTGCTGATTATCTGATTCCGACTGCATGTGACGTTCCCAACGTGGATTGCGTCGCACTCGATTTGTTTGAGCCCACCGGTCCCTTTGGTCTAAAAGGTCTGGGAGAGATATCCACAGGGGGGCCTCTACCGGCTTTGTCAAATGCGGTCTATGATGCATGTGGCCACCGAATATTGAGTTATCCTGTCACGGCGGAGAAAATATACAGGGCAATTAAACCGGTGGAGAGAATATCCTAGCTTCTCGAACGACTTGAAAGATATTGTATGGAATCCAGCAAAAAACTGTTTACAGCGGAATTTGCCTCAATCAATCTAATTGTATTCCTAAACTACTGTAATATAGCTTTATTCTTCTATTTTACCGAATACCTTTCTTCAATTTCTATTCCTGCAGAATGGTGGGGTCTTCTGATATCGGTCTTTTCTCTTGTGATACTTGTCATGAGACCGCTGGTCAGTCCGTTTTCAAATGCCCACAATAGCCGTAAATGGCTGTTTTGGTCCACGCTAGGCGTCATGGCGATTCTTTGCCTCTACGGATTTGCTCGTGGTGTGGTTTCAATGACCTTTATCCGGGTTCTTCACGGGTTGGCCTATGTTGTGATGACAGTCGCCATAACGTCCAGAATGGTGGTTTCCATACCCAGAGAGCGGAGTTCACTGGCGTTCAGCGTCATAAGCGTCATTTCCTTACTCCCTTATGCCGTGGTTCCGCCATTGGTGATTCAGGCGACTGATATCCTGGGTAGTTTTCCTGCAGCTCTTATGGCGGCTGCAGTGCTTATGGGGCTCACATTCCCATTGATGACCGTTATGCCCGATGACTCAGAAAAGATTGAGCGTCAGGTAGCGACTACACTCAGTCTCGAAGAGATAAAAAGCAATTTTAAGAACGCATCAATAGTGGTGACACTTCTGATAGCTGTTGTTGTCTGGACAGCTTATGCTCCGGTATTCTTTTTTCTCAACAAATTCGGTAATTCAATAGGCGTTTCAAATCCAGGCTTCTTCTTCACGATTTCGAGTGTGGCAGAAATCGTTGTCCGGCTTGTTGGCGGAGGATTGATGGACAAGGGGAACAAGCCGCATCTGTTGATGGCAGCAGTTCTTTGGCTGGCTGGCTGTTATGCAATATTGGGCTTTGTCAGCAGCGCTAATCATTTTTTCCTGATGGGTTTGTTCATGGGAATAGGTTGGGGTCTCATAATGCCGTTGCTTTCCAGCATCGTATTTGATATTTCGGAGCCCAGGTTCAGAGCATTCAATACCAACATCACTTTTCAAATGTTTCAAATGGGTTTTTTTGTTGGTCCGATTGTCGGGGCATAC
Source organism: uncultured Desulfomonile sp. (assembly GCA_964401595.1). Classification (GTDB taxonomy): domain Bacteria; phylum Desulfobacterota; class Desulfomonilia; order Desulfomonilales; family Desulfomonilaceae; genus CAITZA01. Next base: position 12,085 of record CAYNZA010000017.1, read on the forward strand.
TTCATGAATGCAAGTGGATTGCCTCAATTTTTTGTCTACGCGGCGGTATCGCTCATTCTAAGTGTGGCGCCGGCGTTCTGGATCTTCAGTCATGGCAGAGATCGGCGCTGAAGGAATCAACAGGATTTCATAAATCTTTATAAGGGTCTACCCGGAGGATGACTTGGAAATAGATTTGTCATACGAGAACAATATAGCAATTGCAAAAATTTGTGGAAGAGTGGACACAATCGCTGCCCGGGATTTTCAGGGCTGCCTGGAAGGCGCGTTGGCTTCCGGTTCCAAGAGAATAATCCTGGACATGAAAGATATGGCATACATCAGCAGCGCAGGCCTGAGGTCCGTGCTGATTCTGTGCAGGAAGGCGCAGTCATCGGATGTTGCATTGATCTTTTGTGGAATGAACGACGTTGTCCAGAAAATATTCAGGGTGAGCGGTTTTTCCCAATTCACAAAGATAGCGGAAAATGTTGAAGAGGCAAAAGGCTGAGGGCCAATGTCTGAATCAACGTGCGCAACTGATGAACTTGAAATAACCTCGCTTGTTCAGAATTTGAATCAGGTTAAGAGTTGGGCAGAAAAATGCTGGCTTGACTCAGGTTTTCCTGCGGATAAAATGCATGGGATGCTACTTGCCATTGAGGAAGTTTATGCGAATGTGTGTTTCCACGGATACAGGAACAAGCCGGGTCCGGTAAAATTTCAGTTTTTTAGAGGTCAAGACCGTTCTATAACATACAAAATTACGGATTGGGCACGCCCGTTTGATGTGACAAAAGTCGCTGCGCCTGACATTAAATCCCCAATGGCAGATAGAAAGATCGGCGGACTAGGCGTATTGCTCGTCAGAGAAATGGCAGATGAAATTCAATGGAGCTATGAAAACGGTACTAATACACTCAGTCTGAAATTCGGTTTTATCCTTGAAAACAGCAAGAGTTAAATCATGTCGGACATAAAGAGTGATGTAGGTTCACCCAAACAATTCAGATTTGGGATCACCGCAAAACTGACGCTCTGGACCCTTTTAGGGGCTTCATTGGTTTTAGCGTTCACTCTACAGTATAGTGAATATTTCTCGTCACGGATAATCTTGGGGCTTGTGGAAAAAAGCGCCACCAGTGTGGTTCAGTCAGCCTCGCTTCAGTTCGACGACCGCTTGCAGTCTGTCATAAGATCAACAGAAAACCTTGCCTACGCCGTTGAGTTTGGAAACTGGAATGAGGTATCGCTCCTTGACCTGCTTGAAACAGTGGTCAAGGAGAACAACGACATTTATGGCGCTACCGTTGCTTTTGAGCCGTATTCGTTTAATTCGGACATCAAGGCTTATGCCCCCTATTACTGCAAGACTTCCAACGGAATGGAACTTGTGCAGTTGGGTAAACCCGAATATGATTATTTCAACAAGGACTGGTATTCCATCCCCAAACGGACAAAGAGGCCGCACTGGAGCGCTCCGTATTTTGACGCCGGCGGTGGCGACATTCAGATGGTTACCTTTTCCCGTCCCATGTTTCGGAGAAATTCACCGGCCCAAAACCCAGAGATTAAGGGCGTTGTCACAGCCGATCTGTCCCTTGAACGTCTGAGTCAGGACATCTCGGATCTACTAAGAATTCACTCCAATCATGCGTTTCTGATCTCGGACGAGGGAGTTTTTATAGCCAGTCCCAATGCTGATCTTCTTTTCAAGCAGTCAATTCAGGGCCTGGCTGCCAAAAGCAGAAACCTGAGCCTGAAACAACTAGCCCATGAAATGACTACGCGTCGTTCAGGTTTTGTCGATGCCGGAGATTTATTGTCGGGGGTGGATTCATACTGTGCTTTTTACACGGTTCCAACCACAGAGTGGAGGATAGCTGCACTATTCCCCAAACACGAACTTTTTAAGGCTTCCAGGGAACTAAACCAAAAACTGATTGCAATAGCCATAATCGGGGTGCTCCTACTTATAGCGGTGAGTTATCTGGTGGCGCTCTCTTTTACAAAGCCTATCAAGCTACTGGCCAAGGCCACCAGGAAAATAGGGACCGGAAATCTTGAAGTGAGGACCCCTGGAACTGACAGGCGGGACGAGATAGGTGGGTTGGCTCTCGCCTTTGAAGCCATGCAGAATTCTCTGAGAGATTACATTCACAGATTGACCAGGGCCACTGCCGAAAAAGAGCGAATAGAGAGCGAACTCGCAATAGCCGCCAATATACAAAGGAGTATGCTCCCTGCGATTTCGCCAACTATCGGAGAAAGGCAGGATCTCGATGTTTGCGCATTGATGCAACCTGCCCGAGAGGTAGGAGGAGATTTTTACGACTTCTTTTTTGTTGATCAGGATAATGTTTGTATTGCGATTGGGGATGTTTCCGGAAAAGGTGTGCCGGCAGCTTTGTTCATGTCCGTAACCAAGTATCTGGTCGAGGCCACCGTATCTTCGGAACACAAGCTGGATATTGCCTTAAAGCAAGTTAACAGCCTGCTGTTGAGAAACAATGAAGAGTGTATGTTTGTAACCATTTTTCTGGCCATCCTTAATTTGAAGTCGGGTCTTCTCACATATGCTAACTGCGGACACAATCCTCCCTTATTGATTGTTCCCGGAGCAAGTGTGAAGCCATTGAGTGAGGCTACCGGACCTATACTGGGTGTCTTGGAGGATCCAAAAATCTGGACAGAGTCGTGTCATCTTGAACCCAACTCGATCATACTCACCTTTACCGACGGGGTGACTGAAGCCTTCAACTCTTCGGAGGAGCTATTTGGCGACGAACGGCTTGTAAGATCGGTCTCCGTAGCCAGCGAACAATCAGTGGGTAGTGTAGTCAACGAGGTCATGACCAGCCTGAAGTTATTTTGCGGAGATTGTCCTCAGACCGATGACATTACAATGCTGGCGCTCAAGTTTAAGCCCAAACTGAACTCGCGCTAAATTTTTCGTGGTTCGTGTTCATTCCGTGCATGTTTCACAATTGTCAACACTTATATCCAGTTTCATAATCCCTTTATCCTGTAATTCAGGTTGCCGTCTTTAGATTGTTGATCCAATTCAATTTCTGCCATACCGCTTCTGACTAGTTCCCTGAGTATTGCCTCTGCTTTGTCCGGAGATATGTCCATCTCCAGGGCGAGCCTGGTGGTGTTCAACACAGATCCGTATTTGTGAGCGGCGATCAGCGCTTCCGTAGTGTATTTCAGCCGTGGCTTCCATGAAGACACAATCAGGCCTGATATGAGCAATGCCACCCCTATACCCGCAGAATACAATCCAGTTGTTGAAAATAGAGACACTGCGCAAGAACTCAGCAGAGTCATGGCTCCAAGTAAACTCAGGCCCCTCCCTGACCATTTCCTTCGTGACGCCGCCCTTGAACGTTGACTCAAATAATCTTCAATAGTGGAGGAAGCTCCGGTGACGCCTGATTCAACTTCCTTGCCCGTTACTTGTTGTTTAGTCTTGTCCCAATAATCTAACAGTGTCCTATGAGCAGTGCCCCTGCTTTCAAATGCAGGGTGATCCAGTTTTTCTTTCATGAATCCCTCAACCGCCCATTCCTCATAAAATTGGTAACCTGGACGATAATTGTGTTTTATGTTTATGATATAATCATCCGTAAAGCAATGTAGCAATCCTGTGTAAAAAAAAACAGTCTCAAGAGTATCAATTTAAAGGGGTAGGAAAGGAGCAGAAATGACGGAGCAAGGGAAAGGATTGATAGTTTATGGCGCAAAATGGTGCCCTGACGCCAAGAGAACCCGAAGCTTTCTTGATTCAAACAGGATTCATTATACCTGGTTTGATGTAGATGAGGACCCGGCAAACAAGGAATTCGTAATCAGAACAAATGGCAGGTTTGTGATACCGACTCTCCTGTTCGAGGATGGAACGGTAATGACTGAGCCAAGCGATGCGGATTTAGGGACAAAGCTTGGAATCAATTGAAGTCCGAATCTGACTGTTCGAGATCAGACAGGCCTTGTTAAACAAAGCCGGAACGGCCATCCTGATTCTGTCGTGAATCCCCGGACAGTAGAATCAGGATGCCGAAGCCAATTTTGTTCAGGCAGATTTTTCAGAAGCGCCGAGGAGCAAATATTCCTGGATCAACTGATTTATGTCACCATTTAGGACAGCGGTCACATTGCCGATTTCACAGTTTGTCCGATGGTCCTTGACCATTTGATACGGTTGTAAAACATAAGACCTGATTTGAGAGCCCCAGGCTATTTCTTTCTTGTCCTTGTTCAAGTTGTCTTTTTCCTCTTTTTTCTTCTCCAATTCCAGGTCGTACAACCGTGACCTGAGAATCTTCATCGCCATGGCCTTATTTTTGTGCTGAGACCGCTCGTTCTGGCATTGCACGACAATGCCAGTGGGCATATGAGTAATTCTTACAGCGGAATCAGTTTTGTTGACATGCTGGCCCCCGGCCCCCGAGGCCCGGTAGGTGTCAATCTTTAGGTCTGTCTCGTTAATTTGTATGTCCACATCGTCATCGGCCGTCGGGTATACGAAAACAGCCGCAAAAGATGTGTGTCTTCTAGCATTGGCGTCAAAAGGGGATATTCGGACCAGTCTGTGTATTCCCATTTCGGCTTTCATCCGGCCGTAAGCGTAATCCCCCTCTATTGTGAAAGTCACCGATTTCAGGCCGGCTTCTTCACCTGGTAGAGTGTCCAGGATTGTTGACTTGTAACTTTCCAATTCCGACCATCTTAAATACATTCTTAAAAGTATTTCGGCCCAATCCTGTGCTTCGGTCCCGCCGGCGCCTGCATGAATTTCAACGATGGCGTCACCCTGATCCTCTGCTCGGGTAAACAGTCTTTTGATTTCCATGTCCCTCAGATGATTTTCCACGGTTGAAAGTTTTTCTACAACCTCATTTGCAGTGGATTCATCATTTTCTTCGAGCGCCAGCTCAAAAAGCACGGAAATATCTTCCACCTCGGAACTGACCGCATCAAAACTGTTGAGTAGGCTGGTAAGCTGCTTCTGTTCCTTGAGTATGACTTTTGCCGTCTCTGGATTGTTCCAGAATTCCAGATCCTCCTGGAGCTGCTGTAACTCTGCCAGTCTTTTCACCCTGCTGTCGAGGTCAAAGATAACCTCTGAGCTTGTCAGTTTTTTCTCGTAGCTGGGAAATTCTCTCTTGAACTTCAAACATTTTGTAAATCCTCCGTTGAACGATGAGAACCGGCGTATGCTCGACCCTCCAAGTATTTGTTGTAGTCACTGAATCCTTCCGGATCGGTTTTCTCTAAAGCCTCATCCATTATTTTAAGCTTGGAATCCATATTATCAATGAAATGAACCAGTATAGCCTCTCTGGTCAATGGTTTTACAAGGGCGCCAAACTCGAGTTCTCCGTGATGGGACAAAAGAACATGCTCCAGCTCGGAGAACCATGGCTCGGATAACACATTTAATTCGGCTCCCTCATCCCTTAACATTTCAATGCCCAACATCACATGACCTTTGAGACGGCCTAACGTTGTCCTTCCTCTGGACGCAGCGTCCAGCTCATTCAGTTTGCCTATGTCGTGGAGAACAGCCCCAGCCACTGCAAGATTACCATTAATTCCCGGTATCAGGCCAATGAGGGCCTGCGTCTTGATCATTACGGTGTAGGTGTGTTCAATCAAACCTCCGTAATAGGCATGGTGAATTCTCTTGGCCGCGGGGTAGGTCTTGAATTTCTCTGCATGAGTCTCGATGACTCTCCTGACCAGGTGAGACAACTCCGGTGGGCTCAATAGTTCCACGCAGTCAAGAATCTCCTTGTACAATGATTCCGTCTCAAAGGATGTTTTGCGAATCAAACGGTCTAGCTCGGATATTTCTGTAAGTTCAGCCCTGCGAATCCTTTCAATGTTGAACTGAAGGGTCTCACCATAGACTTGGATCGTCCCCTTGGTCTTCACAAAATCTCCGGTCTCGAAGTCCAACATGCTCGACTTCATCGAGTTAGACCATAATTTGGCGGGGATCGACCCGCTCATATCCGTCAAAGCCAGACTCAGATAATCCTGGCCCGTTTTGGTCTTACGGAGTTCTTTCGATGACACCTGAAAAAACTGAAGAACCTCGAGCCCAGGCTTGAGGTCTTTGATCAGGATGTGCTCATTTGGGGAAAATAAATTATCCATTTTCAGCTCTCTCAGGAAATCAGGGTAAAGGATTTCTGAAGTTGATGGGTTTCCTGCTTCACAATGTCTCTAATGCGGCACAGCATACAATTACGATTCAATTCCCCACTTCTGACTGCGTGAAGCAATTTAATCTATGGATGATGCTAATAACGGATTGGACGGGATTTAAACGGGGACAATACCGAGCCGTCAATTCTCTTGTCCATGGTGTCCAGGCATTTTTCCATGAGTTCCTGCACGTCAATTTTTTTTCCACCATGCAATATCGAGTAGATTTCCCCTAATATCAGAGGGTGGAAACCGCGCTGCGCAGCAATTCGTTGCGCAAAACGACTGGCCTCAAAGCCCTCTACTGCGATCTTTTTCTTGCGGTATTGTTCCATAAGGGCTTTGGCTGGCCGTGGCTTTCCCTGTTTTTCATCAATTTGCGCCAGTTCTCGACCAAAAGCTGCGGATCTCCCACCCCTGCATGTTGCAAGCAAGTCGGCCATCCAGACCTGGGATTCCGCATCGAAAGTTTCAGGGGCCGCCCCCAGAAGTGAACCGAAGTCGCGAATTTCAGATGTTACAAGGGTGGCGTACGTAGCCAGGAAGTTCTCTGGCGACTGTTTAGAGCCTTCAAGTATCCCGTAGCCTATTGCATAGACGTTCTTGAGTGCAGCAGCCAGAGTGGTGCCTATAACGTCGTTAGAGTGAACAAGACGAAAAAGATTTGTATCTATGAGCGGTTTCATTCGCTCGAAAGTCTCGTAATTTTCGCAGGCGATCTGAGTGACTCCAGCTCCGCCCTGCACAATCTCATGCGCTAGATTTGCCCCAGACAGAGCCGAAACTCTCATCTTTTTACCAAGCCTCTCAAGTTCTTCACGAACGGTTTGACAAGGCAACAACCCAGTCTCCGGAATGAATCCTTTTGTGGCTATCACCAGATCACTCCCGTCTGGAGCCAGTTCAACCACTTTCGTCATGGTGGAGTAAAAATATTTACTGGGGGTGACGATCAAAATAAGAGAGGTATCGCCAACTGCCGCGATCAAGTCCGCTTCTGGACGTATGGATCTGGGAAGCGCAATGTCCTTGAACAGCAAGGGATGCTTGCCTTCAAGGGTAAGTTTTTCAATTATTTCCTCTCTCGTGTCATACAGTATTAGCGAATGCTCTGATAGTTCTTCTTTCTTCAGCAGGTTCTGGCCGATCAGAAGCGCTATTGTGTAGCCCCAAGCTCCCGCATTGATGACTGTCAGAGTGTTTCGACCCCTGAGTGGGTAGATGCGCCTGTCCGCGTGATAAGAATAAAAACTGAGTAGAGACTCATCCTTGGCTGAATACGTTCTGTGAATAACTGAACTTGAGATTGCCCCTCTTTTCGTCAATGCTCGTAGTCCGAGATTAACCGACTGTGGAATGTCAGAGACAACCAGAGGGTGAAAAGGAGGAGTTTTCCTGTAACGGGTCTTAAAAAACGTTGAAGTGTTGTCAACTTCCTGTCTGAATCGCTCCCTCAGGTTCTTGAGGCTAACTTTAACCTGACCATGAAGAGCCTTGGCCACCAGGTGTGAGGGGTGAATCATCTTGTTTTTGGCTATTTCCTCGATGGCCCTGTGAGAGATTCTTTGTAGTGACAGCCTGTTGTCGTGGGCCAATTCAAATGGATCACCAAAGCCGACTGAGACATCACCGAACACCTCGTCTATCTTGCTCAGAACTTTCTCTGGAGACCTTAGTCCCAGAACAAATGGAGCGACTCTCAGCCTGTTGCGGGGGAACATCGAGAGAACAGGGAAAAACCAAGGGGCGGTAAGATAACTATCGTCGGGAATGACGGAATATGAAATCGATATAGGTATGACCAGCGCTTTGCCCGAGGCTTTCACCGAAGAGATGACTGCATGAGGAACGTAGGGTTCGCGTAGAATCCCCTCCCTGGACCGCACTGTATATCTGCTTGTTCGGGCGTATAGAGCCTGAACTTCATTTCTCTCCGCCAACGCCGCGCTAAACCAGGAATAGGCCCTGTGCCCCAATGGCGGTAGTGTTTTGGCAACCTTTAACGCCCTGAACCCGTTCAGCCATTTTGATGCCCAACCACCCATCACGCTACCGGTGACGTGCATCACCGGAGCCGGTAAACCCAACCTCCGGATTGCCCCTGCGGTATGGATATAGTCAAAATACGACGAGTGATTGACGAAAAAGAATTTGGGACCCTGAAATTCCATTATCCTGTTACGGATTTGGTCCGAAGGTGTTTTGGATATGTCGCGAAAGAGCCTGCTTGTCAGGTAAGCCATCAAACAGGCTGTTCGTCTGAAATCGGCTACTTCGTAGGAGACTGAAAGTTCAGTCAGAGCGTTCTCAAGTTCGAACCTGTCGCTCCTTGGTTCATGTATCTCAGCCAGTTTAAGCGCTCGAGCCCTTATTGCGGCGTTGTCGATCCAGAAGGCCTCCGGCTGGAGCCACGACCTGTCAAACTTTTGATAGCCCTCATGACGTGAAAACAATTTGAACAGAGGGTTCAGGTTCATTTAGTGACCAACCTCACGAGGGCGTGAAATCATGTACAGGTTTAATTAACAAGTCCCGTTGCGGGTCGCTCCAAGTCTCTGGAAGGGCCTCTAGGTCCGGATGGTCTTGCGGGCGCACCGGGTTGGAGTGAAGCCGGCGCTTCCTGTTCCTGGCGGAAGACTGACGGAGGTCCGGATTGAGTCTGCCCCTGCGGCGTCCGTGGTTGGACAGGCTGAACCTGTGGGGCGGGCTGCTGAACCGACGGCTGAACAACCGGAGTCGGCTGCTGTGGACGTGATGAAGCAGCAGAATCTGCGGTGAATCTCATCGACAGCAACACTTCATTAAACGTCTGATGGAATTTTTCCATCTGGGATGAAGGCGCTATACAGGACACCCTGACAAGAGTCTGATCATTTTTGTAGTATACTATGACTATGTCCAGCCAAGCTTTTAGGTTGGTTTCATAAGTTCTTATAAAGAAATAATAAGATCCTGGAGATTCAGTTTTAAACTCTCCTTCATCAATGATTTTGACTTCCTGTTTTTCCTTCTGAAGGTCAGCTATTCCCTTGCGAAAATCGTTTAAATATGCGCTCATCGGATCCTTGACCGGCTTGTGGGCTGCCACGTTGATCCTGGCTCTGACATTGTCAGCCAGATCAGGAGCAGTAAACACCACATAATAGCTACCCTTGGGTTGGTCATTTTTAAACCAGGTTCCGGGAAACTTCATTGAGAATCCGAATTCGTCGCTGGTAAAAGACTTGAATTCCTGCGCAAACAATGCCGAGGGAGAAAATACCAGGACGACAAATATAAAAAATAATGATGTGGCCGACCATTTGATGGATCGATAATTCATTAAATGTCTCCTTTCGCAAAGGGACTAAAGACAAAAATAGATTTTAGCAATAAATTCCTAATAACGTCAAGCTATTCTGCCTGATACCCTGAATACGGAACCCCGCCGCTCCGACTGGGAAATGAATTTTTATTACAAAAACCGCCCAGAAATCAATACCAGAATCAGATGGTAAAAACAAACGGATAATAAAACTGCATTCTGGTTTTGAAGCTCCGACGCGTAGCGCTGTCCATCCATGGGGAGAATTTGTTGGCCGATTTTCGCCCTAGCGGTAGGTAGCGCCCCGCCACGTAACCCCCTTGCCGGACAAAAGATTGGTTAACAGATCTAATGCTATCCACATACCCACTATAATGCCCAGAGGCGAGTAAACGCCGTAGATCGGTTCACCGTTGTATTTTTTTAAAAAAATGGATGAAGACCCTATAACACCAAACAATGTCACTCCGTAGGCGAGCAGGAGATAACCGTGTATAGCGTCTCCAGGTCCAATGACAAACACAGACGCATAGTAAACAAAGAGCGCAAACACGATTGTCAGAGAGGAGTAATTGATCAAAAGGGTTAAAGTTTTTGTGGCGCTCTTATTCAGGCCGCCATAAAAAGTTCTGACCCAGAACCTCGTCATCGCCGTTAACGATGCAAATGGTGTTGTTCTGAGGCGGTTACCGGCGAGCATCACTGTGACACGCATTTCAGACCCTTTTGCAGCCTTGCTGATGGCAATGTCTTCAGTGATTTCGGATTTGAACCTCTCCCATCCACCCAGTCTGGCATAGGCGTCAGAGCGGATCATTATGAAACAACCGGAGGCCAGTCCCGAGTCCTTCATCCTGGGGTCATTTACCTCACTCAACGGCATGAAATATGATATCCCGAGCGCCATGTGAGGGTAAATGGCCTTTTCCAGGAATCCCGAATCTGCAAAGCTAGGCAACAGGCTAAGTAAATCAAGTTTCTCTCTCATGAAAGTTGTAAAAGCATCCTGAATCAGATTCTCACTGAAAAAAGCGTCAGCGTCAGAGAAAAGAAATATTTCCCCTTTTGCTGACTGAACTCCCTGATTCAATGCATTGGTCTTTCCTGTCCAGCCTTCCGGAAGGTGTGTAATCCTGATCACCTTGACTCTGTGGTCAGAGCGACTGATTCGGGACATCAACTCAAATGTGTTGTCCTGGCTTCGGTCATCAATCAATATCAATTCGATGTTGTCGTGCGATGAGGCCAAGATCGATGCCGCGGCCTCCTCTATGTTCTCAGATTCATCTTTTGCAGCTATTATAATACTGATCAAAGGGCCACTGTCCGGATGCGGATCGCCCGGCTCAACCAGAAGGGTCATGTTTCCTTTTAGTTCCCTGAGTAACCTGGGTATCAGAATCAACAACCTGAACAATACTATCAAAATAAATGAAGCCGCCACTGCATCGCTAACAGAAAACAATTTTGACACCCGTGAAATCAGATTTCGTGTACTGAGTGACCCCTAAAAGTAAGAAGCTAGACCCCTGCCACATGTTTGAAGCAATCCCGGGATTGCCATGGAACCCGACTCTGATACGCAGAATCCCGAAGGCCCGATTCAATTTTACCGACTCGTGTCATGGCCAATTATCAGTCTCGGGGAAAGACCGGAGGGGAAATCGACATCATCATTTAATGGCTATTGGGTAGATGTCATATGTTTGTTTCCAAACAGAGTCTCGGACTTTTTAAAATCATTACGTGCTTCATCCTTTTTCCCGAGTTTCTCCAACAACATGGCACGGGTTCTGTATGATTCCGGATTCTCCGGATCCAATCGGATGGCCGTGTTCAAAAACGCCAAAGCTTCAGTGTGACGCCTGTCAATCATCAAGTCTTTGGCTTTGGCAACATGATCCATGGAGTTACGTGGAGCGTCGTCATAAACAAAAAAGAATTCACTCGAGAAATCACTCTCATAACTGTCGTTGGAGGCTGTAACAGCAAAATTGTACATCTGACCGGACTCAAAACCTTTAAGCAAAACAGTGGTCTCACCCGTTGGGAACATTTTGCGATACTCACCCTTATCCGTGCCCCAAAACAATGTATAAGACTTTGCGCCCGCTGACGGATGCCAACTAGCCAGCAGTCCATCTTCAGAATACTCAACACTGAATCCTGAGGGAGCAGAAGGTTTTTGGATGTCTACTGTCTGCCTGTCTGGCTTCCCGAAGGACACCGTGACCACGAGAACCAGAAACAAACCGACCAGGATAAAGACTCTACTTTTTCTCAATGCCTTGAAATTCAAGGACAAAGCCCCGTTAACGTATTTCATTCCAGCAATCGATCTGAGCTTGTTAAGGTAATTCAATGTTGCCTTTTCAACTCCTTGCAATAATTCAAATGTCAGAGACTGTTTAAATGGCCGGAAAAAACACGTTGCAACACGGCCCGACTAAACCATTACAGCCTTATATCAATAATAAATCAGGAAAAGAGAAAATAGCAATACACTATTTTTGAAAAAATGTCATTTGATTGAATGATGGCTCAAGAACATTTTGATAATGAAAGGTGGTTGTGCTATATAGCTCTCTATGAAAAAAAACGTGTTATTTTAGGGTATTGTTCAATAAAAATAAACAGGAGGTTGATTAATTGAAAAGGCTCATCATTTTATTCTGTTTTATTCTCGTGATGTTTTCCACAATCGTGAACGCTTCGGCCCAAGTCGGCTCCGTTTCTCCACCCGACAATCAGATTCTTGCAAAGATTGGGGATAAAACCGTAACCGAAGCAGATTTGAAAGAAATGTCGAACGCAGTGCCGGACAAATTCAAGTATTACTACCAGACTCCCGAAGGTCGAAGGCAGACGCTTGAATACATTGTTAACGTTTATGCACTTGCCGCTGAGGCGGAAAAGCAGAGTGTTGACAAAAGACCGGATGTTCAGAAACTGCTGAGTTTCACCAGAAATGATCTGCTGGCCAGATTCTACCTTGAGGGACTGACAAAAGACCTTCCTGTTCCTACGGAAGCAGAGGCAAAGGCTTTTTATGAGCAGAACAAGGCGGAATTCGTGACTCCTGAAAGTATCCACCTAAGTCACGTTCTGGTAGAGTCGGAAAAAGAGGCCAAGGATGTTCTGGCAAAACTGAAAAAAGGCGAGAAATTCGGCGATCTCGCCTCGCAGGTTTCCATTTGTCCAAGTAAGGATGTAAAAGGAGACCTTGACTGGATGCCTCGCGGCAGTCTGGCGCCAGAGATAGAAGAGATCGCTTTCACGATGAAGAATGATCAAATAACAGGGCCTGTGAAAACCAAGTTCGGGTATCACGTGATCCTCATGCACGACAAAAGACCCGCAAGAGAAAATTCCTATGATCAGGTCAAGGAACTGATAGTCGAGCAGATAAAGTTTCTAAAACAGCAAGAGCAGTATGAGAGGATAGCTGAAGCTTTGCGGAAAAAATACAATGTCCAGATTTTGCTGCCTGCAGGTCCTACGCCCGGCAGTGGTGGCCCCAGGTAAATATTGCATGACGCCCCTGTCAAGATGGGCAGGGGCGCCATTTGGAACATTTTTCATCCCGTTCACTCTTCCAACGGTTCAAACATGTCTTCGGCCTCTTCCACAAAAGCCGACATGTCCCCAACCTGTTCGTTTATTCTATCCAGGGCTTCTTCGGCGGTTCGCGTGTGAAGACTCTCCGATCTGATCATCAGGGAAACGAGTTCTGAGAAATACATTTCATCTACCAGATGGATTTTGGTCAATATGTCCAACGCCTCTTCATCCGTGACATCCAGATCATCAGGCTTCAATTCGCCACGATCCAGTTTCACCATGAAATCTGCAGGAAAGGCAGTTTCTTCTGGATCAACAGTATCCGACATGACAGAAGCTTTGGGTTTGACAATTTTTTCCTGAAAAGCTAAAGCCACGAGCTTGATGTCGATTTTATCTAGTAATTTGGCAAAGGTGTCATCATCCTCTTCGAGAAAGCTGACCATCCAGTGATAAGCTGTCTGAGGATCGGTCATGCCTGAGGTCGAAAAAAGCTCTGAATCCAGATCGAGAATCGACTGAACCCTATCCGGGTTTACCAGGCTCAGAACCCCAATGTGAGTAGAACTCTGGGATTTCATGATCCTGAACAAGGCCCTGTCGCCTATTCCATCAACTATTTGTTTACCGTGGTCATCATCAAGCAAGAAAATTATTTCCTGCGCCTTTTTAGGATCATTGTAAGCCTGGTGTGAAACAAGCGATATTTGTTCTTCGGGGCTCAACGACGCCATTATTTCAGCAGCCCGACGCTTGTCTTTTATCATCAAATCGGTGACCAGGCGGGCGTTCTCTGAGACCGGAGCGAGTAGGCTGTCAGTCTTCATGCTATTCAAATCTCCTCTTCACCAGACCACTGCGGGTTTTCTACAGCGCGAACCATCTCATAAGCGTTGTCGTCTCCGTCAAAGTCTTCGGCTAACCATCCTTCATCCGGTGGTTTGTAAGATTCTCCAACGTTAAAGACAACTCGTTTCTTTTCCCTGGCCAAGGTGATAAGTGTAAAAGCTTTGGACAATTCTGCCCTTATCTGTTCGTCATCAGAGTCTCTAAAAGCAAAAACAATTTCTCGCAATTTTCCCGAATGATTCTTGTCCAGCTGGATGCCTTTGGTTCCCATTAATTGTGCCAGATCAGGGATTTCGTCTTCTTTTACCGAAGCAAGAACCGTGTCCGCAAATTCCTTCGAAAGTTTGACAAGACGCCTGATGCAAAAGGCGATAGTGACCGAGTCCATGACCGTGGGGTTTTTGGCTATCAACTCGAGATACATTTTTTCCGATCCGGAATTTTCATCGCAGAATTCTTCGAATGAACGAAAATCTGCGCTTAATTCAGGGTTGATGACAATCTCATCGTCAATAGACATTTGGCGCCTCCTCGATTAGAGTCTGCATTCTAGAACTATCAATGAAAGGTTTCAAGACAGAGTGTCTTTCTCTCCAAAAAAGATGAAAAGATGCTATTCCCGATGGTCAAACCGGACTGGCGCGCTGATCAGGTCGGTTGAACTGCACGTCGCTTGCGCCAGGTTCACCTATGACCTTTTGTAACAGTTATAATTATCATTTGGCGGATCTACCCGATAATATGGCAAGAGTCGTCACTTTTAGCTTTTGTATCGTCTTTTGACTGAACGCCCGATGGGAACGTCTGGCAAGATGTTGTTTTCAGATACAATAGAGACGCTATTCTTCTTAGCAATGCGGGGTAATTTTCCATGATCACTGCTGGAATAGACTGCGGAGCAAAAAACACCAGATCGGTGATAATTCGTGACAATAAAATTCTTGGCAGAGGGGAAACTTTAACCGGTTTCGATCAGTCGGAGGCATTGGTGAAGTCATTGGGCGCAGCGTTGAACAAAGCTGAGTTGGATGAATCGGAATTGTGGCGCATCGGAATCACCGGCTCAAGGTTGAAGCCCATTCACCAGGCGGCTTTTCAGATAAATGAGGCAAGATCAATGGCCGCTTCGTCATGTTACTTTTTTCCGTCCGGTCGAGTAGCAGTGGATGTCGGGGCTGAAGAGTCCAGAGTGGTTCGATTTGACGCTAATGGTTCGGTACTGGATTTTGCCTTGAATGAGAAATGCGCAGCGGGGGCAGGTTCGTTCATTGAAGCCATGGCCAGGGCGCTGGAGACCAGCATTCATGAAATGGGGGAGATGGCCCTGATGTCAGACAATCCGGTACCAATGAACGCCCAATGCACTATTTTTGCCGAATCCGAAATAATAGGCCTCATACACGCCAGGACACCAAAAATGGATATATCCAGGGCTATCTTTGATGCTGTCGCCTCCAGGATAGCATCAATGATCAGAAGAGTCGGCCTACAGTTGGATATCGTCCTGATAGGTGGAATGGCCTGCAACAATGGATTTGTGTCTTCTTTGAAACGCGAACTCGGGATCGAAAATATTCTGATTCCGGATCATCCCGAATATAGCGCCGCAACCGGAGCAGCATTGATCGCGGCCGGCGAAGTAACAGAAGGGAATGCTTGAGTTAAATTAACTATTAGAGGTGGTGGACAACCGGTCGAGAATCTGCCGATCTTGACACGAGCGCGCAGTCGTTCGATTGAAATAATATTCAGTCAGGAACAGAATAGCATTGGCTGAAAACACATCGGGAGTAAGTCTGTATGATACACGTGGCGCAACCCGAGTTCTGGAGATGGAAAGAATCCAGTTGGGTAAATCAGGATGTTGAACGAAAAGACGTAGAATATGTCACGCTTGGTATAGATGTGGGGTCGGTTTCCACGCAGGCCGTCATAATGTGCGATGGACAGCTTTACGCTTACAGCAATGTTCGCACCGGTTCCGATAGTCCCGGCAGCGCGCGTAATGCTCTGGCAATGGCGCTGGAGAGATCTTCGATAAAGATTGACGACATAAATTTCTGTGTTGGCACTGGTTACGGGCGGGTTAATGTTCCCATGGCTGATAGAACATTGACCGAGATTGCCTGCCATGCCAGAGGAGCAAACTTCATCTATGGGCCGACGGTCAGGACGGTTCTGGATATTGGAGGACAGGACATTAAAGTCATCAGATGTGACCAGAAGGGTAAGGTCACAAATTTTCTAATGAATGACAAATGCGCCGCTGGCACCGGGCGAGGTATGGAAGTTTTCGCCGATCTTCTGTCAGTGCCTGTTGGTGAAGTTGGAGACCGGTCTTTTATGGTTGACTTTGACCCACCTGCTGTATCAAGCGCATGTGTTGTCTTCGCCAAGTCAGAGGCCACGGCGTTGTTGCGCAAAGGTCTTTCCACTAACCAGGTTTTGGCGGCGTATTGTTCAGCAATGGCCGAACGCATTTACTCTCTGATTCAAAGGGTAGGGGTTGAGGCCGAATTTGCAGTAACCGGGGGTATGGCCAAGAACCGTGGAGTACTGGACCGCCTCATGAAAAAACTGGGTCTTGAGACACTGAAGGCCAAGTGGGATAGCCAACTGGCCGGAGCCACGGGCGCCGCCTTGTTCGGACTGACTCTTTGTCAAAAGGGCAAAGGACGAACGGCGAAATAATTCTGAACCGCCGCTAACCGGATGAATTGAAACTGGACACCATAGCCTGTTTGCCGTTCTCGAAAAGAAATTGGTCAATCACAGTTCAAAAAAAAATTTCAGATCCTCGGGATCAATTCTGAAGGGGCTACCCGCCCCCTGGAAGAAGCCGTGACGTTTGATAAGGTGAAGTCCCAGGACACTGTATTTTATTTTCTTGCCATTATTCATGTTGCGTGCCGAGACTACGGCTTTGGGGGCGAAAAATCTGTCTCCCCATGGACACGCAGTCTTACCTCGATCCTCTCTCAATGACACCTCATATTTCCCGTCTACCAGAACCGTGTCTCCCATGCCTTGGGCTGCCTCATGATAAAGTCTGTCCATCAGGTTTGTTAGAAATTCCACGTCCAAATCAAGACTGGAGACCAGCGCTTTGTCATCATCGAGAAGACGCCTGAGTGCCCTGGTTTCTCCTCTCATGTAGTTACCCTGACGCAGCTTCTCCTCTGTTTCGAAAAGTTCCGGATCACTCTTGAGGGGTCTGTCAGGCAAATTTGTCATAATAAATGTGTTCCTCTTTCAGCCCTAGCTTTGTCAGAACTTCGACGCAGGCGTTGAGCATTCCGGGGCTTCCGCAAAGATATCCCTCGCATTCCCGGGCGTCCGGGACATATTCAGCGACTACATCAGTTATTCGTCCGGATGCTCCCGTCCAGTTCTCATTGGGCTCAGGGGCAGACAAAGCCGGGACAAATTTGAAGGCCTTGTGTTTCAATTCCAGTTCTTGCCATTCCTCCATCATGAACAAATCGCTTTTGGTTCTGGCGCCAAAGAAGAAAACAGGCCTGCGTCTTTTAATTTCCTCCGCAGTCATACCCATTATGATAGAGCGAATGGGGGCCATTCCAGAGCCACCGGCAACACAGATCATTCGCCGGTCAGAATCTCGCAGATAAAAATCACCGTACGGTCCAGTCAGCACAACCTCGTCTCCCACCTTCACATGATTGAAGAGGTATGTGGTGCAAATGCCTTCTGGAACCAATCTTACCATTAATTCAACCTGATTTTTGATTTGAGCGTGTCCGCACATCGAGTAAGCGCGATACACAGAGTCAGCGATGTCGCCATACGGCTGTGATTGCACCTGAACATATTGCCCGGCTCTGTAGTCTATTTCTCCGGGGGACAATAGTTCGAACCGAAAATGTTTGATGTCGTAGGTGAGGTCTCCTATAAATTCGATGCGCGCTCTGAACTCTTTTATGCTGAACAGTTCCTTTGGAATGCTGATTGCGCAGTTGGTCTTGACTTTTATTTGGCAGGCCAAGCGAACATTCCGGGCCAAGTCCTCTTTGGTCAGCAAGGGAGCCTCAGTCGGCAGCACATCACCAAATCCACTGATGGCAGTGACTTTACAGTAAGAACACGTAGCTCTTCCTCCGCAGGCTGATGGAATAAAAATTTTTTCCTGTTTCAGAGTGCTCAGCACTGTAGATCCACCCTTGACCGTGAACGTTTTATCATTGACCTGGAGTTCTACTTCTCCGTAATCCATGAGGAAACGTTCAGCCAACAAAATTATTATAGCCAAAACAGTGGCGAGACAGGCTATAGAGAATGCAGGCATTAAAATACTTAAAGACACTGGAAGGCCCTTTTTTCAGCATCAATTGATTTGAACTATTCCACTGAAACCGATGAAGCCCAGAGCGATGATTCCGGTGATAATCAATACGATTCCCGGTCCTTCCAACGCAGGGATTACCTTGGAACGCCTGGACATCTTGGCTCTTATTCCTGCCAGCGCCATGATTGCCATCATCCATCCGATTCCACTACCGGCGCCGTAGGCCAATGACTGGTAAAAATCGTATTTTCGAATGATCATGAACAGGGCTGCTCCCAATACTGCGCAGTTCACCGTGATCAGTGGAAGAAAAATGCCCAATGCGGCGTAAAGACGATCAGAAGTGCGTTCTATGATCATCTCCACCACCTGCACCAAGGCCGCAATAACTATTATGAAAGCTATAAACTCGAGATGTTCGAGGTTCAATGGCACAAGCAAATGATAATAGACGAAATAGTTAGCCACGCATGTTAGTGTTATAACCAAAACTACTGCGATTCCCAACCCCCAGGCAGTTTTCAGTTCTCTCGAGACCGACAGGTAGGAGCACATTCCTAGAAAGTTCGTCAACAATATGTTGCTGGTGAAAATTGATGCAAAAAATATTACGAAGGCGCCGACTTCGCTCATGGCAATCTCCATGTTCAACTATGAGACATCACTTCTGTGCTTTTTGGGATTCCTCTGAACGCATGTCCCACCATCTCGCGACCCACACCACAATGGCGACCATGAAAAAAGCTCCAGGAGCCATGACCATTATGGTCCATTTCGTGAAACTAAAGGGAAGGCTGATTCCCGCGATGGACCCAAATCCCAATCCCTCACGAAATACGGCTATCAAAAGCAATACCATCGAATAGCCCACGGCGGATGACACCCCGTCCACGAGCGCCGGCCATGGCTTATTCTGTATCGAAAAGGCTTCTACACGACCCAAAACAATGCAGTTGGTAATGATCAAACCCACATAAGGACCTAATTGCGCACTGATATCCGGGAGATATGCCATCAGAAAGTTGTGGAGCGCTATCACATAGGCAGCAATTATGAGTGTGGACGATATCATTCTCAACCTGAATGGAGTAATAGTCCGAAGCGCAGAGGTTGTGGCGCACGAGACGGCATTGGTGTAAATGAGACCCAGGCACATGACTGCAGTGTTAGTGACCAGATTTGTGACGGCAAGAGTCGAGCAAATACCCAATACCTGTCTGAAGATCGGGTTGTTGTACCAAATACCGTCAAGAGCTATTTTTTTGGTAGAGACTGCCAATCAAGCCCCCTGATTTTATCTTTTTCCGACAATATGGAGCGGATAGCTTCATTGAGCATCTTCTCCACGGACATTGATGTAATCGTGGCCCCTGTTATCGAATCCAAACGGTTTACGGATTCCCTGTTTCCGGGTCCCATTTTAAGGAACTTGTCCTCTGAAGCTTTCCTCTGGAGATCAATCCCCTGAAACTGATCCCTGAACCATTGCTCATCAATTCTGGCGCCCAATCCCGGAGTTTCGACATGAGAAGTGAAAATTAGTCCTTCTACACGGGTCAAATCTTTGTTGACAGCCAGCAATCCATGTATTGCGCCCCATAATCCTTTACCCGAAACCGGAAAAGCAAACCTGTCGATGGAGCCCTGTTCAGTGATTGCAGCAAATAGCCGTTCATTTCCCAGCAATGCGGATTTTACCCTTTTCGATTTTATTTCCTGAATCTTTTCCGGGCTGGATCTGTCTGAAAAAGGTATGCCTAACGCCTCGAGAAGTTGTTTGTTTACTCTGGTTTCCTCATTGAGTTTAATCCTCTTTGACAAGGCCATATTGACCCCCGAAGTCACTCCGGCAAAAAGGAAGGCAATGACAAATATAAAACCTATATTTTTGATAAAAGTCATTTCAAGACGCTTGTGAAACAGTTTTCTTTCTTTTTTCCCACGCCATTACCGCTTCGTCGAAAAGCGGCCCGAATGTATTCCCAAGAAGGATTGCGAATGAAGTGGCTTCTGGAAAACCGGAGAAACTTCTGATGATTATCCAAAGAAATCCAATCAAAAAGCCATAAGCCAGTTTGGCCTTCGACTTGACACAACCTGAGACCGGCTCGGTCACCATGAAAAACGCCCCGAAGAGCAGACTGCCGGAAAGGAGGTTTCTAATTGGGTCCAGCACGCCGGGAACTCCCGAGTACGTCAGGACGCCGTTCAGAAACACTGCGCCGAAAATGCATGAAAGCGGATAACGCCAATCCGCTGCCCCCTTGTAAAGTATGTAGGCGCCTCCGAGTAAAATGGCCGGAACGCAGGTTTCCCCTATGCACCCTGATATGTTCCCCCAAAACAGGTCCGAAACCACGGCTAATTCATGAGTCTGTTTAAAACTCACCAATGGAGTGGCCGCGGTCATGGCGTCCATATCCGTGTATTTAAGGAGCCTGCCCCAGATGTCAGTCGTGGGAGCCATCCATTGCGATGTCAATTGAAGGGGAAAACACACATAAACGAAACTTCGGCCTACGATGGCAGGGTTGAAGACATTTCGCCCGAATCCGCCAAAAACCTGTTTGCCAAAAACTATTCCGAAAATTATTCCGACCGCAGATATCCACAGCGGTGTATAGGGTGGCAGACTGAGCCCATAGAGGGCGCCTGACACCAGCACACTTTCAGTAGGCGTGCCGTTGCGATAGGTCTCAAATATGATCTCTGTCAAATACGCCACGATGCACGAGAATATTACCAAGGTGAGCGAACGCCATCCAAAAAAATAAACACCCATGGCGGTCGCTGGTATCAAGGCCAGCAGCATGGCCCGCATCGGAGCCTGGTGTTTTACTGATAGTTTTAGATTGTGCTTAAACACTGCGCCCCAAAGTAAAAAACAGCACTTGGTTTGATTCCAGAGTCGCTTTAAGCTTACCAATGAAGATTCATTTAAGCAAGAAACACTGTGTGCAAAAAGAGTGTTTTGTGGAAGTGACGCACAGAATTGTCAGGCGCTATTTGCAGAGGAAAATTCTGCCACCGCTCAACGGCCTATTTGTCGTGTAATTTCCTGAAAACATCTATTAGGGAATCCAGCTTTTCGATGTCCGATGGGGCGCTCATACAGCCCAGAATGCCCAATCCTTCTGCTCTGTCATGAATTTGTTCTTCATCCAATGGGCTGATCAGTATGGGTGAGACCGTCCATGATATTCTCAGCGCCTCCTGAACCGCCTTGATGCCAATGTTTGAATTTGTGTTGTCTTCCACTATCAGGATATCGGGCGACAGCATTTTCATCCGATCTACACATTGCTCCAGGGAACCCACAGTCGAGGTCTCAATTCCGCGTTTTTCAAGAGCCATGCTGACAGTGTTTGCTCCATCTTCATTCCCTAAGAATATGAGCGCCTTGATACAATTGTTTTGCCTTGTCAAATCGGAAGCCAAATTCTTCTCCTGGTCAAGAGGACAGATATGCCAGAAATTAAATTAACAAGAGGTTGCATTTCTGTTCGATTGTGAAGAAGGCCGAGCTGAAAACCCGCAACAGGGTAAATCATCGCAGCGAAACCTTCTCCAATGCCCCTTTAAGCGTATTTGCCGCCAAGTCGGCGCAATGGGTGTTTTCTTTGGGGAGGCCCCCCAGATAATCGATTAAGTCTGATCCTGTAATTTTGCAGGCATCCTCAACCGTCTTACCTTCCGCCATACAGGTTATTGCACTGGCGCAAGCTATTGTAGGCCCGCAACCGTTGGTCACAAAACCCAGCCTGGAGACGCGCCCATCGTTGGCGTTGACAAAGATTCCAATGGTGTCTCCGCATATTCCACTCATGAAAGTGTATGCGTCGGCATTTTCTATGGCCCCGTAATTTCGCGGATTCTTGAAGTGTTCAATGACAATTGGTGAAAACAGTTTTGCAGCGTCTTCCAGAACCAGTCCTTCAACATCATCAAAAATATCGGTGTTCTCGGTCATTGTGTCACCTTCTGAATTCATCTGACTGATCCGCAACAGCTACCTGGACCGGCGCACCCGGCAGCGGACGGGTTAGACCCGCAACAACTGCCCATATCCGCAGGCATTGATCCTCCATGTCCGATCGATATGGCGGCAGCCGACATAAGAGGTTTCAGCCTGGCCCCGCCACATGAAACGCACACCTCTTCCGAAGAATTCCTGCCTATCCCAACCAGCAATTCACTGACAGTCCCGCAATCTTCACATTGATACTCTTTTATGGGCATGATGAAATCTCCTGATGCGGAACCTAGTCCGATATGTTGTTGATCAGACTTTCCAGGTGATCCGCCTTATTGAAATTTTCTACTTTTAACTTTATTGACGTCACTCCGTCAATCGCCATTATCTCTTTTCGTATGGAACTGGCCAAAGAATACGCCATTGGGCAAACAGGAGAAGAAGGTCT
>CAYNZA010000017.1:34817-39016 GCA_964401595.1 uncultured Desulfomonile sp.
ACAGTTTTCTTCATGACCATGGATTTTATCACATTCGGGTCATAGGGAATCTTTCCACCCAGATTGACGGAATTTTGATCAAGCCACCGTTCAATCTTGCCCGATACATCAATGTTAATGTCAAACTTGTTTATGACGACCGTAATGGGGATGTTGAAAGTCCTTATAAGGCCAATGACTCTTTGCATGTCGTGCAAACCCGACAGACTGGGTTCGGTGACTACCATAACGTGATCCGCCCCGGTAATCGAAGAAATCACGGGGCATCCGATGCCGGGGGCTCCGTCTACCACGACGAGGTCTTTATCCAGCCGTTTTGCCAACGCCTTGGCCTGGTTTCTTACCAACGCCACCAGTTTGCCCGAGTTTTCTTCTCCCGGCAGTAATGCGGCATGAACCATAGGCCCGAAGCGACTTTCTGAAACGAACCAATGCCCATTGAGAGACTCCTCCATGGTGACAGCCTGCTCAGGGCATACATGACAACAAACAGAACAACCCTCACATGAAAATCCATCGACGGTGAGGTTTTCCGTTATGGCTTCGTATCGGCATACCTCTACACATAGGCCGCACTTCACGCATTTGTGCGGGTTTATTACCGCTTTTTCGCCTCCGCGGAATTCCTGTTTTTCCACAATCCGGGGTTGCAGAATTATGTGAAGATCTGCGGCGTCCACATCGCAGTCTGCCATAACTTTATTTTTAGAAAGGTAACCGAATGAGGCTGTTATGCAAGTCTTTCCAGTTCCACCTTTACCACTAATTATTACAAGCTCTTTTGTCATCGAGTTGCCAGTCTTGCGTCAGAGCCTTTGTTTACTATTCTGGAAATATTCTCGAAAAGTTCACAAAGCCCTTCCGCAAATGCGGGGTTGGTTTGAATCAACATGTCTCCACGTGAGTAACCCTCAGCAATTTTACGATCAAAAGGTATTTCCATCAGCAGCGGCAGGCCTGAAGCTTTGCAATACTCCCCTACCTCTCCATCACCAATGTCACTGCGATTTAATACCACACCCATAGGTATGCCCAGAGGGCGTATGGCCTCAACTGCAATCCTGAGGTCATGCAACCCGAAAGGCGTCGGCTCTGTGACCATGATTACAAAGTCACAGCGCTTGACTGTGTGAATGACCGGGCAGGACGCGCCTGGTGGCGCATCCAGAATGGAAATCTTTTGTGGATTGATGCGTCTGACGACCTCTTTTATTAGAGGTGGCGCCATGGCTTCTCCTATCCTGATTCTTCCCTGGACAAATTCAACAGTCCCGACGTGACCGGTCTCCACCACTCCCAAATCTCTGGGAGTCTCGCTGATAGCCTTGTGAGGGCAGAGAAGCATGCAACCCCCACAACCGTGACAAAGTTCCGGGAAAGTTAAAATCGTTTTGCCGATGGTCAGGATTGCGCTGAATTTGCATACTTCGCCGCATTTCCCGCACAGGTCGCATTTTTCCATTTCTACCAATGGAACCTGGATAGAGACAGGTTCAGACTTTGAGATCTGAGGAGACATCAAAATGTGGCAGTTGGGCTCCTCCACATCACAATCCAGTATCTGGGCGCGTTCACCAAGCGCGGCGGCCAGGCTGGTAGCCACAGTAGTCTTACCAGTCCCTCCTTTGCCACTAGCAACGGCAATTTTCATGTATCGACTCACCTTACCAGTGGGGTTCAGCATTGGGTTTATCAGCAAAAATCACTTTTCCGGCCCCAAATTTCTCCACGACTTCTTTTACTGATCCCGATTGATCTGATCCTACCTTGATGCCTGCCGCCTCAAGCGCGGTAAACGCGTTTGGGCCGCAGTGACCTGTTAACAAGATTTCCACCCCACGGTCTGCAAGACTTTTTGCAGCCTGTATTCCAGCTCCGCGCATGGCGTTCACATTTACGGTGTTATCTATCACTTCAACCAGTTCTCCCTGGGATGTTACTATCAAAATGTAGGGAGCGCGTCCGAAGCGAGGGTTCATTGGGGATTCCAGGCTCGTGCCGTCAGATGTTACTGCAATTTTCATTTTCGATCCCGATTCTAAAACCTTCCGCCGCCACATACCTGATGTTCGGCAATAATTTGTAGTTTTCCGTTCAGCAATTCCGACACTACCGACTGTACAGTGTCGCCTTCCGGTCCATAGTAGACGTCAATTCCTACCTGTTGAAAACCCATCAACGGCCTCATTCCGATGCCTCCAACTATGAGCGCATGAGCGCCGCTTTTGTGAAGAATGCTGACCGGAGCAAAGCATCCGCCCTGTACATGGGGGGGGTTGTCCACCAACGAAACTTCCTTGATTTCACCGTCCTCCAAGTGGATTAGTGTGAAAAGGTCACAATGTCCAAAGTGCCCCGCTCTCATCGCTTCAAGTCCTCCGGGACTCATTGATGGAACCGCTACTGTTTTAACCGACATTTTTGAACTCCTAAGATATTATTGATCTAGAAAACTTAAACCATTGAACCTTGGCCAACCGTTTTTAACAGCTCAATTCGAAGACGTTATCGTCTCATTGATGTTTCTTGCTATCTCCAGAAATGCTTTAGCGCTGGGTCCATCCGGATTGTCCTGTATTAAAGGTGTCCCTGCGTCGCCACCCAGTACAATTTTAGGATCGATCGGTATCGCCCCCAGGAAAGGCGCCTGCAATTCGATTGCAGCGCGCTGACCTCCTCCAGTCTTGAACAGATCAATTTTACCCCCACAATGAGGACAGGACATACCGCTCATATTTTCGACTATCCCAAGAATGTTCATCTGCAGAGTGCGGGCAAAAACTACCGATTTCCTCGAGTCTAGCAGCGCCACATCCTGCGGGGTTGTGACTATGACCGTCCAGAGCGGCTGGCCAAGCAATTGAGCGATACTGAGCGGTTCGTCACCAGTTCCAGGCGGCAAGTCTATGATGAGGTAATCAAGGTCTCCCCAATCGACATCAGCTATAAACTGTTGAAACAGTGAGTGCTTCATTGGGCCGCGCCACGCAATGGGTGTGTCCGCGTCCTGGACCAGAAAACCCATGGAAACCACTTTTATGCCGGCTGGTCCTATCACAGGTGATAAGCCGTCGGCTGAAACATTGGGCGCAACATGATCGACTCCCAACATTTTGGGAATGTTAGGACCGTGAACGTCCCCATCGAAAATCCCCACCTTATTACCCAAAGACGCCAACGAAGTGGCCAAATTGACGGCCACCGTTGATTTGCCCACTCCTCCCTTGCCACTCATCACTGCTATTCGTGATCTGATCCTGGACAATTTCTTGAGTGATTGTTCCTCGGCATGCTTCCGTTGAATGTCAGTGGAACAGGAAGATGAAGTTGAACAGCTTCCGCATGATTGTTCGGAGCCGCATTGTGTTTCTTCAGTCATAACAGCCTCTTTTAAACTAAAGATTATTTCAAAGCCTTTAAGCTCTTTTATACTTAGACTATTAATTCAAATGAGGACCAAAATCCAGCTTCTCGATTTTGATCCTCCCGGAAGGAAGAGTTACTCGACAATTTCATAACTTGATAACCGCCTATTACCCGAGTAGTCTTGAATAAAGTCGGGCCGTTCGTTTCAACATTTTGAAATGCTTACCTTATCCCCGTCAAAATGTTGGACTTAACGGCCCAAAAAACAATTCCGAACCTCACCAGTCTATTACGCGTTTTAGTTCATTCATCAGAGCTTCTGTCGCTCCTATCATGAAAAGAACCTTAGCCGACTCCCTATTCATTGTCCTGTGAGGAAGCCCCATTAGGTGTAGTGAAATTTCTGAAACCCTGATTTCGTCGATTATGCATTCCGGCTTGACGTCCCATGCCACAACCGAATGGACGACCACCGCGCCCAAGTCCCATTAAATCCCCAGATTGATCTGTGTCCGAGACGATGCCCTTTGCGCAACGTCCACGGCCCAAACCCGTCTGAGGGCCATTTCCAGCAGGTCCTCTCCCGTTCAGTCCAGGCATTATTCATTCTCCTTTGATGCTGCAAACGTTCAACGGCCCCAAAATTCATTAATCATCAGCCGTGTGGAGGCCGACCGCTACCAGGAGCGGCCGACTGCACGGCCCGTGTTGATCGAAAGATCTGCAAACCAAAACAAGCTCAGGAACAATCTCAACTAGGAGGTCTGGAGACAACATGGTAGCCTGGTCTATCAAACTTTGTACTCACTACTTTTGTAGTTTATACTCTATTT
>CAYNZA010000018.1:0-37858 GCA_964401595.1 uncultured Desulfomonile sp.
CCACGAAGTTGTGAAACTTCTATTGCTCAGTGGTTCCAATCCTGAGGCGAAGGACAGGAACAGTTGGACGGCCAGGATGTGGGCGGAATCGATGCGCCATGAGGAAGTTATAAAAGAACTGAAACTAGCCGAGAAAAAATAATTATAATCAGCTCAAAGGCGCGTCTTTTTTTAATAAAATCCTCTCGCACAAAACCTCAATTTTTTATTTACAGCATTTTATTTGCTGGAGGACCGCAATGGATAACAAATTGCTTCTGGCCACAGGCGAAGGCGACCTCGACAAGGTAAAGGCTCTTCTGAACAAAGGGGCTGATCCGAACGCCTCTGATGAGTACGGTTACACACCTCTGATTCTCGCAGCCTCGGAGGGTCGGTTGGAACTGGTAAAGGAGTTGCTTGACAGAGGGGCAGACGTCAACGCCCAAACACCATCACGCTGGACAGCGTTGTTGTGGGCAGCGTCTATGGGCCACACGGAACTGGTAGAGTTGCTACTGGCCAACAACGCCGGTCCTGAAGCTGCAGACCAATATGGGGCAACCGCCCTTATGAAAGCATGCAGACGAGGGCATCTGGTAATAGCCAGGCTCCTGATCAGACACAACGCTAATCTTAACGCTACTGATGACTACGGTTGGACCCCGTTGATGAGGGCGAGCCGTCGAGGGTATGTGGAAATCGCCAAAGAATTGATAACACATGGGGCCGAACTGGAGGCAAAAGATCAATATGGGGCAACCGCTCTCATCATCGCTGTTTCAGAATCACATTATGAGCTGACCCGTCTGCTCCTGGAAAGTGGCGCATCAGTGGAAGCCGCTGACCGTAACGGTTGGACAGCGTACAAATGGGCATTGTCGATGGGCGCCAGACAGATGGCCAGGTTGCTGGAATTACACGGCGCAAAATAGACCTGATGTATTCAAACTGGGCATCAGTAACTGGCGGAGACCCAGGGCGCAAGGTAAAAAAATCGCAATCGATTGTTTGCTGGGATTAACATCGAACATGAAGTGGGCAAAAGCCCACATCATGTCTCTCTTGAATTACATAAGACCAAAAACATCAGGAGAGCAAATTTGTGCGTTTGCGTCCTAATTACTGGATCGCTCATCAAGCACGCGTTTAGCCTTGCCGATACTTCTGGGAATAGTGTCTCTGGGCAAAAACACTATAGGAACCTTGACCCCTACTACCTGCCTGATCTTTTCAGAAATCTTTCTGGAAATTTCCTCAACAGGCTCTGATCTGGAAGGGTCAAAGTTCGATTTCAGTTCTGTCTCAACAATTATGGCGTCTGAGTAGCCCCTTTTTCGTAAACGGATCTGATAGATGGGCTCAACACACTCGAAGGTCATCAAAACGGCTTCGATCTGGGTCGGGAAGACATTCACGCCACTAATAATCATCATGTCATCAGTGCGACCTACGACTTTATCCATGGTAATTAAAGTTCTTCCACATTCGCATCTTTGCCGGCTTATGCGACCTATGTCACGAGTTCTATACCTGATCAGAGGCGCTGCTTCTCTTTGAAGAGCTGTGAGAACCATCTCGCCTTTCTCCCCTTCCGGTAGAGGCTCTAATGTTTCGGGATCTATGATTTCCGGAAGAATATGATCCTCATTGATGTGAAGCCGGTAGTACTCGCAGTTAAAAGCCACACCAGGCCCCATCATCTCTGTCAAACCATAATGATCATAGGCCTTCAATCCTCCAGTGTCCTGAATTTCTCGCCGCATTTCCTCCGTCCACGGCTCGGCTCCGAAATGCCCCGTCTTTATGGATAGACGCTTCATGTCAACTCCCATGCTCCTGGCACGGTCGAACAGAGTCTGAATGTAGGAGGCGGTGCAGGCAAGGGCCGTCACCCCGAGATCACGAATCAACATTATCTGTCTCTCGGTCATTCCAGTTCCAGAAGGAATTATCGAACATCCTATCCTGATGGCTGCCTGTAGAAACCCCATTCCGCCTGTAAACAGTCCCATTCCAAAAGCGTTCTGAAAAACACTTTCCGGACGGACTTCCTGAGCCCATAAGCCGCGGCTCATACATTCCGTCCACTGCTCCAGATCCCCCTGAGTGTAAAGGCCTAGAGAAGGTCTGCCATAGGTCCCAGAGGAGGCATGCACCCGAGCCACTTTCTCACGCCCCACGCAACTCATTCCAAAAGGGTACGTGTTGGTGAGGTCTTTCTTGATTGTGAAAGGGAATCTGGACAAATCGGAAAGGCGCTTCACATCATCGGGTTTGATACCGTGCCTATCGAATGACTCCCTGTAAAAAGCATTCTTTTCATAAACATAACCCAGCTGCCCCCTAAGCTTCATTAACTGAAAATTCTGCATTTGATTTTCAGACATCGTTTCAAACTTTTCATCCCAGAATTTTTGGGACATCTCACCTCCAAAATTCAACAAGTAGTCTTTCTAGTCAATTCGAATCGGTAACGATAGAGCACTTGCCATGTTCAAGTCAATCTAAACCGGATTTGAGCAGATAAGTGTGCGGGAAAGTCGGGTGGGGCAAATAATAGGGCCGCATGGTCAAAAAATTTTAATTGGCCCATGCGGCCTTTCATCAACTATGTGGTAATGATCTCAATTGATATTATTTTTTGTCTTTCCCATTCGTCATGGGCGCCAGAGATTTCAGACCTTCGTTCAGCTTTTTGTAGCCTTCTGCAACCATCTGACTTCCCTGATCGGCATCCTTGTCACCTTTCAGTGCGGTGTAGCCTTTCATCATCATGGCATGACCTTCTGACACTGTCTTCTGGCCAGAGGAGAGTTCTTTCCTGGTTTTTGCCCACGCTGTCTCAGATTCAGCTATCATTTTATGACCTTCAAGCATCATTTTTTCTGCGGCGGCCTTGTCTTTCCTGTCCCTGACCATCTCGGCCCCTTCCATGAACTTCTTGGAACCCTTGATCAACAGTTGTGTGGTGTCCGTCTCTGTTACGGCTTTTTCACCGGTTTTTGCAATTTCAGTTTCAGAGGCCGTGGGCTTTTTCTCGGACTGTGTAGCCTTCAAATCCACCGGCTTTTCTTTCGCCGTGTCGGCGCCTATCGCAATTCCATTGAGACTTAACGAGCCCATGGCCATTGCAAAGGTAATTGCCACCACTGCGAAAATTCGTCCAAAACCACTTTTCATTGCCATCTTCGTAATCCTTCTACGTTTCGTCCTGTTGGATTCGTCGGAACCCCACGGCATCCGAACACATCTTAGGACGCCGCTGCAACGGGCTCAGCTTTCTTGATCCAACTTGCAAATGCTGACAACATGCCATGGAGTTTGTTTCATTCAAGGATTCATATTTTTCCGGCAAATTTAAAACTACTGCTATCTGCCGCATCGGGTCAAAGGGCCAGCCCAGCATCGGTAGCAATTAAACAACAACCATATAATACAAATGCTTATACGTATTATCTTGTTTATTACATGATAAAAGTGGAGTTTACCTGAGTCTTAAAATATGCTATAGTCACGTCAGATAATCTTTATCGAGCAACTTCGAAAAATAAAGAGCGCGACACCATGGCCCCACTAACAGTATTGAAGTTAAAAGTAGCACTGCTTGCTTGCGCTTTGACTCTACCCAGTTTTGCGCTGGCCTTTAATGCAACGGACTATTTTACCAAAGGTTGCGTAGAATCAATGTCTCGACAGTGGGAGTCATCCATTGATTCATTCACAAAATCTATCGAATTGAACCCCTCTAACGCCGTCGCTTATGTACAACGCGCTACCGCTCTCCAAATGGTTGACAGCATTGATCAGGCAATTGAGGATTACGAAAGCGCCCTAAGGCTCAAACCTGATTATTACCTTGCCATGGAGTATCTCGCCAATCTGTATGAAATCAGAAATCAGCCGGCGAAGGCGCTTGACACCTACAACAGGGCATTGCCGTTGGTGAAAGATCCCAAGTGGCGATCCATCATTTCATGGAAGATATCAGAGTCCAAAAAGAAGATAGGGGCTCAACGCGCCCGACAGTGATTCATCCAGATTTGCAGCTATCTTCCCTTTTTACATCAACATGTCTCGATACTTTCATGCACTTGACCTCCTGTCTCACGTCTTGGGCCGGCCAGGCGTTGCAAACTCGGGCCCCATTTTAAAATCGAGAAATTTGATAAGGAAGCCCTTCTCTTAATCTACAACTGGACACGCAAAAATTACCCTTGACATTATAGAAATACTGATATATCCATTTTTAATAATATGTCTTCCAATATCAAACCAGGATATTTTTTGAGCCGGGGCCGTCAACAGTGACTTCGAGTTTGCGGCCCCCGCCCCTGTAATACCGCTGACTTTTCTTCGTATTTATTTCAACTATGGTGGGCCACAGATTTTCTCTTGAATTGACACAGGGGTTATAGGGTATGAAATATTCTAACTATCGCGTAGCGCATCGACGATCTTCAATCTGGACGCTCGCCAGGCTGGCACGAGACCACCTGTGAGCCCCATTCCGAGTGCAAAAAGCATAGTATAAAGAACGATTCCGGTTGTGAGGTTGAATCCGAAGGCCAGTTCAGAGAATGTTTCCCAGTTCATGGTGGAAATTGTCAACAACTGAAGCACGGAACCGGCTGCAAGGCCTGCCAAGCCTCCTGCGAGGCCCAGGGAGACGGACTCGGCCAGAAATGCCAGTAGAATGCTGGTTCTGGAAAACCCTAAAGCCCTCATGGCGCCAATTTCCCTGGTTCGGTTGGCTACTGCCGTGAACATGGTGACCATTGCCCCCAAGACTGCTCCTACACTAAAGAAAGTCGTCATGGCCAGGCCAAGGATCCTGATGAATTTTGCCATCATTTCAGACTGGTCACGGTAAAAGTCCAGCTCCCGTTTTACCTGAACACTGAGCCTGGGATCTGAGGTCAGTCTTTTTTGTAACGTGTTAAAATTTTGTGCTCCTATGACTTTCATGAGTACGACGGAGTAGCTGTTTCTTCTGAAGGCGGACATGATCTGGTCGTTGTCGGCCCATATTTCAGAGCTGAATGCAGTTTTACCCGCATCGAAGACTCCGACCACGTCCCAGTCAATCATGGCAAAATGGATTTTTCCGCCTGGAACAGCTCCCTCAATCCTGTCTGAGATGTTTTTTCCTGTTATTACTTCATGAGAACCGGGCTCAGGATTCCTTCCCGAAAGAATGCGCACTTGAGGTCTTAATTCTCCAGAATGCGCTCCAACTCCTCTAACAATGACATTTGTCGGTGAATTCGAATCCTTCTTGGGTAGGGTCACCAGCACCAGTGTTTCTTTGGAGGCCAGAGGGTCTCCAAATGAGTCATGAGCGACTTCCGGCTGTGAGACAATGATCGAGGCAGCCTCCCTTTCTATGGAACTTGACACTTCAGTTTCGGCTGAACCTCTCAGCGCTACGACGTTATCTGTTGACCCCGTGTCAACCAGAGTTTGCTGGAGACCGGCAGCCAACATCAGGACTGCAGCGAAAACAAATGACACGAGGGCCATTCCCCCTGCGGTTAGAGCCGTAGTAAACTTACGGGTCAGGAGGTTGCGGTAACTGTAGTTAAGCGGAATCCTCACTGGCATTATCCCCTATCCGCTTTCAAGCCGGTGGGTTCACCAGGCGTTGTGCGTTTCAGTAGTTTGCGAATGCGGGTCCGACATAATTGGTGGGTGGGGCAATTCATTGTATTGAATTGCCCGGAAATGACTACGTTTGTCGGAGGGGCAAACCGGTCGGTCACGATGATAAAAGAAAATCCGGAATCATCATGCTCCGATCAAAAGGCGACCGTCACACTTTTTCAACTATTATGGCGGCGCCCATGCCACCACCGACACATAAGGTCGCCAAACCTCTTTTTACGTCCGGCCTTCGCTTCATCTCATGGAGCAGAGTGGTGAGGATTCTTGCGCCCGAAGCTCCAATCGGATGCCCCAGGGCAATGGCTCCGCCATTAACATTGACCTTGCTCATGTCCAGCTTGAGTTCCTTCGAGCAGGCCAGAGCCTGGGCGGCAAAGGCTTCATTTGCTTCTATCAGGTCTATATCATCAATGGTGAGTCCCGCCTTGGCTAAGGCCTTTTTGGTTGAAGGAATGGGACCCAGGCCCATCAGTTTTGGATCCACTCCGGCTGAGGCGTAAGACAGAATCTTGACCATCGGCTTCATGTTCATGCTGGCGGCTGATTCAGCGGAAGCAACCAATATGGCCGCTGCGCCGTCATTGATGCCGGACGCGTTTCCGGCAGTCACTGTGCCATCTTTCTTGAATGCAGGCTTGAGTTTTGCCAAAGCTTCAATTTTGGTTCCGGCTCTTGGGTGTTCATCTGTGTCAAAGACTTTTGGGTCACCCTTTTTCTGGGGTATGA
Organism: uncultured Desulfomonile sp.; assembly: GCA_964401595.1. Classification (GTDB taxonomy): domain Bacteria; phylum Desulfobacterota; class Desulfomonilia; order Desulfomonilales; family Desulfomonilaceae; genus CAITZA01. The sequence continues at coordinate 6,370 of CAYNZA010000018.1, forward strand.
CCACAGGGACGATCTCATCCTTAAACCTGCCATGCTCTATTGCACTGACAGCCTTTGTCTGGCTCTGTAATCCGAACCCATCCTGTTCATCCCGGGAGAGAGCAAATTGGGAAGCCACATTTTCGGCAGTCACACCCATGTGGTAATTGTTGAAAGCGTCCCACAAGCCGTCTTGTATCATGAGGTCAACCATCACGTTATCGTTCATCCTGGCGCCCCACCTGGCGGCTTTAACAGAATATGGCGATGCCGACATATTTTCGCAGCCTCCGGCAACAACGAATTCAGCGTCTTCGGCTTTGATGCATTGCGCTGCGAGCGAAACTGATCTAAGGCCCGAGGCGCAAACCTTGTTGATTGTCAGTGCCGGAACATCCTGGGGGATTCCAGACTTTATCAGGACCTGTCGAGCTATATTCTGACCCAGGCCTGCCTGCAAAACACAGCCGAAAATAAGTTCGTCCACTTTCGAAGCGTCAAGGCCTGTCCTCTTGATCAATTCCTTTACAACCAGAGAGCCTAAATCTACAACGGGAACGCTCGCCAGAGATCCCCCGAATGAGCCTACCGGAGTTCTAACTGCGTCGATTATTACGACATCCTTCATACGGTCCTCCTACTTTGTGCCCTTCTAATCCTGTTCTTGAAAATAGTTCGCATTTTAATCAATTAGATATTTAACACAATTTGCGTTTTTTTAACAACTAGGCCTCTCATGTGATCATCGTTTTCAGTCTGAAAGCAATTCCTCCGGAATGGCCAGATTCTTTTCTCGAAAGAATTTCAAGGCGCCGCGATGCAGAGGAATTTTTAATCCGGATAGCGCCCTTTCCATGCTCAAATGACCACACGCCGGGTGAATCCTTAATAAGTAATCCAAATTCGTGAACATTGTTTTGGTTAGTTCGTAAACAACCTGGGCATCGAGAGCGCTTGAAGTCAACAAGATGTTGTATTGTCCCAAGGTGTGGATTTCCTGATCCTGCCCCGCATAAGTTCCAGGGGGAATCATCATTCCGGTCACATTGGGTAACGCTTCGCTGTTCAATGTTGATATGTCGGCGCCGGGAATTGAAAGAAATCTGAACATCCCCTGATTCTGTTGCACAAAATGATTCACTATGGGCATTGGCAGACCACCGGAAAAGCTCATGGCATGCAGGGAGCCTGACTTCCAGGCTTCAATCAACCCTAGATTGGACATCGGTTTTAGTTTTATATCTCTTTTTGCCCCAAGCCTCTCCTTAAGGATTATTTCCAGAATGTGTCTGACACTGCTGTCAGGTAAACCGACCCCAATTGTCTGGCTCTCCAGGTCTTGAATCGAGCCTGTATTGAATTTTTCTGACCTCACAATCAGATGCAACAACTCCGGCCAAAGGAGGGTAATAGCCCTTAGCTGTGGCAAAGGTCTTTCTTTGAATGGCCCAGTATTAGTGATTGCTGCCAAGGAGAAGAATTCATCGGCGATTATGAGGTCAGCGTCACCAATCCTCACAGCTTCAATGTTCTCCCGAGCCCCTTCCGTTATTGCTGCCGATACACGAATTCCGAGACTCTTGAGCTTGGTGGTCCAGAGCGATGCCAATCCGAGGCCAACCTGGTAGTCGACACTACCCGGCTGCCCTGTCGCCAGCAGCAGACTGATTCTTGCGGACGCCACACCACGCGCCCATCCTGTGAAATCTCCCGTTAACACCAGGCAAAGAATCAGTAAGGGGTACCAGAGACAGATTATGTGTTTAAATGGATTTTTCATTTGGATTTTCCGGCGCTATCCGTTCGCCTGTTGCATCTATTAGGGCAACGACATATATTTATGCAACTTATTTATTGAACATGTTAAAAGTATTAAGTAAAATGCCAAATGACAGTTCGAACTGACTCAAAATTGCGTGAATTGATCTTGCAGCGCCTAATTTTACTTATTGTGCCGTGGCAATCCCAAATGGTCATCTAAGGATTATGGTCCCTAATGTCGAGATCTTCTTTCTTTGGCTCATCAGGAGACATTTATTCGGCGATCACTCTGGCCGTGGTCTCCGGTCTAACACTATGCTGCGTCTCATTGACCGATGGATCAGCCAGTCTGGATAAACACGGCAACTCGCCACACTTCGTCTCCAAGGAACCCGTTGGTGTTGGAATCCAGGCTTTTCACGCGGCAAAAACTACTCTTGATTCGAAGACTGACAAGGCGCATCTTACCATTGAAAGTTATTTGTTGGAGATGACGAACGTGGAGCGTGTCAAGAAACGCCTCAAGCCATTGGCGCTTTCCGCCTCCATGAGTGAGCTCGCACTGAAACATAGTTCTGATATGTGCGCAGTCAATAGACTTGCCCACGAGTCAGACCTGTTTCCTATTGGCAGACGGAAATTTGCTGAGAGAATGAAAAGCATTGGACTGGAGTCCGGCGCCGAAAACATCGCCTATCACACCAACACCGCCGACATCAGGTCGCTGGCCAGAAAGATTGTTGACGGATGGATGAACAGCGCCAATCACAGGGTGAACATTCTGAGTGAAAGATTTACACACGTCGGGTTCGGCGCCTCAGTTTGCAAGGATGGCATAATATATGTCACTCAACTGTTTACAGAAAAACCCGCATCAACAGGCCATGGGGCAAAACGATGAGTCTACTTTTTTGTTGGACTGATTTGCAATAGCCGGGAACAAACGGGGCGGCGTACTACTCTAGAGGGATTTTCATCATGTTTTCAAAAAGTTTCATTTGGCTACTCCTGATTCTTTTTCAGCTTGTTCTTTCAGGGTGTTCATCCAACATCGCTTCGGAAAAACAGACCGAAGGGTTAGCTCGACCAAAGATTCTGGAAGAGGATATTACGCCTGGATCAGGGAGTCCTGTCACCAGTCCTGCGTCTTCTCCTGTCATCAGTCCCGGCTTTGAAAAACCCACCACGGGGGTGTCGGGCGCTCAACCTCATGTCCCTCCTGGCGACCAGTCAAATTCCGGTAGAGCGCCAAGAAGATTTCAGTGGAAGGATTCCAACTAACTTTCCAGGAGTTGTCGTAATTTCTGATATTTATCAGAACTCTTTCCCAATTCTGGTGTCTAATACTTACTGATTGGTGTATTTTCATTTCGTTCATGTCAGCGGTTTCGGAAATGAACTGTAGACCTTATTGCTGATTTGCCCGGGATATGGCTAGTGGGAGTTTTATTTGATGTCCGAAATTCTTTTTAGCGCTCCTTTTTTATTCGTATGCGCAACAAATTTTTGTCTATTTCTGATAGTTTCGACCTGGTGCTTCCTTCCTCTTTTTGTCGTTGATCTTGGCGGGGCTACGGCAGACGCCGGTCTTGTAATTGGTTCACTTGGAGTTACCTCCCTGGGTTCATTGCCTTTCATCGCCCCTTTAATTGATAAATTCGGCCGAAAATTTTTTATTCTGTCAGGAATTATCGTTGTAGGCGCCTCAAACGCGTGCTTCCTCCTTTTTGACAGCTATTCCGAACTAATGATTCTGGTAAGACTCCTGCAGGGACTCGCCTTCGCCGCTTGTTTCAATGGATGCGCCACTAGCGTGGTGGATCTTTTGCCTAAGGATTTCAGAGGACGGGGTATAGGCCTTTACGGAATTTCAGGTTCGCTGGCCGTCGCCATTGGACCTCTTCTCGCGGAACAGGTTTTGTTGCGGCATGGCTTTGAGGCTTATTTCTATCTCCTGGTGGCTTTTGGCATGCTGGGGGCCTTTTTTGCATTGTTCATAAAGGACTCGGCTAGATCACGAGCCAACCGCACAGATTTGCCGGGGTTTTTTCCTACAGCGTTTAACGGTGGCCATCTTGGCATGATGACTCTTGCCGCTATATTCGGATCGGGCTTCGCCGCAATGAACACATTCTTTCCCCTACAGGCCAAGAATCTGCATCTGCAGGCAGGCCTGTTCTTTTCGTCTTATGGTGCAAGCCTTATTCTGGTTCGACTATTTCTCGGCAGCCTGGTTGACAGGATTGATCGTGACAAACTCATTCTTTCCTGTCTCGTCTCTTTTGGCTTTCTACTCATTTTAACATCTCAGATCACACTTCTCGTTCAAACGGTATTTTTGGGCGCCCTCTTTGGCATATGCCAGGGCCTCTCATATCCCGCCATGATGGCTAAAATGGTCGATAAGTCCGATGAAACCAATAGAGGTATTGTTGTCGCTTTATTTACCGGTTCATTCGGGGTGGGACTCAATGTGTCCGTTCTGGCGTGGGGCCTGATCGGCGACCTCAAGGGACTGCCTTTTATGTTTGCCCTTGGTGGGTTGATCATGTTTGTTTGCTCTGCGCTATTCTGGTTGCTGGTTTCGTTTAAAGGCCACACCATCGCTAAACGTGGCGTCTACTGATGGACCAGGTAGCGGCTCCACTCCGTACTTTTTAAAAGGAACAATTGTGGCCTTGCACTGATTCAGCCCAATATATTCTACAATCTTCCCTTGTTATCCAATCAGGTATTTAAGTTCCCCCAAAAGTCTCGGTCAAGGCGCCTCTGTTGGCCTCATCATATGACGCGGCGCCAACTCTGGTAACAAACGAACATGACTTCTTCTCCTGGGCCTTCTACCTTGTGGCAGAATCCACCTGGTTGTCCGTGTTCTGCCCTTCTGTGGTAGACTTCATGAACACATACTGTAGCTTTGGGTTCCCCCAGATTGTCCCGCAGGATCATTAAAAAATCACAGGGAGACCTTATGGGACTGAAGCCTCTATAATTATATTTCAGATACGATATTCGGAGGAGACTTAATCATCGGAACGGACAGGCTTGATCGCAACTTGTCACGAATATAATTTAACCGAGAAGGGGAGTTTGAGCCAAATATATCTTAAGCTGAAGACAGTGTCCCTGAGGAGAACAAAAAAAGCCGGAAGAGTTCTTCCGGCCTTTTTGTTAAAAATCTATGTACTTACCAACACTTGGGTGGGGTGTATACATTGACAGGTGTGCAAGGAACGGCTGCTGTCACATAGGCTGCGTCGCCGAGTTCAACTGGGCAGCACTGCTCACCTGCAGTCAGCTGACCGGTAAATAGCGGGGTGGCGACCAAACCGACTGCTCTGAACGGAACGCTAAGAGCAGCGTGAATCAAGCCAGGAACTAGCGGGGGCTCACAAGCCGGGGCTACCGGGCCCTTAAGTGTCACATCTTCGGGGGATACCAAACAGGGTGACCCACCACCGAATGTTGTGTTAGGGATACCAGGAACTGGCCAAGAGCTAACGGTGTAACCCCAGGACATCCCAAAACCGAGAGTAACCATCGCTAGGATTCCAAGAGTTACAACGGATTTTTTAACCATACCCTCATCCTCCTTTCATTAAAGACGTTCCAGTTTCAAACCGGACATCAATGTGTAACTTGTTTTAACGCTATGCAATGCGTTATATTTACTAAAAATCGTAACAAATGTCAAGCTGATTTTTTCTCAGCGCGTCTGAATTCGCAATCAAGCAAGCCCGAAGTGGCCGGGGACGACCCGGCTCACGCAGGCTAGCAAATCAAGACTACCAGAGGCCGCCCAAAAAAGTGGTCTCGCCTGAAAGCATACCGGGAACCGCCATGAAAGCGCCGCCCAAGCCACCGCCGAATGCGGCGCCACAGCCTGCATTGGCGCTAGGCAGGCAACCATAAACACCATCAAAGCCACCGAACAGCATATCGAATGGTGTTGCGATAGCGGTCGCCAGTGAGGTCAGCACGCCAGGGTTAAAACCCTTTTTGGCCGGACCACAGCAGGGCGGTGTGGGAGCGGGACAGGGACCCACTATTTTGCATTCCCATGTAGAAACTATTGTCTTTGCGGTCGTATCGGGAACATCAACTGGAACATACAGCGGCAGGCACTTGTCATCACATGACGACCCACAGAATGCGAAAGCGCTACCTGCTACCATAACTGTCAGAGACAAAATTCCGAGAACGACCATAGTTCTCTTAACCATACCCTCATCCTCCTTTCATAAATCCTTGTCCAAAGGAAGCCTAAATACCAGATTTGGATAGCCTCCAAAAAATATAGCTCTGGATGTGTTTTAACTTTATTACAGAAATACCTCTTGTTGTCAACCCTTTTTTTAGCCGATTAATACTATTGAATTTTCACTTAAAGCCTGAATGTTTTGCGACGTAACATAGCTTTGCGTAAATCTTTTTGTCAAGCTAAAAAATGGACATCGGGACTCGCAGTGCAATGGCCGGTCCGAGGGGTGTTCTGCATCATTTCTACCTTGTCTCCGGGATTCCCAACCTGATTCGGAAAAGTTCATATTTTTCATCATTCCTGCCAGAGCATATTGATGGGTCCGATTTTTCTATCATTATGACAAACGAGGCCACGGACATTTGGTTGATTCTCGCGTCATTGTTCAGTATAGTGTTCTCTGGTTTAGATTCATTCTTGTTGTTGACTCTTCATTCAGTGAAGGGTAGTTAACAGTTGATGATTAAGTAAGATGGGTTTGGAATTCATTATGCTGTTTAAAACGGGTGGGTTATTGCGGAACATTTTATCGCAGCTTGCCTACCGTAAAGACATTCGAAACCAAAAGGAGCCACGATTTATGACAGGAGATAATGCCGCGGTTTTTTCTGGGGCTTCCAAGTACGTGCTGGATGAAGAACTGGCCAAGATAGTCAACATCTCCATGGCATTGGAAATGCCCCTCCTGCTGAAGGGCGAACCAGGAACCGGCAAGACTATGCTGGCGCATGCGATAGCGGAATCTCTTTCGATGCCGTTGCTTGTGTTAAATGTCAAATCCAGCCTCAAGCTAATAGAAGCTCTATATCAGTATGACACGCTGACAAGACTCAATGACAGCAGGTTTGGAGATTCCTCACGAGATGTTAGCAATATAGAAGAATACATCCGTATGGGAAAGATCGGCAAGGCGTTCGTTTCTGAAATCAAGACTGTTTTGCTCATAGACGAAATAGACAAGGCGGATACGGACTTTCAGGATGACATGCTCGATGTTCTTGACCAGATGGAATTCGACATCATGGAAATTGACAAAACCATAAAGGCAAAAACCAGACCGGTCATAATCATCACATCTAACGCCAAGAAGGACCTGTCGGATCCTTTTCTCGGGCGTTGCAATTTTCATCACATAGCCTTCCCGGAACAGGACATGATGAGACAGATCCTGAATGTTCATTTCCAGAACGTGGATCAGGATCTATTGGACATCTGTGTACGCACGTTTTACAAGATACGAGACTTTCAGGGTATAGAAAAACGCCCGGCAACCCGTGAATTAATCAATTGGGTCAGGGCGCTGCGTGCTGATCCGGACTTTAGGCCAAAAGACCTCCTGCAGGCAAAAATACCGTTCCTTGGTATTTTGTTCAAAAAAAGCTCCGATTACCATCAGGCCACGCAGCAGACCAGAAGGTTGCGGGTATGACCAGAAATGTGGAATAAAAAATGTTTGTCGATTTCTTCTATATTCTAAGGGATTCCGGCGTTCCCGTCTCACCGACGTCCTTTTTGCGCCTTCACCAGGCCTTGTCCGAAGGGCTGGTTTCGGACCTCGACGAATTCTATATCGCGGCCAGGACATTACTGGTAAAAAGCGAGAGATTTTTTGACATCTATGACCGTGTTTTTGCCCATTTCTTTCGGGGCGCTGAACTGCCGGACTTCAAAGGTCTGGAATTGGAGGCTGCGGCTCTTGAACTGTTGAATGAGTGGCTCAAAAACCCCGATGCCCTTGCCAATGCTTTGGGCATGTCAAAAGAACAGCTTAAGTCCATGAAACCGGAAGAATTACTGAAATATTTCATGGATAGACTTAAGGAACAGACGGGAGAACATCACGGTGGATCCAAATGGATAGGAACAGGGGGCACATCTCCTGTGGGTCATTCCGGTTACCATCCAGGTGGCATGAGAGTCGGTGGCGTTTCAAGGAACAAGTCAGCCGTTAAAGTTGCGATGGATAGACGCTATCGCGACTATTCGATAGAGACTCCGTTGACTCAGGCCCAGATGGGTGAAGCCCTGAAAAGGCTCAGGAGGATGGTTCCCGAGGGTCCTAAGGACAAGGTTAATGTGGATGAAACCATTCGGGCCACCACCAGGAACGCGGGTGAAATAGATATCGTCTTCGATCGAAGCCTCAGAGACAGGCTAAAAATTGTGCTCATGATAGACAACGGCGGATGGTCCATGGACCCGTATATTGAAGTAGTCCAGACCCTTTTCAATTATGCAAGAGCCCAGTTCAAAGACGTCAGATCCTTTTACTTTCACAACACCATTTATGATTACGTCTGGGAAGACCCACCCCGGCGATTTAAGGCTCAAAGAGTTCAGGATTTCGCGTCATGGGACAAGGACACACGTCTGATAATAGTGGGAGACGCCAGCATGGCCCCTTATGAATTGATGGCCACTGATGGATCAATTCACATAGAGGAACGTAGTGGTCTTCCCAGCATTGACAGGTTGCATTTGCTGGCAAAAATTTTTGCTCGCAGCGCCTGGCTCAACCCAACTCCCAAACGTATTTGGCCTATGACTCGAACAATCGGGGTCATCGCCTCGGTTTTTCCGATGTTCGAACTCACACTGGACGGCCTGGAAAGAGCTGTAGCACATCTAATGAGAAAAAATTAGTTTGCAGGTTCAATATAGGGTCTATTTCCGGTCAAACAAACTGTTTTTTGACCGCAATTGTTTTGCTTCGCTTTTAAATGTTTTTGCGTTCCACCATCCTTCATGGTGTCTTCTAAAATATCCTTAATTGATGTAAGGCATTAATGGCTGACATTGTTCAATCGGATATTGAGCTTGATCTGGAAGCTGACAATGCCTTGGAAGAAATTAGCTCAAACAAGTAAATATTTCAGGCCGTTAATCAAGACAGTCGCCTTGGGGATGGCAATTTTAACTTTTATAGCCTCATGCGTCGTAGTTTGGGCTTTCGAGGTGAGGCTCAGGAATTTCCCGGTATATATTTACGCTGCTCCCACCAGAATCGGAGTAGGTGACGACATAACCAATCTCGAAGTTGCTGACAGGCTCAGTCGCCTGGGTTACACGCGCACATCATCGGGCGCTGTAAACCTTGGGGAATGGAGGCAGTCTGAGTGGTCGATGACGGTGAATTTCCGTCGACCTCCCATCACTGGTTACCGGATAATACAGGGACCGGTCAACATCACCCTTGAGGCCAACAGAATAAAAGACATAAGGCTGATGCGGTCCCAGCAGCAAACTGGCGACATACTCCTGGAACCGGAAATATTGACTGTCATTCCGGCTAAGGGCTTTCCGGCCGAGTTGTGCAGATTCACGCCGATCACTGAAATCCCTTCATTGCTGATCGATGCGATTGTTCTGACTGAAGATTCGAATTTTTTCTCTCACCACGGTATAGACTGGGCTTCGTTGATGATCGCAATCAGGTCCAATATCGAGGCAGGTCGTTACGTTCAGGGGGCGAGCACAATTACCCAGCAGCTAGTAAAAATGACCCTGCTGAGCAACGAAAAGACTATTTTCCGAAAACTCAATGAGATAGTCCTCTCCCTGTTAGCGGACGCTATCTACAGCAAGAACACCATTCTGGAAGCGTATCTCAATCGCGTCTATTTCGGCCAACTGGGCGCGTTTCCGATTCATGGAGCGCATGAAGCGGCGAGCGAATTGTTGGGGAAATCCCTGGGAGAGCTTGACGCGTCGGATTGCGCTTTGTTAGCGGCCATAATACGCGCTCCCAATGTAATAAACCCGTTTCGCCACCCTGATCGAGCCACGGCGCGCCGAAACATCGTCCTGGGATTGATGTTAAAAAATGGAAAGATTTCGAGAGAAATCCACGATGAAGCCCTTTCGAAACCCGTTACCATGCAGAGGCCGGGGGCCGTGCCTGTCAAGGTTCCAAATCTGATTGATTTTTTGGCGTCGTCAGAATCGATGTCTCTGGCCACATCCGGAAATACCAACCGTTTTGTGGTCACTACCATTGATCCTTTGTTGCAGTTGAGGATGGACGCCGGGCTCAGAAAACTCCCTGACCTATCAGCCAACGCGCAGGCCCTCGTGATGACCCCTGACACCGGCGCAGTCCTGGCAATTTATTCTCCCCTGCATCGTTCAGCAGATAGTTTTCAGGGATCAATCGACCTTTTTGCTCCGTTCCTTTTAGTCCCGGCCTTTTCTAACGACAAGAAAAGCGCTCCCAAATACGCTTTGACGTCACAGATATTTCTCGGGGATTCAAGCGATGAAAGCGCATCGGTGCTGGAGTCTTTCCGATCAAACAGGACTGCTCTCACATCGAAAATGACCAAATATCTCGGAACTGATGTCGTTTTCGAACTGCTTAGAGAAATGGGCGTCAAGGTAGAGTTGAAATCAAATGGAGAACTGATCATTGGAAATGTTGATATGAACAAATTGGCCAGGACTTATTCAATTCTGGCTAATGTCGGGGAAATTTCAGAGCCTTCACTCATTTACCGGTCAGCTCAACTGGATAAACTGGACGTTAAATCCGGGAGAAAACAATTTCTCAACCCTTCTGCAATCTACCTGGTGAATCACATGTTAAAGAAGGTGCAAGGAATCGGGTATGGAGATGATTTCACCCAGAATCTAAGTATGATTCCATCCAGGTTCGTATCCGTTGATTCTGGAGGAGTGTGGGGCATAATTTATAACTCGGGCGGACTGATGGTTTTAAGACTGAACGGAATTCCCAGAGATCAGACTAAAGTTTCAGCGCTGATGGATCAAATCATGGAGCCTGTATTGGGTAGGAACTCGGCGCCATTCGTGCCTGCCGGCATCCTGTTTAGGAAGATCTGTTCCGACTCGGGACTCAAGGCGACCTCCATGTGCCCGAAAATATCTCACGAGCCATTCGTTTCCGGCACGCAACCCACTGAATGGTGTCCACTGAGACACGAAATGGATACTAAAAAGACCATGAAAAACAGGGTTCGTTGAAATTACGGGCTCGATTTCAAGAGCGCGTCGTTTTGCAAAAGACCACAAATAAATTCAAGGAGGCAAAATTGGACAAATTTCAGGAAACCCACATGAAACTGATGATTGAGACTACGGTGCAGGAACTTCGCAAGCATCGTTTTGACGCACATTTCTTCGAAACACGGGATTCACTACTAAAATTCATACTGGATAACTCACAGGACGCTGCAACTGCGGGAGTTGCAGGCACCCATACTGTCAGGGCTTTAGGCATTGTCACAATGCTCGAAGACGCGGGAAAAACGGTTTATGACCACTGGAAATTCAAGCCTGGTGATCCGGAGGAACTGGCATGCAGGAAAAAACAGCTTACATGCGACCTTTTTGTCACCTCGGCCAATGCCGTCACCATGACTGGCGAAATAGTAAACAAGGACGGATGCGGCAACAGGATCAACGCTATGACCTTTGGGCCCAGGAAGGTCATCGTTGTTGTTGGACGCAACAAGCTGGTTACCGATTTGGACGCCGCATTGACGCGCATAGAGGAGGTAGCAGCGCCGATCAGGGCCATCAGCCTCAACAGGAAGACTCCATGCGTTAAGACGGCCCAATGCATGGACTGTGACAGTCCGGAGCGAATCTGCAACATCACCAGCATTATTCACAGGCGTCCCATGATGACCGACCTTAAGGTAGCCATCATCGCTGAAGACCTGGGATATTAAAATGTTTATCGAGGTTATTGCGCCTAACAGGATAGATCTGGCCGGAGGCACCACCGATCTTTACCCGGTGTATTTGTTCATGGACGGTGGCTTTACTGTCAACGCGTCGATATCCGTCAAGAGTTTCACCACCATCCAGACGCTGGAAATTCCTGAGATTCGAATAAGCTCTCTAGATCTGGGTGAGTCTGCTGTCTTGGGACTCCATGACGATTGGGAGCCAAAAGGCCCCCTGGCCCTGGTCATGAAGGCTCTCAAAGCATTTCCACCGGCATGCGGCCTTGAAATCGTCACCAAAAACGACGCCCCCCCAGGCTCGGGACTCGGAGCTTCAAGCGCGCTACTCATAGCGCTGACTCTTGGATTGGAAAAAATCAGGGCAGATGGTTGGTCAAAGAGTCAGATCATACATCATGCCGCAGATGTGGAGACCAGCCTCATCGGAGTTCCTGCAGGAAAACAGGATCATATTGCAGCCTTATACGGTGGGGTGTCATACATAGAGTTCGGTTTTACCGGTTTCGTGCGCCGGGGATGCCCGAATCCTCAGGTCGTGAACAGAGTCCTTGAAGAAATGATTGTCCTGTCATACACCGGTGAGGGCCGTTTCTCCGGAATGAACAACTGGGACATTACTCGCAGTGTCATCGAGCAGACGGGCGACGTGAAACAGAAACTGATTGAAATCAGAGAGATAGCCTCTAGCATGGCCAGAGCCATAAATGATCGCCAATGGGATGAGGTAGGACGTCTAATCGACTGCGAATGGAGTCTCAGGAGGTCGTTGGCCCTCGGGGTTTCAACCAGGACCATCGACTCGATCATGTCTGCAGCAAAAGATGCAGGCGCATTGGCGAGCAAAATCTGCGGCGCCGGAGGAGGTGGCTGTATGATATCCATGGTAAAACCGAACAACCGGGCAAGAGTTGAAAAGGCAATTTCTGACTCTGGAGGAAGGGTCATTCCATTTCAGATCATGGAGCAGGGCGCCAGCGTGGCTATCAGGAAATGATTCGTTAATGGAATTGACCATAAACCTGAATGAGCGTAAAAACACACGGGAAAGAGCGCCATTTGTTGAAGCATTATACAAGACAAAATTTTATATCTTTTTATAAGATGTTATATGTTTTATGTCTTGCAGGTTATTAAGTTACGTGTTAGAGAGGCTTTGTCAATGACGACAGTCTAGGAGGCTAAATCATGAAACGATCTTTAATGAAATTCCTTACTGTATTCTTTGTCCTGGTCATTTTTGCAGCGACTTCAGTTCTTGCAGTGGCGGCTGACAAGAAATTCTTCCTGACCAAGGATAAGAACGGGGTTTGCAAGGTTATCCAGGCCAAAGAAAAAACTCCAACCACCATAGCGGGCCCATTTGACAAGAAGGCTGACGCCGAAAAGGCAAAAGCGGAGCAGTGCCCAAAGAAAGAAAAGAAGGAAAAACCGGCAGAGAAGAAACAGTAGTGATCTAGATCTTATATATCTGGAATTATCTGAGATTGAGCCCGGGCTAGGTAATTGGCCTCTCGGGCTCTTTTTGTCATCAGCACAAATGATAGATTCCTCATTAAAAGGTTATCTGAGCGTAATTGCGGCTTCCATCCTGTGGGCCTCTTCCGGGGCGGTTGGAAAAGCTTTGTTTAGTCAGGGCGTTACCCCTTACGATCTTGTTCAAATACGGGTTACATTCGCCTCTCTGATATTTGGCGCGTATCTATTGATCTTTTTCAGGCCTATTCTGAAGGTCTCTCTCGCTGATATGAAATGGATGTTTATCCACGGCGCCGTACTGATGGCGCTGGTTCAAATTTCCTATTTCTACACCATCAGCAAATTGCAACTGATGACGGCCTTGTTGCTACAATACCTCTCTCCAATCCTGGTGGCCATATATGCGGCTTTCTTTTGGGCCGAAAAAATTACAGGCTTCAAGCTAATGGCCATAATAATGGCATTTACTGGCTGCTACCTGGCTGTGGGAGGCTATAATCCGGACAATCTGAAACTGAATGTTAATGGAATTGCGGGGGGATTGGTCGCTGCTTTAAGCTACGCCGCGTATTGTCTGTTGGGCGAGAAGTTGATGAGCAAGTACAGCCCCTGGACCGTCGTTTTCTACGCGCTTTTCTTCGCAGCTATTACGTGGCATGTCGTACATCCCCCTTTTAAATACATCCACACCTCTTATTCAACAATCCAACTGTTGGGGATGTCTTACATCATAATTGTTGGAACCATCGGGGCGTTCAGCCTATTTTTCTGGGGAATAAATTACATCCGTTCAACCAGGGCGATGATCACGGCTACTCTGGAACCTGTTTCGGCTGGATTCATAGCCTGGATATTTCTTGGTGAGACGCTGGAGCCACTTCAGATACTCGGAGCGATTTTCAGCGTTTGCGCTGTCGCTGTTCTCCAGATTGGTCCGGAACAGGATTTGATGGCGCCCCAGACGCTTCGCAATAGCGACAAATAGTATTAAATTCTTCAGGAACCTGGGGTCTGGTCCGAAAGACCGGTATTCAGCCCACGGAACTTTGTGCCATACTGACAACCCTAAATGTATCCCAACTCCTCAAGTCGCTTCCTGACAATCTCTTCCTCTTCAGAGGAAAATCCACGGTCCTGGCAAATCGACATTCCGGATGCCCTTGGAGCGGCCGATTCATCCGGATCATAACCACCAGCAGGCTGAAAGACTGGAGCGCTCTGACAGAAAAAGGTGGGGGTCAGATCTTCTGAAATGGTCTCAACGTCGTAAAGCCCCAGTATTCGTGGGGTAATATCCTTGTAACACAGTCCCTCAACGGATTTGTTGACCATCCTGCCCGATCTCAAATCAGACAACTTCGTGCAGATGAATATACCCAGCGGGTCATGATTGCAATCATCAAGAGAATAGCCATCCCCTTTCACCAAAATGGCTGATGTTCCAACCGTGGAAAGGGCTCGTCTCCTGAGCCCGTCAAAATATACGATCAGATCAGGCGGAATGTTTTGCTGCTCGAGGTACAAATCACCGGGCCTGTAAACTTTGTTCCGGATTAATTCTCCTTCCGCAGTCCTGATTTCCTCCAACTTTTTGGCCAACTCGTCACGGAATGCTTCATAATTCTCCAACTCCACGATTCCCTGAGGCTCTCGACCTTTTACATTGATAAATATCCTCCCGTAATAACCGCCTTCGCTCCATACCGACGTCCGACTCCAATCGATCATGGAAGGCTCCAACCTGCAAACCTTCTCAACCTTACGTTCGAGACAGAGGTATCCATGCTGAATCAACCATTCGTTCACGCAAACACCACCGTGACAGGGCATGGCCCCGTGATCAGACACTATCATGACGGTAGTTTCATCATCCATCAAAGAGAGCAATGAACCAATCCTGGAATCCAGATGGGAATAAAATTCAGGAATTACCTCAGCATATTCTGAATTTGCCTCAAATCCGGGATGTTCGGGGTCGAAAAACCTCCAGAACATATGATGAGCCCTATCGGGGGCTATCTCCACCATCATCATGAAATCCCAAGGATTTGTTAGCAAGAGGTTACCGGTCACACTGAAACGCCCGTTAACCATCTGTCGTAATTCCTGTGCCAGTTCAGACAAAGGTCTGTCACGGAAATTCACAATGTCTTCGACGTATGGTCCGTCGGCCATGCCATCGAGTTGCTCCGCTAATTCGTGAGGATAACAAAAACCATAACTCGAGCGCGAGGCCGGGAATCCTGCAATGGTAATTCCTCTGTGCTCCCTCACTGGAAAGGTTTGTGGAACTCCTATCAGAATGGATGATCCTCCTGATTCTTCAATACGGTCCCATACTCTTGGCGCACTAACAGAGCAGGCGTCTGCGGTCACAAGTCGGGAATAATCGAAAGCTGCCCTGTTCCTGAACCCGTAAATACCTAATTCTCCGGGATCCTTTCCTGTCGTCATGCAGGTCCAGGCAGGAATGGTTATTGGTGGATCAGTTGATTTTAGCGGCCCCCATGTCCCGTGTTTCATCAACAGGTTCAAGGTTGGTAGCTTTCCCATGAAACGCCCGAAAACCAGGCTGGAAGGAACTCCATCCAGACCTATGACCGCCACCCGACCTTTCTTTTTTAAAGGTTTCGGACCAGTAGGTCGATTGCCGGACCTCAGATCCTGAAATCTTTCTTCAAGGAATCTTAAAATCAGATCAAGAGACGCCTCGGGGGAAGTTTTGTCGGTGTTCACCATCAAATCGGGTGAGAGAGGAATCTCGAAAGGCGAAGATATACCCGTAAAGTTGGGTATTTTACCCTCTCTAGCCCTTTTGTACAACCCTTTGGGGTCCCTGGTCTCACAAACACTCAGAGAACAGTCCAAATAGATCTCCGCATAACATCCGGGCTCAAAAAGATTCCGAACAGCTTTCCTCAGGGTTTCCAGCGGGGTAATAAACGCTGCTATCACCGTATGCCCGGCATCGGACAGAATCCTGGCGGTCTCCCCTGCCCTTCTTATGTTTTCCGCCCGGTCCTCGGCCGAAAAACCAAGGTCCCGGTTCAGGCCTGAGCGTAACGCGTCTCCGTCCAGCAAGACCACATTGACATTGCGTCTTTCGAGAATTGATTTGACCCTGCATGAGAGAGTGGATTTGCCTGAACCGGACAAGCCGGTAAACCAAATTGTTTTTCCTGTTTTGTGGTTCATCTGATTTCTTTTCGGTTATCCAGGGAACGCCCCAACGTGAGTGGGTCCACATATTCAAGAGTCCCACCGATGGGCACACCGTACGCAATTTTGGAAGCCTTTACTCCTAAGCCTTTTAATTTCGAAGCTATGTGGGAGGCGGTTGCTTCACCCTCTATTGTGGGGTTGAGAGCAAGAATAACTTCTGCGGGTTTTTCTCTCTCAGCTCTTTCCAGCAGTTCAATCAACCTTATGTCTCTGGGACCAACTCCGTCCAGAGGCGAGAGCGTCCCGTGCAGAACGTGATAAACTCCCCGGAACAACCCGGATCTTTCTATTGCTATAAGGTCGATAGGAGTCTCCACGACACATATTTGTGACTCGTCGCGCCGGACGTCACGGCATATGGCGCATGGGTCCAGATCAGTGGGGTTGAAACAGCGAGAGCACAACTTCAATCTGTCTTTAACGATGTTGATGGTTCGAACAAGATCTTCAATTTCGCCTTTGTCCGCATTGAGTATGTGAAATGCGTATCGGGTTGCCGTCTTTTCTCCAACCCCGGGGAATCTTTTTAGCGCTCTGATCAGTGATTCAAGGGGTGTTACCACTTTATCCCCAATTCTTGATTATTGTCATGTCGAGCCTCAAGAGGCCCTTGATCGATGGCATGAACCAACCCCGGACTCAAAAAAGACCCGGAATTTTCAGTCCTCCTGTCATCTTGCCCATCTCCTGAGTTGCCAGTTCTTTGGCCTTCATAATCGCATCGTTGACTGCTGAGGTGATAAGCGACTCCAGCATGTCTTTTTCCTCAGGATCGACCATATCCTTCTCGATGCTGACCGACACTATTTCCAAGGCGCCTGTCATTTCTACTTTCACCATGTCTCCACCTGCGCTACCCACAACTGTTTTTTCAGCCAGTTCTTCCTGCACAGCCGCAAGTTTCGACTGGAAACCCTGCGCCTGTTGGAGTAAATCTTTCATGTTGAACAAGGGAACCTCCAAATGGTCAATTCTTACTATTGATTTGTAGGCCGTTTATGACTTCATTCACTTATATAATTACGATTAATGTTATTTTGCAACCTCCGACTTGAATTGAGAGGTTATTGTGAGCATTTGTCGCAAATGAACAGAAAAAAGCTACTTTTAGTCAACCCCTGGGTTCATGATTTTTCCGCTTACGATCTGTGGGCCAAGCCTTTGGGATTGCTCATACTGGCGAGTCATCTGAGAAAATCCGGATGGGAACTCTCATTTGTTGATTGCCTGGATCCCGATCACCCAGGACTTCCGGACAAGTCGCGCAGGTCAGGAGCACGTGGCCGCTTCCATCGCACTGAAATACCAAAACCCGATGTCCTGAAAAATGTGCCCAGAATTTTTTCAAGATATGGAACGCCTTACGAACTTGTAGAGTCGGATTTATCGAACCTTGCTCGACCGGACGCTGTGCTGGTCACCAGCATGATGACCTACTGGAGGACGGGCCTACAGGAAACAACTGATCTCATCAGAAAACTGTTTCCGGAAATTCCTCTATTGCTTGGAGGTATTTTCGCATCCATAGATCCCCACAACGCCATGAAATCCTGTAATGCCGACAGAGTTATCGTGGGCCCAGGGGAATGCCGGGTTAACAAGGTCTTGGGAGAATTACTCAATGTCGGGCCAACGGAATCCCAGGAGGAGCAGATGGGATTCTCCCCTTCCCTGGATTTGCTGACAAGGGTTCGGTTTATTCCTCTGCTCACATCCAGAGGATGTCCTTACAACTGCCATTATTGCGCATCAAAAATTGTGGCTCCGTTCTTCATACAACGTCCGGTCAGAGAAGTAGTCAAGGAACTGACGGACTGTCTTCTCAAATACGGGTGCAATGACATTGCCGTTTACGATGACGCCTTCCTGGTCAACTCCAAAGACCATGCCCTCAAAATACTGGAGCCTTTTGAGGCGGACGAGCCTCAACTGAGTTGGCATTGCCCAAATGGTTTGCACGCCAGAGCCATAGACCAGAGAGTAGCGAGATCCTTCAAACGGGCAGGCTTCAAGACAATTCGGATTGGACTGGAAAGTTCATCGGACATTTTTAACAAATCGACAGGAGGCAAAACCAGCAGGGAATTCTTCGTTAAAGCAGTCCGGTCGCTACGTGAAAATGCATTCACTCAGGAGGAAATCGGGGCCTATTTGCTTGTGGGACTTCCGAATCAAACGTGCGCCCAGATAGAAGAGGATGTTAATTTTGTTCTCGATACGGGAGCGCACCCTAAGCTGGCCGAATACTCCCCGATACCAGGCACTTTCATGTGGGATGAGGCGCTCGGGAAGTCAGCTTATCCTTTGAAAGACGAGACGCTGTTCCAAAACTGCACTCTTCTTCCAACAGCCGATCCTGGAGTGAATGGAGAGTTCCTTTCACGGACAAGGAAACGGATAAGAGACGCCGTCACCAGAGTGAATATATAATAAGGTATGATGAAATGTTGACAGTAGGGGATCATATTGCTAAATATGAAAGAATCCTCAGTGTACTTTTTAACCAATATTAAATACGGAAAGTGAGATTGTAATGGCCCAACCGAAGGACGTAGTAGGCGCCGCCCTCGTCGTCGGAGGCGGAATTGCGGGGGTCCAGGCCTCATTAGACTTGGCGGAATCCGGTTACAAGGTCTATCTGGTCGAGAGTCAAACAGGTATCGGTGGGCGAATGGCCCAGTTGGACAAGACTTTCCCGACCAATGACTGTTCCACCTGCATTTTTTCGCCCAAGCTGGTCACTGTCGGCCAGAATCCAAACATTGAATTGCTGTCGTACAGTGAAGTTGCGGATATACAAGGTGACGTAGGGCATTTCAATGTCAAGGTGCGTCAGAAGGCTCGCTACGTGAGAAAAGACCGCTGCAAGGCCTGCGGTGATTGCGCCACGGCTTGCCCGGTAAAGCTCCCGAATCAGTTTGATCAGGAATTGAGCAAGAGATCAGCCACTTACAGGCTGTTTCCCCAGACGATTCCTCAAACATTCGTAATAGATAAGGGTGACAGGGCCCCTTGCGTCGCTACGTGCCCGGCTCACATAAACGTTCAGGGTTATGTGGCTCTCATAAGCAAAGGCAAATATAAGGAAGCAGTTGAATTAATATATAAAAACTTGCCCTTGCCGGGTGTCCTTGGACGCGTCTGTACTCATCCGTGTGAAACAGCATGTAGGCGCGGCGAAAAAGACGCCCCTATTTCCATATGCAGACTAAAAAGATTTGCCGCTGATCAGGTAGACTATTCTTCTCTGACCATACCTGAAATTATGCCGAGGGAAGAAAAGGTGGCGGTAATCGGTTCAGGCCCATCAGGTTTGTCGGCCGCGTACTATCTGGCGTTAAATGGATACAAGGTTACCATTTTTGAGGCAGGTCCGGTTCTCGGCGGTTGGTTAAGAGTTGGAATACCCTCATACAGGTTACCCAGAGATATACTGGAGAAGGAAATCAACCACATCCTTGATCTTGGAGTTGAGGTCAGGACAAACACTGCGCTAGGCAGGGATGTAAGCATAGAAAGCCTCAAGGAAGATGGCTTCCAGGCAATCTATCTTGGAATAGGCTGCTCCAACGGCGCCAGGCTCTCACTTCCCGGAACAGAGGCTCAAGGAGTGATGCAGGGTGTCGATTTCCTTAGAGATCAGGCTCTCGGCAAGAAGTTCGATCCCATCAAAAAGGCAGTTGTCATCGGCGGCGGAAACGTGGCTATAGACACAGCCAGAGTCCTCAAAAGGATAGGAGCCGAAGAAGTTCATCTGGTATGCCTCGAAGACCGTCACGAAATGCCGGCGCATGCATGGGAAATTGAAGAGGCCGAGAAGGAAGGCGTCCTGATCGACAACTGTTGGGGTCCCATGGATGTTACCCTCGCTGAATCAGGGGGCATCATTCAGGGTGTATGCTTCAAGAAATGCGTCTGCGTATTCGATGAAGAGGGTAAGTTTAATCCCGGTTTTGATGATGAATGTTCAATGGGAATTCAGGCGGACACGGTCATTATGGCCATTGGCCAGGTTGCCGATCTTGGTTTTGCTGAGGCCTCAGGAATAAACACTGTTGCAAACCGCAGGCTTGAGATCGACCCCGTAACCCTTCAGACAAGCCTGCCTGGTGTATTTGCCGGTGGGGATGTTGTGACAGGGCCATCCATGGTGGTTAAAGCCGTGGCGGCAGGCAAGGAAGCTGCCGAATCCATCCACAGATACATCAATGGATGGGACATGGCTGCCTGCAGACCACAAACCTTCCCGGAAAATCCGGAATATCCCCCAATTCCCGAAATGAAGGCCGAAAAAAGGGCCATGCCTCCGGAAATTGCGCTGTCACAACGCAAGTCCTTTGATGAAATCGAAGGGGCTTTTTCGGAAGAGGAAGCCTTGCGTGAGGCAAACCGTTGCTTGAATTGCGGCGTTTGCTCCGAGTGCATGGAATGCGTAAAGGCGTGTCCCGCGCAGGCAATCGATCACCTGATGGAGGAAGAAATTCTGGAGTTCGATGTTGGAACCGTAATTCTATCCACCGGGTACGAAATGCTTGATCCGACCAGGGTTAGAGGCGAATTCTCCTATGGAACTGCGCCAAATGTCCTTACCAACATGGAATTTGAGCGAATCCTGAGCGCTTCCGGGCCGAACGCCGGAGAGGTAAAAAGGCCATCGGACGGTCACCACCCCAAAAAGGTGGCCTGGATTCAGTGCGTTGGCTCGCGTGACCCTCAGAAAGGGATGCCTCACTGTAGCTCAATTTGCTGCATGGCGTCCATAAAAGAGGCTGTCATCGCCAAAGAACACGACCCGAATATTGAGCCTACCATTTTCTACATGGATATACGCGCTTACGGTAAGGATTTTGACGCCTATTACGAAAGAGCGAAAAACTCCGGAACCGTCCGCTTTGTCAGATCGATGGTCTCCCGAGTGGTGGAAGATCCTCTGACAAACAATTTGCACATCACATATCTCGACGAGAATCAGAACCTGGTTACTGAAACTTTCGACATGGTTGTTCTGGCCGTAGGACTCAAAACATCCAAGGAATCCATTGATCTTGCCAATCAACTGGGAATAGAACTTGACGATTCCGCCTTCTGCTCGACATCGTCCTTTCAGCCGGTTCATACCAATCGTGACGGAATCTTTGTAGCAGGTATGTTCCAGGGGCCCAAGGATATTCCCCAGACGGTCATGGAAGCATCCGCAGCTGCCGGAGCCTCCTCCAAGCTCCTGTATCCGGCCAGGAATACCCTGGCGACCAAACAGGAGTTCCCGCCTCAGAGAGATGTAACTGGAGAAGAGCCCCGGATTGGCGTGTTCATTTGCAGATGCGGCATTAACATTGCCAACGTGGTTGATGTTCCCAAAGTAGTCGAACACGTGAAAACGCTCCCCAATGTGGTTTACGCTGACGAGAAGCTTTTCACCTGTTCACAGGACTGTCAGGAACAGTTCCTCGAGATAATCAAGGAGCATAACCTTAACCGCGTGGTGGTCTCATCGTGCAGCCCGAGAACCCATGAGCCCATGTTCCAGCTCACAATGGAGAAGGCGGGACTGAACCCGTATCTCTTCACTATGACCAACATTCGTGACCAGTGTTCGTGGGTCCATGCCACTCACAAACCGGACGCAACAATCAAGGCTATGGACCTCTCGAGAATGGCCATTGCAAGAGCTAGGCTTTTGAAGCCGCTCCAGAAATCCAAAATGGAAGTGGTCCCAAATGCATTGGTTCTAGGCGGAGGAGTCGCCGGGATGACATCGGCTGTCAACCTCGCCGATCAGGGATTCCAGGTATTTCTCGTTGAAAAAGGCGATAAACTGGGTGGAAACGCGTATTCAATAGAGAAGACCATCCACGGAGAACCGATTAAGCCTTTCGTCGATGAACTTACAGCCAAGGTAGAGGGCCATCCGAAAATTGACGTTTTCAAGAATTCCGAATTCATTGATATGTCCGGCCACGTGGGACATTTCAAGGGAAAGATCGGAAACTTGAATGACGGATCGGAGCCCAGTGAAGTTGAGTTCGGTGCTGCGATAATAGCGACCGGAGCCTCGGAATCAAAGCCTGCCGAGTACCTGTATGGGGAACACAATGCCGTGGTGACTCAGCACTCCCTCGAGGAACGCATACTTGCAGGTGACCCGAGCCTGAAGAAAATAAAGAACGCTGTTTTTATTCAATGTGTTGGATCACGATGTGAGGAACGTCCCTACTGTTCCAAAATCTGTTGCGCAGGCTCTGTCAGACTTGCGGAGAGGTTGAAGGAAATCAGCCCTGACGCCAGGGTTTACATATTGTACAGAGATCTCCGCACGTACGGATTGCTGGAAAAGTATTATGCCGAATCCAGGAAAACCGGAACGGTGTTCGTGAGGTTTGACACTGATGCCAAGCCTTTAGTGGAGGCGGCGGGAGACCGGGTTATGGTTAAGGTCAGGGATATGGCCCTGGATCAGGATATCACCATCCCGGCTGATCTCCTCACATTGGCGGCCGCAGTTGAACCGGCCCAAACCAATCACAAGATTGGACGTCAATTCAAAGTCACCGTAAATTCCTACGGATACTTTGTAGAGGCCCACATGAAGCTGCGACCGGTCGATTTCACGACAGAGGGTGTTTTCCTGGCGGGACTGGCGCATTATCCGAAGCCTATTGACGAGTCGATAGCCCAGGCCACTGCTGCTGCGCAGAGGGCTTCCATCCTGTTGAGCCAGGAAAAGATGACCTTCCCGGGTGTGATTTCAAAGGTCGATCCCAACAAATGCGCTGTCTGTCTTACCTGCGTACGGCTATGCCCGTACGGCGCTCCGTTTATCAACGAAGACCACAAGGCCGAAATCGTACCGGCATTGTGCCAGGGTTGCGGAATCTGCTCGTCGGCTTGTCCTGGAAATGCGATTGAACTTTCGCACTTCCGTGACGAACAGGTCTTCTCTGAAATCGATGCCCTCTTCGGAGAGGCTTCATAGAATTCTGAATCGGTGTTTGTCGGACAGGGACTTGCCTCACAGGTCTCTGTCCTTGATAGTTTACCAATAAATAGGGATTTATGAGTTATACGCTCTATTGTCGGACTGAAATTGAGAACGCGCATAATCGGCTCAGAATTTCAGTATCCGAGAGGGAGAATCAGATGTCTCAGACAGGTTATGCAACCTCATCAGGAAGAGTGGCGGCGCCCCCGGCCGATTTAGCTTCTGTTATCAATCAGTGTTACCAGTGCGGCAAGTGCTCCGCCGGATGCCCGGTCGCCTCAGAGATGGACCTGATGCCACACCAGATGGTAAGATTGGCGGTCTTGGGTGATCTTGACAAAATTGCCGCATCAAAAAGCATCTGGCTGTGTCTGACTTGCCACACTTGCGGAGCAAGATGCCCCAACGGCATTGATGTCCCGGCCCTGCTTGACCCAATCAGACACCAGATACTGCGGGACAAAATGGACACCAAGGGTTCGCCGGTGCCTGTATTCCACAAAACATTCATGGATACGATAAAGACGTTCGGACGAGTATACGAATTGTTCCTCATCGGAATGTACAAACTGAGAACCAAAAAATATTTCGATGACATGGAACTCGGTATGCAGATGTTCAAAAAAGGTAAATTGCACATTCTTCCTCAAAGGACCGGCTCTTTAAGTGAAGTAAAACAGGTTTTCAAGAAATCAGGTCTGAAATAGAATCGCTGCCTTCTTGATGAATCATTCAGGGCTGCGCCTGGGCGACAGCCATTTTTCTTTTTTATAATGAGGATTTGCGATGGAATTTACCTATTATCCCGGATGCAGCCTTAAGGGTTCGGCTCAGGAACTTGATGAGTCTTTCCGTAGCGTGTCGGAAAAGTTGGGCGTAAAACTGAAAGAATTACCGGACTGGGCATGTTGCGGCGCATCCTCGGCCCACATGGTCGATTCTTACCTGGAAACCGCTTTACCGGCCCGGGATCTGATTACTGCCGAACGATTGGGAAAAGATGTCGTAGCGCCCTGCCCCGGATGCCATGTGCGCATGAAAGCCGCATCCATGAAAATAATGCATGATCCGGGGCTGGCCAGGCAATTTCCCCTTCACGGCGACATCAACATATTGTCCGGCAGCGACATGTTTGACAAATCCGACGTTCTGGCAAGAATCAAGGAGAGACTTTCCAGACCGTTGGAAGGACTGAAAGTCGTCACCTATTATGGGTGCCTGGCCGTAAGACCTGTAGAAGTGGTAGAGCCAGAAGACCCCGAAAACCCGAGGCAGATGGACAAGGTTCTGGAAGCCATCGGCGCCGAGACACTCAGTTGGCCTTACAAGACCGATTGTTGTGGAGGTTCGCTGGCAGTGACCCGGACCGACCTGGTCCTGAAACTCTCCAGAAAGCTCATAGATATGGCTATGGCAGTCAATGCCGACGCTATGGTGACCCTCTGTCCAATGTGCCAGGCAAACCTTGACACAAGACAGGCGGACATTTCCAAACTGACCGGAAAAAATTACCGCATGCCCATTTTATACCTCACAGAGCTGATTGGCCTGGCCTTGAAAGATTCCCAGGCAAACCGCTGGTTCGAGAAGCACATGGTTTCTCCCAGTTCCATGCTGGCCTCCAAAGGGCTATTGTAAGGCCCAAACTAACCTCAATTAGCTTGACGAAGCAGGCTGAAATGTGATTTAATCCCTTCTAGCAGATAATCCACTTCACGCTAGAAGGGCCTCATGGGAAAGATCCCCATTTATAAGCCCATATTGATTCTTGTTTTATCCTTCGCAGCTTTCGTTGGCTTTGGCGAACGATGTTCCCACGCGCAATTTTCCGACTCAGGTCTCGCATCAATACTGCCACTGAATTCTTTTCAGGGTTTTTTCGGGCCTCTACTCCCACCTGAGGGTATATCCAGCACCTTCAGGAGCGAGCTCGGAGTAAGCGGCGGTATGGCCTCATTGTTGAAAGCTACGGTAAAGAATGGAACAACTTCCTATAATCTGGTTCACAACCAAACTACCTCGGATGGGAATATTAACGAACTCTATGTAGCTACCAGGTCCCTTGATGGAGCCCCTAGCGTATTTCAGTTTTATTCAAAGACCAGGCTTTGGAGGCTTGCTTTTAACGCATCCTACACATTTTTTGACACTTACAGCCGAAGATCCACTGATGACGGAGTGTTCTTTTCCGGCCCGATACTTGGCGGTGACATCGATATCGTGCACAACGGATGGTTGGCTGCGGGCCTAGCAGCAAATTTCTACCTTAATGATCCCAGATTTGTTTTCAATGATCCTTCTTTTCCGAGGGGCGACACTAACAGTCTTTACACGGACTTTTCCGGTAGCGCACCATCCAACATCGGTGTTTATGTCCGATACACTCCTCCTGAAATCTGGAACTTTCCTTTACACCTTGAGGCCCATTATTACATGCCTTTCGGTGGTTCGAAATGGACCAACTGGGGGTTTGCCCTGGCTTTCAGACCTCAGATTTATCGTTTTGATTTATCTGCGCGACTTAAACTTGAGAATCAATACCTTAACCTCAGTGGAGCTGATTCCCACACCACAAACCCAAACTGGGAGGGAGAATTCTCCTGGAGTATACTGGGCATGGATGTCGGAGTATATTTCTAGTCCTTTTTAGTAGCGACTTACGTCCTCACGTTTAGTACATCTTCACTGGCATACGTCATCCGATTCATCGTCTCCGACGAAATACAGTATAGCGGCCCCCGCGATTCCCGACAACAGCGAACCCGCCAGAATGGACACTTTTGCCTCCTCCAGCATGGATGGCTGCTGAAGGAAAGAAAGTTCTGCAATAAACAGGGACATCGTGAACCCGATACCGCACAGGACTGCTCCACCATAGACGTGCTTCATGGTGACGGACTCGGGCAGTGAGGCAATTCCCAGCTTGACGGCCAACCATGTGGCTGAAAAGATTCCTACCTGCTTGCCGACAAATAGCCCCAGAATTATGCCCAGCGACTGGTTGGAAGTCGCCGCGTTCGACAGCAGGGTAGAATTAAGCTCCACTCCGGCATTTGCAAGAGCAAAGATCGGCATGATCCCGAAAATCACCCATGGGTGAAGGACGTACTCCAGCCTCTGAAGGGGGGGCTCGATCTGCCTGAACATGCTTTCAAGTTGACGAATGACAGACTGGTTTTCTTCCTTCAGGTGTATTAAATAGTCCCTGGAGCGTTGATCCTTGAACTCCCTCAACAGACTCTCCGCCTCGTCAGCAAATCCTTTGGTGTCTCTGGCCGATCTTGCGGGAATGGTCATGGCCACTATGACGCCCGCAACGGTGGCATGAACGCCTGAGGCATAGACGAACGCCCAAAGGACTATGCCGACCATAATGTAAGGCGCCGGATGCCTCGTGCCCAGGATGTTCATGACAATGAGTATACCGACAACCACGGCGGCAAGCTCCAAATAAAACAGGCTGATCGACTGACTATAGAATAATGCTATGACGATGACGGCCACCAGGTCGTCCACAATCGCCAGGCTCACCAGAAAAATAGCCAACGATGACGGAACCCGAGATCCCAGCATGGTCAGAGCGCCAAGAACAAAGGCAATATCTGTAGCCATAGGAATGCCCCAACCTGATTCGGAGGGTGATCCATTATTGAAAGTCCAGAATATCAGCGCAGGCGCCACAACTCCGCCAAGAGCGCCAGCCGCCGGAAGGACAGCCTGCCTCAAGGAGGCCAGTTCCCCAACAAGCGCTTCTCGCTTGATCTCCAGTCCGACAACCAGGAAAAAACACGCCATGAGGCAGTCGTTTATCCAGAAATGGATGGACCTTGAAAAAATGGCCGATCCAACTCCAACCGAAAAATTGATGTGCAGGATTTTGGAATAGAGTTCGTTGAGGACGGTATTACTAAAGACCATCGCCATCAAGGTCATGATGATCATCATTATCCCGCCGGCGGCTTCGATCGACACAAAGGCCTGAAAGGGACGCGCAATCCTGTCTCCAATGTCGTCCCCCCTCATATAGAGCCGCTTGTTATAGAATCCCCACTTCATCTGTCCTCCTGGCAAGTTGCCGTCAATTGAAGACTCGGGAGTAGCGAGCTGATGCGTGACCTACGCCTTAGCCTGTGAAGATTCCAGAAATGCTCCACATTGCAAGGGTTTTGATCTTCAGCGCTGAGCGGAGAGTAAAAAATGGGTTTTGCCGTTCTGTTCACTTTTCGGCAAGAGATAAAATGGCGCTGTCCATCAGATGGCCCAGTATACTGCGGCCATCTGATTTTTCAAAACAAAGAAGTGTCTGGGTGATGTCAGGACAGACAGGGTAATGAAAACTTTCAGAAATTGAACTCAATCAACCCTGTCAAAGAAAACATGTCAGACCACACCTTGGCCCCTGAAAATGAAAAGTAGATGTCATAGAAACTGTTTGAAAGCTCATGATCTCCGTGCGTTATGATTCTTTGAAAATCCACGTCGAACCGGGCTTTCATGTTATGACGCAGATCTACCGCCATTGCAGCGTTAAAATGCCAGCAATGCCCGTCAGTGTTGTCCCGGGTTATTCTCTCGCCTCTCCTCAAGAGATGCAAATCCTCATTCTTTGCCCTCGCCAGGGCATAATCCGCCTGAAATCTGAGAGTCGCCTCCGGGAGGGATCGCCAGATTCCGGATGTGTTCACTCTTGTGGAAGCCAACCCTCCCAGGTATGCCTGATAGAAGGTCTGGCGAAAATCAATACCTTCTCCCTGTAAATCCACACTATGACCATCCAGTCCTACCTGGTAACCATCGTGAGTCGTAAAATAGAAATATTGGTAGCGCATGCCGATCATTGGGCTTATATCCCTGAATATTGCCCAGTCCGGGTGAAGATTCAGCCCGAAATCCATCAGCCAACCTGAGTTTAGACGGCATTTGGATTCACTGAATACAGATTTCTGAAATGGATTCTGTTCGTCCTCCCAGTCACTGTCCTGCATCATGAGACCGGATTCACGGTTGACATTGAAATATCCATCGTAGTATGCGCTCCAGTGAGGAGCATGGTAGGTAAGCCTGGTCCCGAAAAACCACTGATCTATGGGGAACTCCAGTCGGCTGAGCGGATCCTGAGCCTGGTTAAAAGGATTGGGAAATTGATACGAAGTAAAGCTGTTGAAATATTTCTTGAAACCGAGTTCATAACGCGCTTCAGGAGTCCAAAGATTCGAAGCCAGGTCTGACGCTGTGTCCAACCAACGATCTACCGGCTGAAGTTCGAAAGCCTCAACAGGAGCACAGGAAATGATTAGAATGAACAAAGCGGCAATAGATGATCTTCTAATAAACATACCGTTCCTTAAAATCTCAGAGTCCGTCCAAACAAGCTACTCCCGAGAAAATCCACCCTGCTTGCGACGGCTGGATTGCATCAGCCAAGCGTCTCCCGTGAGATCCGAGAGCCCAACATGATCTACGCGAATCCGCAAAGACTTAAAATAGCTAATCTTTTCAAATATTATTGGAACAAATTGATAATAACATAGGGGTTATGGCATGTCAATGTGAAATATTTATTAACTATTAATATCATTACACTTTATGTATTATGCTTAACATATTGCTTTATATTGTATTTTAATGTAGCAATCCAGAAGGAGCGGGTTTTCCCAATTGACCTTTTGTGGCTCAACCTGAAAATAGATGCTAACATGATTTATTCGGGCATGTTTTGAATCAGATGTAAAGTAATTGATTTCATGGGGTAATACTCTGATGAGGTTCATTTTTTCAACTACTGACCGCGCCGAGCAATTGCAGAAGATCAGGGATGGTCTTGCCGAGTACCGTGCTGCAGGGCAGAAAAATCCGGAGACGTTTCACATAAGTTCAGCATATGACCTTGTTTTAACGCAATTGTGCGACCATTTTCTGGGTTACTGGAAAGATCGTATAGCGCTAATCGGTCTCGGTGGTTATGGCCGTGAAGAGATGAGCCCGTATTCGGACATCGATCTTCTCTTTTTAAGACCTGACGACGCTCCGGAAGGAATATATCGCGGAATCAGGAGCACGCTGTATTTGCTCTGGGATGCCCGCATCGAATTGGGTCATTCGGTAAGAACCATTGACGAGTGCAAACAGGAGGCGAATAAGGACCTCGCTGTTCTCACGTCGTTGATGGACATACGACTTGTCTGGGGAGACATAAACATATTCAGAAAAATGCTCATTGAGAGAGCGGCATTGATATCCGAAACAGACCCGCTGGACCTTTACCTAAGGATTGAGGGAGAGATAAGAAAGTCATCAGAAAGATTTGGGCACACCATATACATGCTGGAACCCCACCTCAAGGAGGGCCCCGGTTCGTTGCGGTACATTCAGTTACTGACCTGGCTGGCCAAAATGATATTCGGATGCAAGGGTCTCGACGACCTGTCGTCAGCCGGTTTGTGCGGAGAAAAGTCAATCGGGGAAATTCGGGCCGGTCTCAATTTTCTATCTGAAATCAGGTCCAGGCTTCACTTCCTGGAAGGCCGTCGAGATGACAGGCTGAAGTTTGACAGTCAAGCCACTATTGCCGACCAAATGGGTTACAGAGATTCAGCAGTTCGCAGGGGCGTTGAGAGTTTCATGCGGGACTATTACAGACATGCGTCCACCATTGATTTTTTTGGTCGGCAAATGCTGGCCAAGGCTCGATTGTTTCTTCGTCCAAAACTGGCATCATCGATCAAGCGGCTTCATATTGGTGGCTCGTTCTATGTGGGATCAGGAGGCATACATTTCCAGGCCCCTGATAAATTTGGGGATAGCCCCAGTGACATCATGGTGGCCTTCACCAAAATTGCCCAGACAGGATGTGACCTTGATATACGCCTGGTTGATCTCATTCGCTCAAGACTGTCAACCGTGGACGATGAAATGAGATCGAATCCGGATGTAAACACTTTGTTTCTTGATATGTTCCGAACCAGGGGTTACGTGGCCACAGCTCTTAACAGCATGATGAAAGTCGGATTCCTGGAGTTGTTTATTCCGGAGTTTGCCCGCATCCGTTTTTTGCCACAGCATGATATTTATCACCAATACACGGTGGACCTGCACACTATGGCTGTTCTGGAGAGCATACAGTCCCTTCAGCTCAACACCGGCAACGACGATCTTTTTTTGCGTCAGATTTTCTCGAGGCTCAAAAATCCTGAGGTCTTGTATATTGCGGGACTTTTTCATGACATAGCGAAGGGCTTGGGCCCCGGCCATGAATTAAGGGGGGAACAAACCTCCAGGCCCATTCTGCAACGACTCGGTCTTCCAAAGGATGAGATTTCAGACGTCCTTTTCCTGATCCGAAATCACCTGGCCATGACCCACCTGGCTTTCAAGAAGGATCTCCATGACGAAAATCTGATCCACCGTTTTGCAGAGAACGTAATGGATCGCAATCGCCTTGACCTTCTCATGCTCCTGACTCATGCAGACCTCAAGGCAGTCGGCCCAACAGCCCTGAATTCGTGGAAAGGTATGCTGCTGGAGGAGCTTTATTACAGAACTCTCGACGTGATGGAGGGTGAAGGTTCGGATGGTGAGAGCCTGTCCGACTGGATCAAAGAGATAAAATCAGTTATTAAAGAACTCGTTCCTGGGGAGTACAGGGATTCCTACCTGGAAGTTTTTCTCGAGCAGGCGGCTGCTCGTTATCTTCTGGACTATTATCCCGGCGTCATAGCCGATCACTTTGTAGACATTCAGAAACACCTGAGATCAACTGCAACCGGCGCCTTTGCAGAAGATTACATGATAGCCACCAAGATTGACCACCAGAAACCCGGTTATAGCTCCATCACCTTGATCGTCAAAGATAGACAGGGCCTTTTCTATAAAATTGCCGGAACGTTATCCGCCAACCGCATAAACATCCTTAGCGCATGGACGCATTCCATCGGAGATGTAGTGATTGCGACTTTCCATGTGAATGATATTCCGGAAGGACACTTGGACGACCCGGAGAGGTGGGCGCATTTTAAAAGTGACTTCATGAAGGTGATCACACGAGAGGAGGATGTGGACAGGCTCGTGGAGACCAGACGTCAATCCAGGGGGGTGTTCCATCCA
>CAYNZA010000019.1:0-37154 GCA_964401595.1 uncultured Desulfomonile sp.
TAAATTGCCAGAGTTTCATAATAATTGAAATGAGGCTTTTGTCAAAATACTATGTGTTGTCATCGCAAACTTTCATTGGGCCAATCTGTTCGTTTCGCTCGATATCCTCATGAGAAAAACGCTCAGGCAAACAACAGCCTGAATTGTTCCCGTTTCAGCTAGTGGATTCTGGAATTAAAATTCAAGCGACATGTTGACAAATTACGAAGCAAACCTTATGTTCGGTTTGTAAGACACGCTGGTTATTAGTCGGTCGATCCGGCGCTCAAGACTGAAAGGGAATTCTCGGCGGTTGAAAAGAACAATAATAATATTTCTGCTGATTATCATCCATCAGTTTTCCATTGTCTCCGGATACAATTCCTTTATTTGCATCGATCATGAGCCATGCCGGGGTACCCATGATGTGGCTGACACCCATTTGGCATCGGCCGACATTAATTTATTTGATCCTCCGATTGGTCATTACCAGAAAACAAATTCCCATGATCAGTCAGGTCACTGCGCCTGTAAGTGCCCTGGCTCCGAGGAAAATCACCATGGCGGCGCTCACAAGGCTGTTGTTTCCAACACAACCTCAGCGCAAAATCTTGTAAAATTTTCCACCGTGTTGACGATATTCAGTATTTCAGCCCCGTCGGAATTCAATTTATTGGCTTCCGACGGTCGCTTTCGCGGTGATGAATCTCCTGTCTCAATGTATGCCCTTCGGTCCGTATTACTCCTGATCTAAACACTTCGGCCATTCATCGTCAGTCAATTTTTCGAATCTTAAACACAACAATTATTGTTTTATTAATCCCGGGTTTTGCATTTCGGCACGATAAAGAGACTTTAGGTCTCTACGCAAAGCTCTTGAGGGAATGAGACATGGCAAAGAAAGAACTTTTGGGAGTGGTGGCCATTCTGTTTGTTGGACTGGCATTAACCGTGGCAATTCTTTTGACCGACAGGAAGACTTCAGCCTCCATTGACTCACATGGTCACGGAGATGGACACGACCACAGGCACGAAGCCGCTAAAGGGGCTCATGGCGGCAAAATACTGACTGAAGACGATTTTGAGCTGGAAGTAGTCGTTTACGATGACGGAAAGAACGCCCATTTCCGGGTTTATCCCTACCACAAACATAAACCTTTGGATCCTGCCCAGGTAAATGTTTCAGTTGAAACAGAGAGACTGGACACATCGGTAATAAACTACAGCTTCAAACCTGTGAACGATTTTCTGGTATCCGAACAGGAAATCGTCGATCCGAAGTCTTATTTCATGAAAGTGACCGCCCAATGGAAGTCCAATAAATTCGAATGGGAATACTCCTCGTATGATGGCCGTCTGAGCATCGCCCGGGAACTGTCTGACAGGATGGGGATGGAGTCTGAGAAAGCAGCTGACAGGCCTATAAAAACCAGCCTGACGCTTCCCGGAGACCTGGCGTTAAACACCGACATGGCCTCCCGCATAGTTCCGAGGGTTTCGGGGTATGTCCTGCAATCCCTCAAGAACCTCGGAGACACCGTTAAAAAAGACGAAATAATCGCGTGGATCGACAGCAGGGAGTTGGGCGAAGCCAAGAGCCAGTATCTGGTTGCAATGGAACGTGAAAAGCTGGCGAGGTACAATTTCGAGAGATCACAACAACTCTGGGAGAAACAGACCGTCCCGGAAAAGGAATTTCTGACTTCAAAGAAAACTTTTCTTGAAGAAAAGATTGGGCTCACATCAGCAACCCGAAAGCTCATCGCAATGGGATTAACGGAGAATGAGATACTTAAAGTTGAGGAAGGCTCCCTGAAAGACCTGACACATTATCCTATCAGGGCGCCGTTTAACGGAGTCATCGTCAAGAAACGTCTTGCCAATGGAGAATGGCTCAAAGACGACGCAGAAATCTTCGTGATAGCCGACCTCTCGACGGTTTGGGCTGAAATTACCGTTTATCCGGTGGATCTGGACTCTGTTCATCTCGGACAGAAGGCCACCATAAAGTCTACGTCCTCTGACGCCACAACAGTGGGGAAAGTGTCATACATCGATTCCGTGGTCGGAGATGAAAGCAGAACAGCCAGAGCACGTGTGGTGGTCGAAAATACTGACGGTAAGTGGCGCCCTGGACTCTTCGTCAAGGTCGAATTGATAAAAGATGAGCAAACTGTTCCCGTGGCGGTTCGTAACGACGCTATCCAGAATTACAGGAATAAACGTGTTGTATTTGTTTGTTACGACGATACGTTCGAGGCTCGCCCCATCAGGCTGGGACGATCCGACGGTCAGTTCACGGAAGTTCTGGAAGGCCTTTCAAGTGGCGAAAGCTACTGCACTAAAAACAGCTACATTCTGAAATCGGAACTGGGAAAAGCAGGCATGTCCCACCAGCATTAGGAACAGAGCATGATAGCGCAGATACTCAAGTTTTCTATTACTCACAGATGGGTAATGATGGGACTGACCCTGGTGATGGCCGCCGTAGGAATTTACAGTCTTGCCAGGCTCAATATAGACGCTGTCCCGGATATTACCAATGTTCAGGTTCAGGTGACGGCCCAGGCAAAAGGCTTGTCTCCCCTCGAGGTTGAGCAAAGAATCACTTTCCCGCTGGAAACAGGCATGTCTGGCCTGCCACATCTGGTAAAAACCAGGTCTTTGTCACAATACGGCATAGCTTTGATCACCATGATTTTCGAGGATGGTGTAGACATCTATTTTGCCCGACGGGTTGTGAGTGAGCGCTTGCAGGAGCTAAAGAACAAGCTCCCGCCTGGGGTCGAGCCGGTTATGGGTCCCATTTCAACTGGGCTGGGCGAAATTTTCATGTGGACTGTCGAAGCCGCTCCAGACGCCAGGAAACCTGACGGGACACCTTATACAATTACGGACCTGAGAACCATCCAGGACTGGATAATCAGACCACAGATACGTAACACCCCTGGAGTGACAGAAATTAATACTATCGGCGGGTATGACAAACAGTTTCATATTACGCCGGATCCATACAAGCTCATCTCCAACGGATTGACATTTGCCGATGTGATGACCGCCCTTAACCTCAACAATGCGAATGTTGGGGCAGGATACATAGAGGGAAGCTCAGGTCAGTTCCTGGTGCGAGCGCCGGGACAGGTTGCCGATCTAAATGACATTTCAAACATCATAGTAAAGAATGTCAGGGGCATTCCAATACTTATCAGGGATGTCGCGGAAGTTCGGCATGGCAAAGAACTCAGGACAGGCGCCGCCACAAAAGACGGACACGAAACGGTGCTCGGAACGGTCTTCATGCTCATGGGAGAAAACAGCCGGGTGGTCGCTCAAAGAGCGCAGAAAAAACTTGAGGAAATAAACAAAACTCTCCCTGAGGGCTTAACGGCAAAGACAGTCTACGACAGGACGGTGTTGGTAGACAGAACCATAAACACTGTTTGGACCAGCCTCACAGAGGGCGCCATCCTGGTAATCGTGGTACTTTTTCTGTTTCTCGGAAACATTAGGGCAGCGTTGATTACCGCCGCCGTCATTCCGCTTTCAATGCTTTTCACAGCCACTGGAATGGTCTCCAACAAACTTACGGCTAACCTCTTGAGTCTCGGCGCCATAGACTTCGGCATCATTGTGGACGGGGCCGTTGTAATTGTAGAAAATTGCTCACGTAAACTTTCGGAAGCCAAAAATGCGGCGTCTGGGAAATTGACTCTGTCTGACAGAATACAGATCATACATGAAGCCTCCCAGGAAGTCAGACGGCCAATGATCTTCGGCGAGCTAATCATCATGATCGTTTATCTGCCCATCCTCACTTTAACGGGAGTTGAGGGTAAGATGTTCGTTCCGATGGCTCTAACCATGCTGCTTGCCCTCACCGGAGCCCTTATACTGTCATTCACGTTTGTGCCTGCAGCAGTGACAATTTTACTCACAGGCGGCAGATCTCGTAGCGAGACTCTTGTCAGCGATTTGGGACAACGACTGTATCGCCCGATCCTGAATTTTTCTCTGAACCACCAAGCCTTGGTCCTAACCACCGCATGCGTCCTGATAGTGCTGAGCGTTGCGACGGTTACCCGAATGGGGAGGGAATTCATGCCAGCCCTGGATGAGGGTGATATAGCAATCCACACATTGAGAATCCCGGAAACCAGCCTGACTCAGGCGGTAGAACTCCAGTCACGAGTGTCCATGGCTATTCTGGAAAAATTCCCTCAGGTCGAAACCATTACGGGCCGGATAGGAACCTCAGAAATTGCTACGGAACCGCATCCTCCAAGTATTGGTGACAAAACAGTCATACTCAAACCGAGATCCCACTGGCCTGATCCGAATCTGCCCAAAATAGATCTGGTCAAACAGATGGAAAGAGTCGCCAATGAATTGCCCGGAACGAACTTCGAATTCAGCCAGCCTATTCGGATGCGCTTCAATCATCTGCTGGCCGGGGTCTTGAGTGACGTAGCCGTAAAGGTCTTTGGCGACAATATGGATGAGTTGCTCAACAAGGCTGAAGAGGTTTCGGAAGTGTTGAGACAGGTTCCGGGAGCTACCCATGTCCGGGTAGAACAGGTCACCGGTTTGCCTGTCTTGACCGTTCAGGTAAAAAGATCTGAAATGTCACGTTACGGTCTGAATCTTGGGGATGTCCAGGACATAGTGGAGATAGCGATAGGCGGTAAAACTGCAGGACTCGTTTTTGAGGGAGACAGGCGATTCGACATAGTCGTCCGAATGCCGGAAGACATGAGAACAAACGTCGAGGCTCTCAAGAGACTTCCCATTCCCCTACCGCCTAGAGATCCCTCAACAGATCCCCTTTTGGTTTCCTACAACCTTTCGGACTCGAAGAAACATCGTTATTTCGTGGAACTTGGATCGATTGCTGATTTGGTTGTAGTTACCGGACCAAATCAGATAAGCCGTGAAGACGGAAAACGCAGAGTGGTTGTAACGGCAAATGTGCGTGACAGGGACCTCGGCTCTTTCGTGAAAGAATCGCAGAAAGCGGTGGATGAAAAAATTAAGGTTCCACCCGGCTACTGGATAGCTTGGGGAGGAGAATTTGAACAGTTGCTATCAGCCACCAGACGTCTCCAGATAGTTGTTCCGATTGTCCTCACACTTATATTGGCTCTGCTGTATGCCGCTTTTGGCACATTCAGGCACTCCCTGCTCGTATTTTCAGGAGTTCCTCTGGCCATGACCGGTGGAGTGGCGGCCCTATGGATAAGAGACATACCTCTATCAATCTCTGCGTCGGTGGGATTTATCGCCTTGTCCGGTGTGGCCGTGCTCAATGGTCTGGTAATGGTCACCTTCATCAACAAGCTGCGCGAGGACGGGCTCGGATTGCACGACTCCATCATGCAGGGGGCGCTTACCAGGATTAGACCTGTCTTGATGACTGCCCTGGTAGCGTCACTAGGCTTTCTGCCGATGGCTCTGGCAAGCGGGACGGGCGCCGAGGTTCAGAAGCCACTGGCTACAGTTGTCATAGGAGGGCTCATTTCCAGCACAGCTCTGACTCTGCTGGTGTTACCAGCCTTATATTCAGTCATCGAGAAAAAGTTTTCAAAATTGACAGGATGACCGTTCCATTTTCATTGATGAGCATTGGTTGTGTCCGACGAATTTACAAACAATCTACGGAGGAAATCATGAAGAAAATCATTTTATTATGTGGGCTGCTGGCCTTTGCCGCTTCTCTCGATCTGAACGCTCATGAAACCAAATCGACCAAGGACCAGAAAGAAGAAAAGGTTTATTGCTGTCACGACAAAAATAACTGTGACAAGCTTCACACCAGGGCCGATTGTGAAAAAGAGGGTGGGAAGGTAGTCAACAGTTGCAGGGAGTGCAAATAGTGGAT
Source organism: uncultured Desulfomonile sp. (assembly GCA_964401595.1). GTDB lineage: Bacteria > Desulfobacterota > Desulfomonilia > Desulfomonilales > Desulfomonilaceae > CAITZA01. Next base: position 5,855 of record CAYNZA010000019.1, read on the forward strand.
TAAATGGCGCACAGCCGGCTTGGCGCCTCTACCGGGGAAGTATATCGGCTGTAAAAAGCGCAAACATGGCTCTTCATCATCGTTGCAGAAAAACTGTCGGCGCCAGAGATTTGGAAATGTGGTATACTGGTGTGAATAATTATGCTTTTCCAATTACCTTTGTTGGATGCTGCCATGCCAGACAGAATATTATTTTTGGAACCCGTATCCGAATCGATCGAAAAAGCGCCGGCAATTTTTCAACCACTTTTTAGAGAAAATTTTTCCGTTCTTGACTTTGCCAGGGGTGAAGTCATTTCCAGCGGCAAGGAGGGACGCGGAAGGATTCTTTGTCTCTTATCCGGTAAGGCTCAACTCTCTATGGATTACCGGGCAGCTCAGGAAGTCGTGTTGGAATATATCCAGTCGGGCGATGTTTTTGGTGACCTGGGCTTTCTGACAGGCAGGACATGGCCGACTGAGGCAACACTTATCGCTCACGACGACTGCCGCTTCCTGGAAATATCGATTGACCGTTTCCAGAGGATTCTCAGAGAGATTCCGGACTTTACCGTCGAGTTGTTGAAATCCCTTGGAAAGAAGACGGTAAAAGTCGATCGTGACGACTTTGCCACGCCCACCAGAACCTATGACCCGAATGTTCCAGCAACATGCGCTTATCCAGCTCATCCCGGATTGCCTCAGGACGTTCAGGCCAGGTTCTGCGAACTGGCGGTTTCAAACGATTCTGTAATAATCTCAGGAGAAAGAGGGGTCGGTAAGGACATACTGGCTTACGCCATTTTTGACGCCGCCGAAGAATTCAAGGAGGTCCTGGTTCCTGTCAACGCACGAAGAATGGACTCTAGTTCTTTCTTTCTCGACCGTAGAGGCGCCAGGACGGATGAAGATAGCAGCAAGACCACAGAACAGATAAAGTTCCTCTTTGGTTACCAGACGGTCAGTCAAAAAGGCAAGGTCAGCATATCCACCGGTTATATTGAACTGGCCAGGGATGGGGCGCTTTTCATACGGGGTGTCCAGCACCTGACTCCCGTCACTCAGCAAAAATTGCTCGATGCGCTGAAAACGGGTGTTTACTGTCCACTTGGAAGCAACCGGCAAATCAATGTCAATTTCAGGCTCATCTGTCACACAAACCTTCATCCCTCCAAATACGATCCAGAGACCAATCCACTTCTTTTTGACCTTTCCGACAAGGTTCTTGTTGTTCCACCACTCAGGGAAAGGCGCGATTTAATGCCGACGCTTGCGCAAAGCTACCTTGAGCACTATGCCAGAGAAATGAACACCAGGATTCCAAGGTTGGCTGAACTCACGCTCAAAGCCATGATGGACTATTCCTGGCCTGGTAACGATCTGGAATTGGCCAATGCAATGCGACAGGCGGTGGTGGTGGCGCCTGGAGAACTGGTCAGAAGACAGGACCTGATCCTTGATCCCAGGAAAAAGGAATCCAGGGCAAAATACAATCTTCTAAAATTAAAACCTGTCCAGCAGGCGGTGACAAGCCCGCTTTTCCCGGCAATATTACAGAGCGCTTTCGTCCCTGTTTTTATCGGAATATTGCTTATGCTGTTTCTGGGGCCTCCGGATCCATCCAGAAACATTGCCGCAATGGTGATGTGGGCGCTCGCCTGGCCCGGCATGATCATCGGAGCGCTGTTCGGCGCCAGAATCCTTTGCAGCATTTGTGCAATCGGCGCTTTGAGTAAACTCGCAAAAAAAATCGTCTCCCTGGAATTACCTCTGCCAGCCGCTCTCACAACACGTAGCGACTTCCTGATAGCCGGCGGTATTCTTTTCATAATCTGGATCGAGAGCGCTACGGATATTCGCAGCTCACCCGCCAACCTCGGCATATTGTTGTTAAGCATGTTCATTTTGGCTTTCGCATTGAACACAATCTGGGCAAGACAGGCGTGGTGCCGTTATATATGCCCGCTTGGCGGTATGAATGGACTGCTTGCGCGGGTTTCCATGCTCGAACTGCGGGCGGATAACGCTGTCTGCCTATCTCGTTGCAACTCTCAGGAATGTTATTTCGGCGCAGCAAAAGCGGAGGGCTGCCCGTTTGGTCAGGTTGTCGCCACGCTACACAGCAACCAGTTCTGCAAATTATGCGGTAACTGCGTCAAGACATGTCCACATTCCGCAATCAGGCTGAATCTCAGAATACCGGGCTACGAACTGGGCGAGGTTAGATATGTGCGTGCGGGAACCGGCTTCCTGGTTCTCGGGCTGATCGGCGGGCTTTTGAGTGACATACTTTCAAGGGGCGCATGGTTTGAACCTCTTGTCTCCTGGGCCCCTGACAGTTTCATGCTGAGATTCACCATTGTTTTTGTCGCACTGATAGCCTTGGTTAATCTTGTGTCAATGTTGGGGGTGGCCATTTCCCACCACTTTTTTAAAGAGCGATTCTGGGAAAATTATTCACGTTTTGCCTTGGCCCTGCTCCCACTGACCGCCATGTCGTTTCTGGCTTTTCACGCCTATTACCTGTTCAGCTTTGGTCCCCAGATACTGGCGTTGCTGGGGTATTACCTGGGCATAGGATCAGGAGTGATACCGTCAGAGAGCCTGTTGACCCGTGAAACCATGTTTGTCTTACAGGTAATAATCATAAATGTTGGACTTCTGTGGTCCATGATAACTATTTTCCGACTGGGTTTTGCGGCCCCGGTCTCGAGAATGGCTAAAAACCTTGGAATTTTGCCTCACTGCATCATGGCGCTGTTGGTGGCCACCTCGTTTGGTCTTATAATAAGAAATACTTTGACGTCCTGACATGAAAAATTACAAAATTATGCTATCAGGCATGGCCAGCAGGAATGTTAAGCTGGCGCAATCAAAGCCGGAGTTACCCAATAGCGATTTTATTGAATTGCCTTCGACTTATCCCTGTCTGTTCACAAGACAGATGCCGGTTCCGACCAGGACGAGCGCAATCAGTAGCGACGTTGTAATGGGCTCATCAAGAATGATTCCGCCGGATAGCACACCAAACAAAGGTGTGAGAAAAGTGAAAGAGGCCAGCCGATAGGCAGGATAGTGAGTGATGAGCCAGAACCACGCCAGATAAGTGATGGTGGCGATCCAGACGACCTGGTAAATGAGACTGGCGGCTATGATGGGAGTCATAGCCGTAATTCCGGGTTCGTTCCGGGCTAGAAAACCCAGCATGAGCAGAACGGCCGAAACGGCTAACTGGTAAAGCAGCGTTTTTGCGGGAGAGACTTTTACCAGAGGCCCAGCCTTTACCAGCACCGTGGTCGCTCCCCAGAAGACTGCCGCCAAAGCTACCATTGCGTCACCGATGAGCATGCGGGGCGTAGGCGCAGTCAGAGATTCGCTAAAGGCTACTACTAAGCCTGAAAACGCGCAGAGTAGCCCCACAGTCTGAACCAGCCTAAGCCTCTCTCCGGGTATGAAAACCTGAGCGCCCAAGGCCACCACGAAAGGAGAAAGATAAAGAAAAATTACAGCGCGTGACGCATTCGTGTATTCGAGTCCCCAATAGATAAGAAGGAACTCCAGACCAAAAAGGATGCCAGCCCACAGGCCCCACCATAAAGTTCCGTCACGGTTGAATATCGGATCCTTGCGAATCAACATCCATGTCCCGACAAGTATTGTAGCGCAAAAAGACCTGATGGTCGACTGGAATATCGGGGAAATCCCCTGGCTGGCTATCTTGATCGCCACTTGCTGCAATCCCCAGCTGCCGCAAAGAACAAACAGGATGGCAATCGCCAACAGGTCCAAATTGTCTTTCTTCCCTGAAATGTGACGCCTCATAAAAGAAACTTCTGTGTGGTGCTGGAATCCGGAACTATACGTCCCGATACCCTAACATTACATGACTCAAACACACAATTCTTTATTTAATTGTTTCAGGCTTATTTTCTTGATTTGTGTTATCATGGGTTCGTTAGTTGCCTAACCTGCAGACGTGGGGTTTAATCATGGAAACATGGTGGGAGGGGATATCTACACTAAACAGGGTTTTTATCTGCTCCGCCATAGTATTCAGTCTGCTTTTCGTGTGGCAGATAATAATGACCGCTATGGGAGTTGGTTCTCACGACGCTGGCCATTTTGGAGGATCGGATGTTCACGGCGACCTCAACGCCCCCATACATTACGAAGGCCACGAATTCTCTCCTGACGCATTCACTCTGATATCGGTTCGCTCCGTTCTGGCTTTCGCTACCATTTTCAGTTGGTCTGGGGCCATTTACCTGGCAGAAAATGCACCGGTTTTTATTGCGACTGTTTACAGTTTTATCTGGGGCTTTCTGGCGATGCTGGGGGTTTCATTAATCCTTCATTTGCTGTTGGGAATGCAGGAGCAGGGTAACGCTTCGGCAGCCTGGGCAATTGGCGAAGAGGGCGTAGTTTATATCAACATTCCCCAGGATGGCCCGGGAAAGGCGCGTCTGATGATCCGCGGTGTAATGACGGTCATTAACGCCCGTAGCAAGAACGGTTCTCCGATAGCAGCGGGAACCAGAATCAAGGTGGTCAACATTTTAAACCAGAACACGGTCGAGGTAATTGAATTGTGGGATTCGGAGGGGAATTGAAATGACTGCAGCAATAACCGTCAGCATACTTATCAGCATTGTGCTCATCGCCGTAATCTGGGCTTTGAGCAGTCGCTACCAGAGATGCCCGGCAAACAGGATACTGGTAATCTATGGAAAAACCGGAAAGGGAGCGGCAAAGTGCATTCATGGCGGGGCCGCGTTTGTTTGGCCGCTGTTTCAGGATTTTGCATGGCTCGAACTCGAACCTTTCGTCGTGCCGATTGACCTCAACAACGCCCTGTCACAGGAAAACATCCGTGTCACTGTTCCGACTACCGTCACTGTCGCCGTGAGCACTGAGGAAGGCATCATGCAAAATGCGGCCATCAGATTGCTTGGTCAGGGAGTGGAGGAAGTCAAGGCTCAGGCGCAAAGTGTCATACTTGGCCAGATGCGTCAGGTCATGGCGACGATGAGAATCGAGGAGATCAACCGTGACAGGCAGGCTTTCATGACCAAGGTCAATGAATCGTTGTCTGTTGAGCTTGAGAAAATAGGGCTTTCTGTCATCAACGTGAACATCAAGGATATCGAAGACGATAGCGGCTACATAAAGGCCTTGGGGCGCAAGGCTGCGGCCGAGGCGGTAAACCAGGCCCTGGTTGACGTAGCGGAACAGGAGAAAAATGGCACAATTGGTGTGGCGGAGAGGCAGCGAGACCAGAAACGGGCCGTTGCGGCAGCCAATGCAGCAGCCGCAGTCGGTGAGGCGGAAGCTGAGAGAGACAGAAGAAAGGCATTGGCGGCGGCTGACGCCCAGGCTATGATCGGCGAAGCTGAAGCGTCCCGGGATCGTAGACAAAAAGTCTCCATGCTTGAGGCGGAGGCAGTGGACATAGAGGCCCAGGCCAACGCATCCGTGGCGAATTCTCAGGCCGTTCGGAAAGTCGCGGAGGAAGAAGCCAGGGCAAAAGGTCAGGTGGCCCTGGTCCAGGCTGATGGCTCCATCAGAGTCGCCGAGCAGGACGCCCAACGTCAGGCAGAAGAAGCCAGGGCTCAAAGGGAACAGGCACGATTGAACGCTGAATTGATAGTTTTTGCTGAGGCTGAAAAACAGAAAGCCATCCTGGAGGCGGAAGCGCAGCGTCAGAAAAGCGTCCTTATAGCAAAAGGAGAGGCAGAGGGCATACTCGCCAGAATGCAGGCCGAAGCCGAAGGACTCAAGTCTCAACTGGATTCGAAGGCTCACGGCTACAAGGAACTGGTGGAAGCATGCAGCTCTGACACCCAGTTGACGGCGGCGCTCCTGATCATAGAAAAGCTGGCCGAACTGGCTCACATTCAGGCCGATGCGGTAAAAAACCTTCCCCTGGAAAAAGTCATCGTTTGGGATGGTGGCGGCGATGGTGGGCTGTCTAGTCTTGGTAAACGATTTATGGGGGTTATACCGCCCATGCATGAACTTGCAAAGATAGCCGGGCTCGAATTGCCTGATTTCCTTGGCAAAGCAACCGGAGAAAAACAAAAAATAGAGGAGAAATGATGCAACCAATCAAGATAATGCCGTGTCTGGATATGAAAAACGGGCGCGTGGTCAAGGGAATTCACTTCGTTGACATCAAAGACGCCGGAGATCCCGTAGAATGCGCTTCCATCTATCAGAGCGAAGGGGCCGATGAATTGGCCATGCTCGATATCGCAGCGACCCTGGAAAACCGCAAAACGAGATTGGAGTGGGTAAAAAATGTCTCATCTGTGATTCAGATTCCCTTGACGGTTGGAGGCGGCATTTCAAGTCTCGAAGACATCGAGCTTGTGCTTGGGGCAGGAGCGGCCAAAGTTTCCATGAACAGCGCAGCGGTTAATGAGCCCTCTCTGGTGGAGCAAGCGGCTGTGAAGTTTGGATCATCAAGGATCACTGTTGCAATAGACGCCAAAAGAAGCGCTGGAATGCCATCCGGATTTGAGTTGGTAGTCTCAGGGGGAACCAGGGCAATCGGAAAAGACGCTATCGAATGGGCCAGACAATGTCAGAGCCTTGGCGCCGGAGTGATACTGCCGACCAGCATGGACGGAGATGGAACGCAGACCGGTTACGATCTCGAATTCACAAAAGCAGTTTCAGACGTTGTCACCCTTCCTGTCGTGGCATCCGGAGGGGCGGGAAAGCTGGATGACTTTTATGAGGTTGTTACCAAAACAGGCGCAACCATCCTGCTGGCTGCCTCAGTCTTTCACTACCGCCTGTTGACGGTAAGACAGGTAAAGGAATTCCTCAGGGACAGGAAAATTCCAGTCTTAATGTAGTCTTCGCCGGCTTGAGTGAGGCCGTCTTCCGCAAAATCGACGGACTCATTCACCCAAAGCTGGGCGCTTTTACTGGCCGGTGGCTATCTGAGAGCCGTGATGAGTCCTGATCACGGTTCAGTTCGCGTCATCATCCATTGAACCGACCTTCTCCTCCGAAGTTTCTTTGTCAAAATCAGCCCAAAATTTGCGGTCACACTCCTGAATACATTCGTTGCAGGATGCCTCCATCCCCCTGACTCCACACGGGCAGGTTGAATAACAGGCATTCCTGTCGAAATCCTGTAAACCAATGTTGTCTGCGTTACCTGAATAAGGCGACAAGAGAATAAACGCCACCGACAAAAGAGTTAGGGTCATGGAATTAAGTCTGTTCATGGTATCACCTCTTATGATTTGCTTAGAAAAAGTATCCATTCTACATTGATGACCAACTACGTATTTATGTTTCAACCTAATGTGATCGCGTGTTCAGGGCACATTTCCTGACAACAGAAACAGGTTATGCATTTGTCCGGATCAACTTCAGGGGAGTTGTCCCCGTCCATGGACAAAGCTGACACAGGACACTGATCCACGCATGTAGAACACCTCGTGCATAGGACCTCATCGACTTGGGGTCTCAGGGAAATTTTTGCCGTCATGCTCGCCTGAATACCGGCATTATTCAGGATTGCTTCACCACCCAGGGGCGGGAGTTTGAAGTTGGGAAGCGGGTTGAGCTTTCCAATTATTTCAATTTCTTCCAAATCGTAATCGCCTAAGCCAACCTCATTGGCTTTTTGCAGAAAACGCAATTTCCCGGGATCACAACCCATCAGCGTTGCAATTACCGAATCGAGCGCCACGGCGTTATCCGAGGCGAGCACGAGTCCTATATTCCGCAATTCCTTGCTTGCCGGGCCATTACCCTCCATTCCAACCACAGCGTCAACGATGAAAAAATCAGGTGGACGGATTTTAAAAACATCAACGATGATTTCATGAAATGTTTGGGGATTTCCTGCTGCCTTGTGCAGGGCAGCCTTTTGCGCCCCAGGCAGAATGCCGTAACTGTTTTTTAAGGCCCCTGTCACGACGGCCAACCCGTGAGTCTTGAATTTTGGAAGGCTGATTATCACGTCAGCATCCATTACCGCCCTTGACACACTCAAATATTCCATGAACCTGGGGTTGAATTTGAGCTTCACCGACTCATTTCCTATGTTTCTGTAATAACCTTTTGAAGCATCCATAAGCCCCGTAGTGATGAAACTCTGCTCGTTGGCCCCGTAACTCATCAGTCCGGGGTTGTCGCCCACTACCAGGGAGTGCGGCTTCAGCTTCTCGACAATGTCAACCACCGCACGCACCAATGCCGGGTTTGTCACAATTCCTTCCGAAACGTCGGACGATCTCAGCACATTGGGCTTGATAAGAACCTTTTTACCAGTGATTTCAACTGGGAACAATTCAAAGGCACGCTGGACTGCGCTCGAAATATTTTCATAATTTGACTGATGAATCATCACTCTATGCATTTCACTACCTCATCAATTAATGGTTTTTTCATTATCTTTTTTCTGGAAACAGTGCCAATTTCTGGCATACTGTGGAGACACTTAAATAGCCAGCGTTGCACCTTTCCATCTCACGAGCCTTGACAAGTGACATGAATTTTCCAGTTGCTGGAATTTTACCGCGTCAGCCTCTAATTGTCAGGAGAATTTGTGATGAAAAAATTGTATTCGGGTCCATTGATTACAGATATTGTTTCCAGACGGAGTGTTCTGAAAAAAATTGCTGTTGCGCCATTTATGGCCCTTGCCGGCTTTACCGCCTCCAAAGTCTTCGCTACTCCCAGGACTGGAGCTGATCTGGTTTTAATTAACGGCAACCTTGTCACCCTGGATGAAAACAGACCGAATGCGCGAGCACTTGCGGTAAAGGGTGATGTGATTACGAGAATTGGCTCGGATCAGGACATGTCGGACCTCATAGACACCAAAACACGGGTCATCAACCTCCACGGCGATTGTGTGAGTCCAGGGATTATCGATGCGCACAGCCATCTGGTGGCCTTTGGACAGATGCAAATGATGTTCGTGATCTTGCGACCACCGGAAATAAATTCTTTTGAGACACTCCAGAGCGCTCTTTCAAAAGCCGCCTCCACGAAAGACAAAGGAGACTGGATCGTGGGAAGAGGCTTCAGGGACTTCAGGGAGGGACGTTTCCCAACCCGGCGCGAACTTGACGACGCTGTTCCTGACAACCCGGTGCTGATCATTCATTGGAGCGGTCAATTTGGGGTCGCCAACACATTGGCTCTTAAAAAGGCAGACCTTTTGAAGACGGATCTCAAAGATCCGTATGGCGCTTCCTATCTCAGAGGGAAAGACAAATTACCAAACGGAATTCTTGTTCATTATCCGGCCATCTATTCGGTTTATACCCCCCAGATGACTGACGCCCAGGAGATTGACGCGGCCACCTGGGCCATGAGGCTTTTCGCTGAACGGGGAGTTACCTGCGTTCATGACAATTTCATTCCCGCTCAAAAAGCCAGGACATATCTGGAGATGGAAAGACGCTCTGAATTAGCTATCAGGGTAAGGGTTTATCCGTATGTTCCCAATCTTGAACGTTGCAGGAATCTTTTGTCCAAAGTTAAACGTTACCAGTCCGAGATGTTACGGCTTCAGGGGGTTAAACTGGCTATTGATGGTTACCCCTTGATGTACAAACCACTGGACCCTAAAAGAGAGAACCTCGTCAAACCGATGCAGACTCAAGATCAGTTTGAGGCCATAATCAAGGCAATCCATGAGGCTGACTATCAGGTCGATGTGCATGCTGTTGGAGACAGGGCCGTCGATTTGACTCTGGACGCATACAAAAAAATCTGTGGAAGTGAATCTGAATGCAGAAAAAGACGACACAGAATCGAACATTTTCCGTTCAAAAAGATGGATTCAATCAAACGTTCCACCGACCTGGGTGTCCCAGTCTGTTCACAGCCCGAAATGATCATAGTGCGTGGCGATGAACTTCTGGTGAAGAGCGACAAAAAACTCGTGAACTCAATAGTTCCGGTAGGTTCTTTTATAAAACAGGGCTGCGAAATCTGCTTTGGAGCTGATGTGCCGGCTTTTCCATCTTATAGACCGTGGGACTCTATTGGAACGGCCATGCAGAGAAAAACTGAAAAAGGTGTAAAACTGGACCCTAATGAATGCATAACTTTTATGCAGGGCCTCAAATGTCACACGCTCAGCGCAGCCTGGGCGGGCTTCGACGAGAAGGACCTGGGAAGTCTGGAGGTAGGCAAAAAAGCTGACTTCGTGGTCTGGAACCAGGACCTCACTGAGGTTAAGTCGGCTTCACAGTTAGCCAGGGTAAATCCCAAGGCAACTTTTGTCGGTGGGAAAGTCATCTTTGAATCCGCTGAAAACAAGCTGAGGTCTGAAAAGGACACTCGTTGAGCGTCGGTCCTGTGATAAGGCGCCCGTCCATGGTATGATTGCCCCGGTTCAGGTATAGAAACCGGAGGGCTTTATTAAATGTGTTGGGATTGTAACTTGACACAAAAAACCATAAATAATGCGCATGACCATTGGTTTTTTCTTAAAGAATTGATGAAACGGATTACTTTTCTGGCCGTCTTGATGTGTCTCCTTGCGTATTACCTGCATTCGCCTGCTATGGCTTCGTCAGCCAAACAACCTAAGATATTCATACTTGACTCCTATCATCACGGCTATGAGTGGTCAGCCAACGAGTTGGACGGGCTGTTGTCAAGGTTGAGAGAGGTTTATCCGACTTTGGACCCGATAGTCGAGCACCTTGACGCAAAGCGCAGGTCTGAGGAAGACAGCATCAACCTCATGAAGAGTCTGATAAGAGGAAAATATGCGGATGAAAAGTTTGATCTGGTAGTCGCGTTGGATAATCCGGCCCTGAATCTCTTACTCAACCACCGGAATGAGCTTTTTAAAGGCGTTCCCCTGATTTTCGGGGGAATAAATGATTTCGATTTCCAAATGCTGGAGTCACATGAAAATGTTACGGGCGTAGCCCAGATCATGAATGTTGGACAAACGATTGAAACCGCCCTGAAGCTTCATCCTGACACCAGAAAAATTCTGGTTCTGCACGATTACACTAGCACTGGACTGGCGATGCGTAGGGAGTTGGAAAAATTGGCGCCGAATTTTTCCGACAAGGTCAAAATCATATTTTCCAATCCAATGACTTTTGAAGAGGCAATAGATGAAATGCGGTCTATTCCGGCCGATTCTCTGGCGCTAATTCTGACATTTGTTACTGACCGTCACGGCAAAACCACGTCAATCGACCAAAGCGTCAAAACTCTCACCTCTGCTACCGACAGGCCTGTTTATTCAACTCATTTCAATGCTATCGGACACGGTGTTGTGGGCGGATCCGTCGTTGGAGGAATGAAACATGGCCGACGCGTGGCTGACATGGTACTTCGAATCCTGGATGGAGAAGAGATTGACAAAATACCTGTCGATACATCCGGAGATTCAGAGCACATCTTTGATTACCGTCAGCTTGATCGATTCGGAATCCATTCCGGAATCCTCCCAGACGGAAGCAAAATTATAAACAGACCTCTTTCTTTCTATGAACAACACAAAACCCTCACCATCGGCACGATAAGTGGGGCTTTTATCTTGATCTCATTCACCGTCATCCTCCTGGTATCATTCGTCAAGCTGAGGAAATCGCATACTCAGTTACAGGGCGTGAGAAATTCTCTCAGCCTTTCATTGAGAGAACTTGAAAGGAGCCAGCGATTTCTTGAACAGATTGTTGAGAATATTCCCGACATGATCTTTGTCAAGGACGTGAACAATCTCAGATTTGTCCGTTTTAACAAAGCCGGGGAAGAGCTTCTGGGTTATGGCCGCGAGGAGTTGCTCGGCAAGAATGACTATGATTTCTTTTCAAAGGAACAGGCGGAGTTTTTTATTTCAAAAGACCGGGAAGTCATTTCAAGAAAAGATGTTGCCGAAATTGAACATGAGGAAATCAGCACAAAAAATAGAGGGCGGCGAATATTGCGAACCAAAAAGTTGCCGGTCCTTGATTCCAGCGGTGAGCCCCAGTTCCTACTGGGTATTTCAACCGACATAACCGAGCAAAAGATCGCCGAAGATGAGCTAAAGTCAGCTTACATAAGGCTTCATCAGGTGTTTGAGAGCATTATCGGATTGATCATCATCATAGACTCAAAAACCTATGAAATAGTTTATGCCAACAAATTCAGTGAAGCGCTTTATGGAAAGAAACTGGAGGGAGAGATCTGCTACGAGTCCCTTAACCACATGGGATTACCCTGCAACAAATGTAGCATGAAAAAAGTTATTGAACTGAATGGACTACCGTACCAGAGGGAGTATTTTAACCCAGTCCTTAAAAAACATCTGCTCATCACAGAGAGGATCATAAGATGGCCCGATGGAAGGGATGTTAAATTTCAGTTCGCTATGGACACGACCGATTTCAGACAATCGGAACATGAAAAACAGCAACTACAGTCACAACTTCTTCAAGCCCAGAAAATGGAGGCCGTAGGAACTCTAGCGGGTGGAATAGCTCATGATTTCAACAATCTGCTTCAGGTGGTGCTCGGTTATTCCGAAGTGATCCTTGCTCGCAAGAATGAAACGGACGTCGATTACAGGGACGTTCAGAAAATACGTGAGGCCGGCAAACGTGGGGCTAGTTTGGTTAATAGCCTGTTGACTTTCAGTCGCAAGGTGGAAGCAAAAAATGTTTTGGTCAATCTCAATCATCAGATAACATCCTTGGGAAACCTTCTGTCAAGGACCATTCCAAAAGATATTCAGATAGATTTGCGTCTGAACAAAGACCTGTATTCCATACTGGCTGACCCCACCCAAATCGATCAAATCCTTATGAATCTGGCTCTCAACGCCAGGGATGCAATGCCTCACGGAGGAACCTTAACAGTCGAGACCACCAATGTGAAACTGGATGATGACTATTGCAATCACAACCTTGAAGCCAAGCCTGGGGAATATGTCAGAATGATGATTTGCGACACCGGCCATGGAATGTCAGAGGAAACTCTGGATCACATCTTTGAGCCTTTTTTCAGCACCAAAGAGGTAGGAAAAGGCACCGGGCTTGGGCTGGCAACAGTTTATGGCGTTGTTAAACAACTTGGGGGCCACATTCATTGCGAAAGCCGGCTTCATGAAGGAACCACTTTTAGCATCTTTTTTCCATCCGCCTCAGTCACTCAACATGAGCAGACTGAGGCTCCAATAGATCAACCACTTGGTGGACATGAGACCATTCTTCTGGTTGATGACGAGGAAGAAATTAGAACCCTGGGGTCAAAAATTCTTCAAGAAAAAGGCTATGAAGTCATTCTGGCTGCAAATGGAGTCGAAGCCCTGGAGGTTTTCCGAAAACAGAAACATTCAATTTCCCTCGTCCTTTTGGATTTGGTCATGCCTGAAATGGACGGACTAAAATGTTCCCGTCAGATTCTCTCTTTGAATCCAGACGCAAAAATTCTTATCGCCAGCGGATTTTCCGTAGATGTTGAAGTGAAGAACCTCCTGAAAAAAACTACAATGGGAGTTGTTCAGAAACCATACGCATCCACGGAGCTTTTGACAGCAATCAGGAACGCCCTTGATCAGGATCGTTCCGGGGTGTAAATCATGATTTGATGATATCCGCATATTTAGTTGCCTAGCCAGACCTTTGATGGTTTGATGAAATTTTACACGGAGTAACCGGAACATGAGGGTGGTCACTAAACAGGGGGTAACAATAATAGAAACCGAACAGCGTCTGGACAGTATGGTGGGACCAAAACTCAGGGAAGTTGTGAGAGATTTGGCCGAGCTAGAAGGTCTTCAGTTGATAGTAGACATGAAACAGACCCAGTTTATAGATAGCTCCGGGGTGGGTGGCTTGCTATCCTCACTGAAACTGGTAATGAAAGCGCATGGCGACATCAAGATAGCCAGACCTACTCCTCAGGCTCTGACTCTATTAAGACTTACTCGACTGCACAGGGTATTTCAAATCTATGATGACATTGAAGACGCCTTGAAATCATTCCAGAAATAATTGCGTTTGTTCCCCAACAGCAAATCACATTGAAGAAACAACCCATGTTGTACAACAAAATCGACATCCCGTGGACTCTTTCGGTAAAAACTGGTCATTAACTAAAACTGGTCATTGCCATGAGTCTTTTTTTCAGGCCTTCGGGGATGACATCATTCACAAGTTCGAATTCGATCTCCGGTTTTCCACCCAGCACCTCGTAGGCGCAGTTAAGTGTTTGATCTTCCCAAATTGTTCCGATGTCATTATTTAGCAGGCTGTCAGCGCCAATGGCGTCGGTGTAGCTTCCAAGCATGCTAACTATCCATCTGTTTGCAAGATTAACAACAAGTCGGCTCTTATGTGGATCGTTTATCCAAATGAGATTCCATGCGGGCGTCACAGATCTTGCCATCAGCAGCCAGGCCAGCAAGACCATGTCATTTGCTGTAACAGAATCTGAGACAGTTACGAGGCCAGGGTCCGGCTCACTGACATAACCCCTGTCAGGTCCAAAGGTCGACAGAACCTTGGTGGCCACCGAAACCACCAGGCGTTGTTTCTTGAGCAGAGTGGTCACGGCATTAGCCTCTGCAGTCTTTTCGTGAAAAGTCTTGCAGTCTTTATGGTACTCGAGACGTGTGTCAGTTCGCCAATACCCCACAACAGCCTTCAGTCCCAGGGTGCTGCCAGCCAGAGCATGACGCCCACAGCGCGGCATCAGAATTATGTGATCCATTTCCTTGAGTATTTGCGGCATCATAATGCCTTTATTCCAGTGAGTGACGCTCGTTGGATAATCCTCGTAAAAACCGTTCCAACCAGCCTCCTCAAAGAAATGCAACTCAGCTCCGGCTGCCAGAGCAGCCTTGGCCATCCCACATTTCTCCATCAACGAACGGCTACTTCCTTTGACCTTGTCCGGTTCAAGTTTCAGGTGCTCAATCCCCGCCATATCTCCTACGACAACCCGCCCTGCTCCTTTTTCTTTCAGTAATCCCACCACTGCGCCTATGCCGGCTGGACTCGTCGTTGCAGGATATTTAGCTCCGGAATTTAGAGCCGGTTTAATAAATACTGAGTCCCCCTTTGACAACCACGCGAAATCAGTGGCGGACTCTACGGCATCACGAACAGCCGTTGAAATGTCATGATCACTAATATTTCTTCTTACTCCCGCCAGAAAAACTTTTTTCATGATTACTCCAGTCGTCTGATATGTGAATGATGTTACCTGTCCAACATACGGCTTTTTTCATCCAAGACCAAAAAGTTTCAGATTGATAGATTTGTTTTGCGATCTTTGTAACTTATGTGTCATAAAGAAGTAGTTATCACATAATAGCGGATCCTTGACAAACAAGGCCGCCAGGATGTTCTTCTGCCACGATCCATTTGGAATCTTTATTCTCGCAGCGTTTATTGGGCTGTATCGACCAAACGATTTACCCACGGCTACTCTCATGAGTTGTTGACAGTTGGGAATGTGAGCGCGTTTCAACGCTCACAGTAATCACCAGACAACAAGCAGTAATCAAAAAATTTTTCCGTTTCAAGCGAATCTGACAAACTAAAACGTTTGAGATTTCTTATTCGTTGGGATGATCCATTTTGGTAATCTCCCCATCGATGACATCGAACAGTTGACTGGAGGAGGAATAATCCGCATGGGAACAGTTACACTCAAAATTCCAAAGCACAAACAAGATGATCTGAGTCTATATCCCGACGTCCAGGAATTGCGTAGGGCATATTTTCGTGCGGTTCCGGAAATATGCGTGGAACGTTCAGAGAACATAACTACCTATCATCTGGAAAACGGACTATTTAAGAAAGACAAAATATCGGCATTGGATAAGGCCAAAGCGTACAGATACGCTTTAAGCAGGAGACAGCCGATTGTAAGACATTCCAGCGCACCAGACAAGCAACATAATCAATACAAAAAACTGATCTTTACGGACCGCTCCCCTTTTGCCGGATCTACCACGAGTAAATTCAAGGGGGTAATACTTTACCCTGAACTTTTTGGTCTGGTCATGTGGCCTGAACTTAACACGGTTTTTGATCGCAGACCCAATCCATTTTACCTTAGTCCAAAAGATGCTGAAAAGCTGAATCACAAGATTTTCCCGCATTGGATGAAAAAGACAGTGTGGGAAATTACCAGATGCAGGCATTATGAAAACCAGTTTCATGATCCGATAGTGACTGACTATCCAGATGAAATGAAACTTCTTCAGAATGTCGTTTTCTTTTTGAATGCCAAGGCCATTTGCATTTCTCACTGTATTCCAAGTTTTTCGGAAGCGTTGCGCCTGGGGTTGGCAGAAATGATCAACCGGGTTGAAACCAGGAAAAATAAGGAGACTGACCCGAGAAAAGTTGATTTTCATCAGGCAAGTATAGAAGTTCTGCACGGAGTAATAGAATACTCGAAGAAATTGTCCGTTGAAGCTCATAGACTTTCAGAAGCTGCACATGACCCCGAGGAAAAGAGAAGGCTGCTGGGAATAGCCGAGATTTATGATCGTGTTCCAGAATCGAAAGCCACATCTTTCAGAGAGGCCTTGACCACAATCTGGATATGCTGGACAGCACTGCATCTGGAAAGTCCGAACATCGGGCTCAGTCTGGGCCGACTCGATCAATTACTGTACCCTTATTATTGCAGGGATCTCAACGGGCTCGACTCCGGGAAGAAAGAAGAATTTGATCATGCAGTCACTGAGCTTCTGTGCCATTTCTGGTTAAAAATAGGTGATCACGTTCCTACGATGCTCGAGGCCGGAGAGAAACTTTTCGGTGGAACAGGCTCCAACCAGGCGGTTACCATCGGTGGAGTGGACAGGAAAGGCAACGATGCGGTAAACCATGTCACTTACCTTATGCTAAAAGCTGCGTCTTTGGTCAAACTAAGAGACCCTAATCTTGCGGCACGATACCACCCTGAAAAAAATCCACCGGATTATATCGAACAATTGACCAGAGCCAACATAGAAACTGGCGCTATTCCAGCTATCTACAACGATAAAGCAATCATTGAGGCGCTATGCTCCAAGGATGACGACATCGAGGATGCCCGTGATTACGGAATCGTGGGTTGTGTGGAGCCGGTGAGCGCAGGACGGACTTTCGGACATAACGCCGCAGTGATACTCAATCTTGCTTCTGCTCTGGAGTTGACACTTTTTAACGGCAAGCACCGTCATACCGACCGAACCAAAATAAGTCCCGAAACCGGTAATCCCATAGGGTTCAAAACGTTTGGCGATTTTTGGAAGGCCTTCGAAGCTCAAACATCATGGCTGATAGATCGGGCTACAACCCTTAACGACCAGCTCGGACGAGTCCATCAGGATTTTTATCCCACCCCCATACTATCAACATTTTTTGAAGGGCCATCAGAAAAAGGTAAAGATGTGACCCAGGGTGGGGCTAAAATTAATTTCTCAGGAGCCACTATAATCGGGATGGCGGATGTGGTTGACTCTATTAGCGCAATAAAGAAATGGATTTTCGTCGAGGGTAAATATTCTTTTTCCAGATTGTTGAAAGCCCTGAGGGACAATTTTGAGGGCCGCGAACATGCAGCGATGTGGGCTTTGCTCAAAAATTCTGATCAAACTCCTAAATTCGGCAATGATGACTCATTTGCCGACAACATCGCGATCGATGTCGTGAAATTACTGGATGAGAAATTTGGAGCCATCAAGAGTTATCGTGGCTCCAATTATCGTGTGGGCTACTGGACAATGACTTTTCATGCAGGAATGGGCGCTTTCATGCCCAGCCTGCCAAACGGACGGTTGGCAAAGGAAAGTTTTGCCAGTGGAATAACTCCTGTATCCAATGTCTCTAATTATTTGAGTAAAAGTCTCAACTCCATATCCAGATTACCTCCGCAGGCCCTCTCAAGTGGAGCTGCGCTCAATATAAAATTGTTTCCTGAGAGTGATGCGCATCTGATGTCCAAAAATCTCGCTGCCGCAGTAGATACCTTTTTTGGAAAAAATTCGACAAAAAAGACTGGCGGGTTACAAATCCAGTTCATTGTCGGAAGTGGTGACACTCTGAAAAAAGCCATGATGAAACCTGAAGAAAATAGTGAGTTGCTAGTAAGGGTTTCAGGGTATTCGGCCTATTTCGTCGATTTGAACTCTGACATGCAGCGGGAAATTCTGGCCAGAACTGAATATGTTGTTTCCAACGGTTACTCCAATCCATGTCGGCTTCGTGAAGACAATGATGACTGAGTCATGAAAATTCTCATTCGCTAAGGTGGTGACGATGAATCCAATTTCAATAATAAACTGGTTGAAATGCAATCTTCTGGACATTTCCCTGGAGAACTTCCTTGAGTTCATGCAGTGGGTTGTCGAAAGATCGGACGATGACACTCTTGTTGTTTTTGGCCTCAATGGCTTTCGCAAGAATATAGAAGACTTCGACGCCGTTTATGTTTTCATGACACAGGATGGCGGCGTGCAGGCCACGGCCGATTTTCACAATGGTATAATGGAGATCGACTCTTCCGCCGCCCCGATTTGGGATCTGAAAATTGTGTTCAAGGATGTGAACGCTCTATGGAGATTGATGATGTCGGGCGGTGGCGGCGTGGTAGACGCCATGATGGCAAACGACACTCAGGTTTATGGAAACCTTAATTATCTTTACCGATTCGGCTTTTTAGTCAAGGACCTGATAGGAACCAGACTTGGAATACCGCTACCGTCATAATCAACGGTTTATCAGAGTAGAAATCAGTGAACATAACCCCATTGATTGTGGATGTGGCCAGGTTTAGTCTGCATGACGGTCCGGGAATCAGGAGTGTGGTTTTTTTCAAAGGATGTCCGCTCAGGTGCGTCTTTTGCCATAACCCGGAAACTCAAAATCCCGGGCCGGAGATTGCCTTTTTCAGGAAAAAATGCGTCAAGTGTGGCTCATGTGTCATAGTTTGCCCTGAAAATGCAATTAATCTCGAACTTGACTACCCTCTTTTACGTGAAAAGTGCAATTCATGTGGCAGATGTGTGGAGGAATGCCCTTCAGGCGCTCTTCACATGTTCGGCAAACAATACACCATACAGGCATTGACGGACCTCCTCGTTCGCGACATCGAATATTACAGGAATTCCGGCGGTGGCGTAACATTATCGGGAGGAGAGTGTGGGCTTTTCCTCCAGTATCTCAACGGTCTGTTGAGTGAGCTGAAAAAGAAAGACATTCACATCCTGATGGAGACTTCAGGACATTTTGATTATGAGAAATTCAGAGAACTGACGCTTGGTTATGTTGACACGGTATTTTATGACTTCAAATTTGCTGATGCGGTAACACACTATAAATATTGCAGAAAAACTAACAAGCGAATTCTTGACAACTTTCATCGACTCATCGGTGAGAAAAATATTATCGTGCAGCCCCGGATCCCTCTTATACCCGGATTCACGGACACCGAACGTAACCTGGTGGGAATAGCTAATTTCCTGGGCAAGCTGGGTGTGACCCGTGTCGATACTGTGCCGTACAATCCCACCTCAGCGGCCAAATATGTGTCGCTGGGTAGACAATCCTCCAACCTGCCTCAAACTTTCATGAAACCGGATGAAATGGAAAGAAGCCGTAGCATCCTGAAACGAGTCTTGATCAGGAAGGCAGTCCAAAAGATCAATTCGGAAAACGCTCTCTCACGGACAAAACAAACAGGAATTTGAAATAACATATGACCAGGTAAAACAGAACGACATCCCGGCCCGGCCATAGACCAAGGATTCGATTAAAGCGGAGAGTTTTGAGAAAATGACATCACGAATTCTCTTTGGCCAAGGACCTTTGGGTCACTTTTTTCAGAAGTCCGAACAATCTTTTGGCATCGATTGGTTTTTCCATAACACCATCTACTCCCGATTCCTTGAGTCTGGCATGTTCAAGGGTTTGGCCTCCCCAACCGGTAAGCAGCAAAAATGGAGGTTTGGAAACTCCGCGCTGAGCGCTGATCGAAACAATCTTTCTACCCACCTCCCAGCCGCTCATATCTGGCATTCCTAAATCGCAGATGACTATGTCAACATGATTGTCATCAAAGAGTCTGACACCTTCCAGCCCGGAACAGGCCCCTAAAACTGTCTGTCCATAAGCTGTCAGCAAATCTTCCAGAAGTGTTACGATAGGTCTGGAATCGTCTATTACCAGGACAGTTAACTGTCCGGTTTTGATTTCATCGCTGCAGTCTCCAATTTTCTCGAGGCCGGCTTCTGCCAGGGGAACCCGGATAATAAAAGATGTTCCCTTACCTAACTTGCTGTCGGCTGAAATAGATCCACCATGCGCTATTACTATGTTTCTACTTACTGACAACCCTAAACCAGTGCCTGCAGCCCCTTTACTGGACCAGAATGGTTCAAACATTTTTTCCAGATCATGATCCGGAATTCCTTTTCCTGTGTCCTGAATTCTTATCAGCACTGACTGATCCACGATCTCGGTGGAGGCTTTGATCATTCCACCGTTGGGCATTGCCTCCACAGCGTTCTTGATCAGGTTGATGAATACCTCAAAAAATTCAC
Organism: uncultured Desulfomonile sp.; assembly: GCA_964401595.1. GTDB lineage: Bacteria > Desulfobacterota > Desulfomonilia > Desulfomonilales > Desulfomonilaceae > CAITZA01. Next base: position 26,364 of record CAYNZA010000019.1, read on the forward strand.
TTTCATTGCCGTGGACAAAACATTCCGGCTCTGTTTCCAGTTTCACCGTCACGCTGACGTCATTCCTCTCAAGGCTGGTTTTCCATAACGGCCTTGTTATGTCAAAGGCCTGTCTCAAGGAATCCGATATATCAAAGACCTTTGGATCACTGGTCAGATTGGGCGATCTGATTCCGGCAAAACTTTGCAGGCGTTTAACAGTTTCAGAACCAAGCTTTATCGAATTTCTAATCTGTTCGAGAGAACTCTGGACTTTAGAAATCTTTCCGGACTCCAAGTCCATCAGGGACAGTTCTACGCCTCCAAGCAGTATTTGAAGGAGGTTGTTAAAGTTGTGGGCTACTCCTGAAGCCAATTCGCCGATGGCTTTGAGTCGTTCAGTCCTGATCTGCAAATCTCCGGCAAGTTTTATCTGGGTAATATCGGTCAGAAAGTTCAGCACTGAAGGTTTACCGTCCCAGAGAATCAATACAGAGTTGTTTTGGGCCCATATTATAGATTGATCTTTTCGGATAATTCTGAACCTTCTGATAAAAGGCTCAGAGGAAGAATGCAGACTTTGATCCTGTTGCTCCAGGAATATGTTCTGGTCATCAGGAAACACCAGATCTGTCATATTTCTATCAGTCAGCGCTTCGGCGCTGTAACCGCTCAGTTCAAGCATCTTGGGATTGCAGAACTTAACCTTGCGCTCGTCGGTAATGAATATGGCTTCCTGAGCGTTTTGAATCAGGGACCGGTACCTTCGCGCCGTTTCATCCAAATCCCGGTAAAGGACTGCGTTCTGAATTGAAGTGGCTGCCTGGGACGCAAGAACATTCAACATTTCCATACCCTTGGGAGTAAAAACTCCTTCAGACTGGTTATTCTCCATATACAGGGTGCCTGTCAATTCTCCACCACGAATTACAGGAATGCAGCAAACAGACTTGGGAAGCTTAAATTTCACGTAACGATCATTGGCGAACCTGTGATCATTTGTAGCGTCATCAAGTATGATCGGCTTTTTTGTCCTTGAAACATAATTTACAATGGCTTCGGAGAATTCCAGCCTGAACCCTCTGTACGCCACTTTTTGGACCATGTCCGCATTCTGGTTGCTGAAAGCGCTTGCCTTCACCTGCTGAACGCCATCGGATTCCATTAGCAACAGAGCCTTTTCAGCTCCGCCGATCTGGATAACTATGTTCATCAATTTTTCAAGAAGCCGCTCAAAGACGATTTCCCCCGATATGTTTTGGGAGGCTCTGATTACCGCCTCGAGATCTATGTCATGCTCTTTTTCCTGTGTAAAAGTCCTTTCCGGGTTCTTAAGAACCCAGCGATGGTCCGTTCCAAGCAGGTCCGAATATTTTTCCGTCAAGTCTTTTACCTTGGCGAACGCTCCCCATTTCAAATAACAACCAAGACTCTCCTGGACATAGTATTTGGCACGGCTAGGCTTGTTCAGAGCCAGAAACAACATGGCGGCTCTCTCATTGGCGAGCGCCTCCTCATTGACGTAGCCATTGGCCCCAGCCATCTGAATGGCAGTTTCATAATGATCAATCGCCCTGTCATAACGTTTTAAACACTTTAATCGTTCCGCTTCAACAAGCTGAAATTTGTGCATAAAATTCATCGGAGCTCTTGAGGCCCATTTTTTAAGCGCTCTCTGGTTGCGCGAAACTTCTTTCAGCGTCAGCTTCCGCTCCCTTTTATCGAGATTCTCAAACAGGCCAAGTCCTGCGAGAGAACCAAAGAAGAAAATGATCGGCGCCAGCATGGAGCCTTTGGCGCCCTCTAAATGACGTTTGGCCTTTTCATAATTCTCAAAAGCTGTTTTGTAATCCCTGAAAAGATAGCATAAACGAAGTTTCTGTACGTGAATGGCGCAGATAATGGAATTTTCCCTGGCCTCAGTCAAAACCGGCAACATGGTTGCTTCATCGCAAGCCTTCCCCCGAAGCAGACAAGGGTCTTCCGTTGGCTCCATCATGTTCAGGATTTCCTGATGATATACCTCTACCAGAAACTTGGTGGTATCCTGACTCATTTTGCCAATCGATCTTGCCAGTTTTGAAACTTCTTTCTCGAGTTCCGGTAAATGGCTGCCAGCCCCATAAGAATGTGTGCAATAAAATGCTGCGCTGACTGCAGCGTACTCAAAATCTCCCAACTCTCGCCCGACATGGTAGTTATCCAGCAGTGGTTTAAAACCATCACGCAACGCCGAATTTCTGGTTTTTATAAATGAATAAACAACAAAAGTGACTCGAGTCTGATCCTCCAGAAAATATTCGTTCCTGGCCATTTTCAAAGCCAGTTCGCCATACTCCAGGCATAGATCGACATCATCCATTATGGCCATCATGACCATGGCGTAGGCTGCGAAAGCGAGAGCTGATTCTTTGGAGAGACCCGATTTTACTGATAATTGAACCATTCTGAATATCATCAAGGCAAACAGTTCAGGCGCTACTGTGTAGGCTGCCGAAATTACGCTTCTCAATAATCTCATGGTTGCCAGATTTTCCGGATTAGTCATTCGGGGTAATTCCGACAATGAATCAATCTCATGCCTGAACAGAATGATCCGGGTTTTAATCATTTCCTTGAGGACATTGATTCTGGAAGGTTCGTCCGGAAATTTCTGACCGAGCAGTCGAAGAACCGGCAAGGCCGTTCTAACAGCCATTAATCTGGAGTTTTGAGCGATGTGCGCCTGTATCCGAACTTCGTAAACCTTTATTGTATCGAGCAGAGTTCGTCCATGCTTAACCACCTCGGCGCCCAGCTCGTCCATTTCATCAAATTTTGCCGTCAGAAAAGATGCTACCGTGGCTTCTACAAGAAGCTCAAGTTTCAACTCATAATTTGTATTCCAACCAGAGTCCCCCAGCAACGCTGCGCCTAGCCGAAAATGATACAAAGCTATTTCATAAGCTATTGACTGTCTGGCTTTCTTACCCACCCGAAGATTGAGTTCGGCAAGATAAACCCTATCCTCACTGGAATCAAAGGGATCCGTGGCCAGGTTGAGGTGAGTCACTACTTCAAGTAGCCGTCCTTCGATTTGATTTGCAGGGGTATTGTTGAGAATGGCCAACCCCAGCTTTCGGTGGAAAGATGGCTTTTCATCATCGGAAATCATCGAGTAGCATGTTTGCTGAATTCTATCATGCGCAAATTTGTATTCCGAAGAATGCCGGTTCAGGTCATGTTTGGCCGTGCGCTCCGAGAGGCCGTAACCATAATTGAATGAATATATCAACCCTTCATTTAAAGCATGACTCAGTTGCAGCGCCACCACATCAACCGGCTCGTCGAAAAACCATGATAATGAATCAAGGTCGAATTTGTTTCCTATGCAGGCCCCCACCTTGATCAAATTCCTGCAAAATGCCGGTAGCCTTGAGATTCTTTCCTCCAGCAGCGCCACCACATTCTTCGTGACGTCCCGGCCCACTATCCTGGAAGAATCCCATTTCCAGGATCCGGAAGAATAATCAAATTCAACAATTTTCTCCTCATACATAGACTTCAGAAACTCCTTGAGAAAAAACGGATTTCCCTGAGTCTTGTGATGTATCAGGCCCGCCAATTCGGAAACTGCTTTCCGACGGGTCCTCAGAGTGTCGGCTACGAGTTCGGTGGAATGTTCGATTTCCAGGGGGCCCAGTTGTATGGAATCTGTACGTATGCCATGCTTCTGTAGCACCTCCAGGGTGCTCATGAACGGATGTGACAGGTCTACCTCTTCATCACGGTAAGAGACAATGACCAAGAGAAATTTTGTGTCCTGATCAGTGAGCATGAATTCGAGAAGCTTGAGAGAAAAAACGTCGGCCCATTGAACGTCATCCAGAAACAACGTTATTGGGTGCTCCGATCGACAAAAAACGCTTAAGAAATTTTGAAATTCCAGTTTGAACCGGTTTTCCGATTCCATTGGTTCCAGCTTGAGCGCCTGAGGTTGGGGTCCTGTTATCAACTCTAGCTCAGGAATTATGTCGATTATGACCTGGCAGTTTGGAGCCAGGGCTTCGATGAACTGGTTTCTCCATTTGGCAAGCTTTTCATCGCTTTCAGAGAGGAGTTGATTTACAAGCTCCCGGAACGGGTATAAGACTGCATTATCAAGAATATTCCTGTGTAGCTGATCAAATTTCCCAGAAACAAAATATCCCCTGCGACCTCCTATAATCCCCTGCAGTCCATTGACAAGTGACGTTTTTCCTATCCCGCCTCTTCCAGATACCATCACCAGTTCCTTGCCACCGGCGCGAGTTCTGTCAAAGGCGTCCAGAATAGAAGCGCTCTCCTTTTTTCTTCCATAAATTCTGCTCGAAATTACAAGTTTTTCTGGCACATCTCTGAGGCAGATGTCAAAAGGCTCAATCTGACCTGTCGCAATAAATCGATCCAAACACAATTCCAGGTCCATTATGATCCCGAAGGCGCTCTGATAGCGATTTTCGGGTTTTTTGTCGATCAATCTGAGTATGATTTCCGAAATGACATCCGGAATGTCCGGGTTCAACAGAGTGGGAGAAAGTGGCTTGCTCGCGATATGGCAGTGAACCAGCTCCAACGGGTCAGTTGACTCAAATGGAAGCCTCCCGGTAAACAACTTATAGAGAGTAATTCCCAGGGAATAATAGTCACTCCTGTAATCGACTTTCAAATTCAATCTGCCTGTACACTCGGGCGAGATATAGGCCAGCGCCCCAACCAAACCGGCGGAAAGCCTGGTTGCCCCACCATCATTCGAGGTTTCCGAGGCTAGTCCAAAATCTATTATTTTTGTCTGACCTGAGTTTCCACTGATCAGGATGTTTGAAGGATTCAGATTTCGATGTATTATTCCCGCCGAATGTATTTGACTTATGCAACTAGTTATTTTTATGGCAATTCTGAGGCATTCCTCCAGATCGGGCTTCCGCTTTTCCAACATCTTGTCAAGGGACTCTCCTTCGATGTCTTCAAGAATGATTACAGGATTGTCATCGAGTTTTTCAAAGGTATAAGCCTTGATGACGCCTGAACAATGTTCCAGACGTTTAATAATTCCGTATTCGTGTTCAAGATTCACAAGCTGCTTCTGAGAGCCATGATCATCGCGTCCCGTTTTTACAACTACCGCCGTGTTGTCTTCAAGCCTCATCGCCCTAAAAATTAAAGAAACGCCATTTTCAGACAATTTTTCGACAAGCCTGTATTTAGAAATGTCTTGCATTAGGGCTCTCGGACACAAACGATTATCGGTCTGGGTTAATGAGATGTGATCCCGGAATTTGAGTCATTAAAGAATTGTTACTATTAAAATCTACATCAAAAAGTAGAAAGCTCATAGTAAGAATAATACGTTTTTCCAAAAATTATATCTTTTTGCGCATCATTTCGATATCCAGATGAAACATTTGATTTTCCCGGTCTGTGGAGTGCCGAAAGTTGGCCATACGGCTTTCAACTCGAGATTTGACTGTGGTATAAAAAAACCTGGGACTACTTGACTTCACGCGATTTATTTACTGGTTCTAATGTAAGAATTGATCGGATATTATTACACATATGAACTCATCGACACTGATTATGCGGTTTTCTATAGGATAAATTTTTGAATCGTTTAGCATGAAAAAAGGATTTGAACATGACTGAACAAAAGGACGCGGCTCATCCCTTTTTAGCCAAAGAGGCTTGGCACAGCCATTCGGCCCAGACAGTTGCAGACAGGCTGTCAGTTCATTTGGTGTTAGGACTTACTCCTGAAAATGCAAAGCAGAGACTTGAAGAGATAGGGCCCAATGAGCTACGTGAAGCCCCAAGGCCTCCTTTCTGGAAACTTCTCCTTGCACAGTTTCAGAGTTTTCTGGTGATAATGCTCATTGTGGCTAGCGTCATATCGGCGTTGTTGGGTGATTACATAGAAGCCATAGTAATAATGGCCATCGTCTTACTAAATGCAATTATCGGAGTCATCCAGGAATCCAAGGCTGAAGAAGCGTTGGCAGCCTTAAAGAAGATGTCGGCGCCGAACGCTACAGTGGTTCGTGGTGGCACGAGATTGGTGATTCCGAGTTCGGAACTGGTTCCGGGCGATTTGGTTATTCTTGAGGCGGGCAATTACGTTCCAGCTGATCTAAGGCTTGTGGAAACAGTGAATCTTCGAATAGAGGAAGCGGCGTTGACGGGTGAATCAGTGCCTGTTGAGAAAAGCGCTCATGTTTTTCTAGGAGAAGACATACCTCTGGGAGACCGTCACAACACCGCATTTATGGGGACACTGATTACCTATGGGCGGGGAAGTGGAATAGTGGTAGCCACTGGGATGCACACTCAAATGGGATTGATAGCTGAAATGCTACAAACGTTAGAGGCTGAGCCAACTCCATTACAGCAGCGATTGGACCAGCTTGGCCGACAATTGGGTTACGGCGCTCTGGCGATCTGCGGATTAGTTTTCATCGTGGCCTTGTTTAATCAGACAAAACTAAGCATCATTGCAGCTCCAGATGGGGGCTTATTGGTTTATTTAAAACATTTTTCCGGCGAATTAACGGAACTCTTCATGATTGCGGTCAGCTTGGCGATTGCTGCAGTTCCGGAGGGGCTTCCGGCGGTTGTGACCATTACTTTGGCTCTCGGAATGAGGGAAATGATTAAACGTCATGCCCTCATCCGCAGATTGGCGGCGGTTGAAACCCTAGGATCCGCCAGTGTGATTTGTTCGGACAAAACGGGAACGCTGACTCAAAACCAGATGACGGTCGTCAAATTGTGGGTCGATGATCACAATTTTGAGGTGTCAGGAGAAGGTTATACACCCGTGGGAGAGTTTACCCTCGATGGCGTCAAGGTGAACATGACCGATTATCCTGGGGCAATTTCGGCTTTGCATTCGGTGGTTTTGTGCTCTGACGCATATCTGGAAGTCTCGGAAGGTTCAGATTATCGTGTAATAGGCGACCCTACCGAGGGAGCTTTAGTCGTAGTGGCGGCCAAGGCTGGAGCCCACAGAACGAATCTTGAAAAAGCCTACCCCCGAATTTGCGAAGTGCCCTTCGACTCCGAACGTAAATGTATGTCCACGGTTCAGAATGTGGGAGAAGTTGATAAGGCCACGGGCAGTTTCGGTAATTTGGCCGAAAAACCGGAAAGGCTCTATGTGGCGACCTGCAAGGGCGCTCCTGATGTCATCATGCAGTTATGCACGCATTATCAAAAAGTGGATGGCGAACCTATACCTTTGACAGATGAAATTCGTCAGAGGATAACGCGAGCCAACGAGTCTATGGCCAGGGAGGCGCTCAGGGTGTTGTCCGTCTCTTACAGGGTTGATCAGGCCGCACCTGAAAAGGCATCAGCGGAAGCCATAGAGCATTCACTCATTTTTCTCGGGCTATTCGGCATTATAGACCCGGCTCGGCCGGAAGTCATCCCCGCCGTAGACAAAGCCCGTAAGGCCGGAATCCGAACAATCATGATTACGGGGGATTATCCTGACACGGCAGCGGCCATAGGTCGTTCGATTGGATTGATCGAACCTGGCCATAATGTCATGTCAGGCGCTCAACTTGACAGGCTGGATTCTCCAGGTTTGCAGGAGACTCTCAACCACACGGATGTTTTCGCCAGAGTGAACCCGGAACATAAAATGCTCATCGTCGATGGACTCAAGCAGAAGGGCGAAGTAGTGGCCATGACGGGGGACGGAGTCAACGACGCTCCTGCTCTAAAGAGATCCGACATCGGTATCGCAATGGGGATTACAGGCACGGATGTAGCCAAAGAAACGGCCGACATGGTCCTGACGGACGACAACTACGTCAGCATAGTCGCCGCCGTTGAGCAGGGCCGAATTATTTATGCCAACATCAGAAAATTCGTATTCTTTCTGCTTTCATCCAATGTCGCCGAAATATTGATAATCTTCATACCGACACTATTTGCTTTACCTAGCCCACTAACCGCTATCCAGCTCCTATGGCTGAACATGGTCACGGACGGCGCCCCAGCGCTTGCTTTGGCGATGGAAAAGGGTGACCCGGACGTGATGAAACGTCCGCCACGACCAAAAACAGAACCAATTATCCACGGTCCTATGCGCCTGGGAATCTTAGTCCAGGCAATCGCCCAGACAGGGGCCACATTAGGAGCTTTTGCCGTAGGTCTCATCTGGACACTTCAGGCTTCAGGCTCAATTCCTGTCAATGTCAATGCGCTGTCATTCGCCTTCCATCATGACTGGACCGGTGTAAACATTCAGACCGCCGAGACAATGGCTTTTGTCACTCTTTCTTTATGCGAGCTTTTCCGAGCCTTTACCGTCAGGTCTGAAAGACTCTCCATTTTTGAGATAGGCCCGTTTTCCAACACCTATATGGTTTATGCGGTCGCTCTGTCCGTGACACTTCTCGTGATGACGGTGATCATTCCCTTCCTGAACCCCATCTTTAACACCCAACCGCTAAGTTGGACAGAATGGCAGGTTGTGATCGGTCTTGCCATCGTTCCCGCAATGGTCGAAGAAATAACTAAATGGTATCTTCGAATGAAAGGATGAAATCGAAAAGAAATCCGCTCGTTTCCTAGTGATTATCCTCAGTTGGATTCAGGAAACGAACGGATTTTTCCGAGAAGATGTAAATGACTTGTTAAATCTCTGATAATTTTAATTAGTCCCTGAAGTTGACAATTCAGAACTTCCTTCAGACTGTTTGTCTAGTCGTCACTCTCAACTAACGCTTCCGGCCTCCTGTATTTTAGTTGAACCCAGAAGCCACGGATGATGCTCATGAAAGCCAGCGCCATGAAAACGGCCGCTATTGGGCGTGTGAAGAAGATGCTCGCAGATCCCCGTGAAATGACCAACGACTGAGATAGCGATGTTTCAAGCATTTGGGCTAAAACAGTAGCCAAAACCATTGGGGCCAGAGGAAATTTAAGTTTACGCATCAGGTAGCCCACGATCCCAAAAATTAAAGCCACCCAGACGTCAAACATCAGGAACCTGATCGAATAGGCCCCAATTATTGAAAAAATTATGATCAGCGGTCCGAGCACAGGAAAAGGAATCAGGGCGATCCTGGCCCACATTCCTACCAGAGGGAGATTTAGAACCAGGCACATCACATTGCCTATGTACATACTTGCTATGACTGCCCATACGAACTCCGGCTGTTCCTTGAACAATAGTGGACCCGGCTGTAAACCATACATCATGAACCCACCAAGCAGAACCGCCAAAGCAGGGCCTGTCGGTAGACCAAAGGCGAAAAGAGGCACAAATCCGCCACTGCACGTCGCGTTATTGGCGCCTTCCGGGGCCGCCACTCCTTCCAGGGCGCCTTTCCCGAATTGCTCAGGATGCTTGGAAACCCTTCGTTCAATATCGTAAGCTACGAAGGTCGTTACCGCTGGAGCGCACCCGGGCAAAAGCCCCATAAAAAAACCTACGAAACTCGACCGGATCATCGCTCCCCAGCAACGTCTGATGTCCGCCATACTGGGCATCCAATCGATTTTTTTCTTGTCCAGAATAAGAGCGATCTTCTTCTCAACATTTGAGAACACTTCTCCCAAAGCAAACAGGCCGATGATTACACTGATAAAATTTACCCCGGCCATCAACTCCGGAATTCCAAAAGTCAGCCTTGCAGCTCCGGTCACCGGGTTCTGCCCTATCAAGGAAATCACCAGACCTATGCAGGCTCCTATCATACCTTTGAGAAGAGCCTGACCGGAGAGGCTTATGACAAGGCTGAGCCCCATGAACATCAAAGCAAAATATTCCGGCGGGCCAAACATCAAGGCAAATTCCGACAACACTGGAGCAAAAAAAGTCAGCCCGACCAGGCTTAGAGTTCCAGCAACGAATGAAGAAATGGCCGAGATTGCAAGCGCGGGCCCCGCCTTGCCCTGCTTTGCCAATTCATATCCGTCGAGGGCAGTGGGAACAGATGAGGCTTCCCCCGGAATGTTCACCACTATGGCCGTGGTCGATCCACCATACATGGCGCCGTAATAAATGGCAGCCATCATTATGATGGCCGAAGTGGGCGACAGCATGGTAGTTAGTGGAATAAGGATGGCTATCGCCGACGATGGTCCTATACCTGGGAGCACCCCTACCAAAGTCCCGATGGTGCATCCCAAAAAGGCCCAAAATAGATTACCGGCCCCTAAGGCAGATGCAAACCCCTGAACTAAATATTCCAAGGAAAAATTCATGCCGATATCCACCCCATGGACCGCTTCCTAATGTTGATCCCAAAAAGCGGGAGGAAATGAAAGTTGAAGGAATTTTACAAAAAGTAACTGTATTGCTATTGCAGTAGGAGCGCTGACACACAGGGCCCTCAAAATTCTGCCATCCAGATAGTAAATCAGGGAAAACGAAAATATAAAACTGGCCACTGAAATTCCCAGAATTTCTATCAGCATGAGGTAGCCTGTAAGAAAAACCATGGTTACGATGAGGCGAGCCCACCCTTCCCGATCCGGCCATTCAACAAACATTTCCTGACCTTTAAAAAAGTAGGCTCGCACGCTTAGCAAAATTCCAGTAACAATAGTGATGGAACCAAGCATTAGGGGTAGGGTCCTCGGGGGAAGCCTCTCTCCAAATACGGATTTAATCTGAAAAGCTGCAAAAACAATGACCATCCCAATTATGGCAAGAAAAATTCCACTGATAATGTCCGCTGTTCTTTGTGAAGTCATGGCTCTGCTACCCTCTCCGTACCCAATTCAACATCCCATGTCATCGGTGTCGGTCTATTTTTTTGCCGCCTCAATCTCCTTGAACAA